>CAMKJU010000071.1 GCA_946413265.1 uncultured Lentisphaerota bacterium
CATGCACAACATAACCCTCCACTGCCACGAAAAGCTGGAGGCGGACGCCGCCGCCGGACGCGACGACCGCGTGTGGCAGATGCCGCGTATCGTCAAGACTAAGGACGGGGCGGATTTCGTGACGGACGAACACGGCGACGTGTGGCGCGTAATCACGCGCATCCTCTCCGCCCATGCGTTCGACACGGCGCAGAGTCCGGAGCACGTGCTTGAGTGCGGCGCGACGCTTGGGCATTTTCACTATCTCGTCTCGGACATGGACCCCGCCACGGTCACCGACCCGCTGCCGGGTTTCCACATCACGAGCGGTTACATGCACCAGTACGACGAGACGCTTGACAAGAGCGCCATCGCCAAGGAACTCCTGTCCGCCTCCATGGAGGCGCGCCGCCTCGCGAAGTTCATCGAGGATAGGCGCGACTTCGCCGTCTGCCTCGAGAAGGCGGAGGCGAGCGGCGAGCTGAAGCGCCGCATGTTCCACGGCGACCCGAAGGTGAACAACATCATGATCGACGACTTTACCGGGAAGGGCACAGCGATGATCGACCTCGACACCGTCTCTCCCGGCCTCGCGCACATCGACTTCGGCGACGCCATCCGCTCGCTCTGCAACCCTGTCGGCGAGGAGGAGTTGAACCTCGGCAAGGTGACGTTTGACGAAAACCTCTGCGCCGCGTTCTGCAAGGGATATATGGCGGAGGCCGGCGCGTTCCTCACGGACGCCGACCGCGCCCACCTCTACGACGCGATCCGCCTTGTTCCGTTCGAACTGGGACTGCGTTTCTTCCAGGACTACCTCGCGGGCGACATCTACTTCAAGGTGCGCCAGCCAGGCCAGAACCTCAACCGCGCGCGCGTACAGTTTCGCCTCTGCGAGGCGATCGAGGCGCGCGAGCGTTCGATCCGCGGCATTCTGGAAAAACTGTAAGATTTCCATTAGCCAAAGAAAGGAAAAACATGAAAACCACGCATTTCATCTCCCTCGCGGCAGCACTTTTCGGGGCGGCGTGCCTCAGTGTCCGCGCCGAGGCCCCCAATACGCTCACCGACGCCGAGAAGGCCGCAGGCTGGCAGCTCCTCTGGGACGGCAAGACGCTCAACGGCTGGGTGGGCGAAAAGAACGGCTGCAAGACGCCGCCCACGAAGGGCTGGAAAATCGAGGACGGCGTCCTCACCGTGCTGCCCCGTAGCGGCGTACGCGGCAAGAAGCTCCCGAAGGAACAGGCCGCGCTCGGTGGCGGCGGCGACCTCGTGACCGTGAAGGACTACCGCGACTTCGAGCTGTCCGTCGACTTCCGCCTTACGAAAGCGGCGAACAGCGGCATCAAGTACTTTTACAACCAGAAGCTGTTCAAGGGAACGTGCGAGGAATACCAGATTCTCCACGAGGCCCATCCCGACTCCACGAAGGGACGCGACGGCAAGTGCCGCCGCGTGGCCTCGCTTTACGACATGATTCCCGCCAACGCCGAGCCGTACGTCAAGCCGCTCGGCGAGTGGAACACGGCGAAGATCGTGTCGAAGGGCACGCACGTGGAGCACTGGTTGAACGGACGCAAGGTGATCGAGTACGAGCGCGGCAGCGAGGAATTCCGCGCAATCGTGGCGAAGTCGAAGTACGTGAAGAACCAGAAGCCCGGCGAACACTGGGGCGAGGCGCCGACGGGCCGCATCAAGCTGCAGGACCACACGGACTCTACCGTCTCCTTCCGCAACATCAAGATCCGCGAGCTGTAGCCGTCCGCGCGTGATTTGCATGAAGGCTGCCTTTCTGCTGCTTGCGGCGGTGTTGTTCGCCGGCTGCTCCACGACGCTCGTGCGCGATACCCCCGTGCCAGTGCGCGTTGCCGATGGCGTGTTGCTCGATACGGCGCCGCTCGTGGAGGCCCTGATCGGCTTGAAGGGCACGCGCGTGCAGGCGGCGAATGGATCATGGAAGGACCAGGCGTTCTCTGCGCAGTGCGTCTTAAAGGGCGATGGCGAAAAACTGACGGTCGTATTCCTCGCGCCGCAGCTTCGTCTGCTCACGATCACGCTCACGAAACCGCACACCGTCACATGCGAACGCGCGGCCCAGGTGCCGCGTGCGTTCGAGCCCGAGTACGCGCTCGCGGACCTCGCCTACGTCAATATCGATGCCGAGACGCTGCGCCGCGTCGTCGCCCCTGCCCTGCGCGTGGATGACGATGGCACGACGCGCCGTATCAGCGCGGGCGACACGCTTGTGGCTGAAATCGTGCGCCAGGCGAACGGCGACATAGACTTCAAGAATCACCGCCACGGATATTCCTACACCCTGCGTCCTGTCACGCCATGATCGAACTGCCGGCACTCACGATTGAATCAGTATTTGGCTGCGTGCCCGCGCGCGCGGTCGACAACCTTGCGCTCCTCTCCGATCTTGTGGGGCCGGCGAAAGCGGAAAGCATAGTGAAGGCGACAGGTTTCACAACGCGCCGCGTGGCAGCCGAGGAACAGGGCGTGTTCGACCTCGTCCTCCCTGCGGCACGCCGTGCGCTTGCGGACGTGGAGCCGTCTGAAATCGGCGGCGTGGTGGCAGTCACGTTCTCGCATCCCGACCGCTTCCCCGCGCTCGCGATCCGCCTCCAGCACGCGCTTGGTCTGCCGCAGGATGTCGCAGCGTTAGACGTAGGGCTCGCCTGCAGCGGATATCCATACGGGCTCTTCGTCGCGGGGCAGCTCGCGTGCGCCACGGGCAAGCTGGTGCTGCTCGTCGACGGCGACGTCCAGAGTGCATACGTGGACGCCTCCGATCCCAACACGCTCGCCGTGATGGGCGACGCCGCCACCGCCACGCGCGTCTCCGCGACGGGCGGGCCCGCACGGTTCGCGTTCCGCACGGACGGCGCGGGCGCGGACGTACTGCGCTGCGGCGTGGATGGCAAGATCCGCATGGACGGCTTCGGCGTGTTCCGTTTCGTGGCGGGCCCCGTGACCGAGTTCCTGCGCGCGTTCCTAGCCGAAACTGGAATGCCCGATTTCTTCGTACCGCACCAGGCTAACATGTACATGGTGCGCCAGCTCGCAAAAGCTCTCAACCTTTCAGACCAATTGCTCACCAGCGGCGAACTCTACGCCAACCCCGGATCCTGTTCTGTCCCCCTCACCCTAGCTGCCGGCAGCACGGTAGGGCGGTCGCCCCGCGACCGCCGCACGCCCCCACCACTCGCTCTCCTCGCCGGCTTCGGCGCGGGCCTTTCCGCCGCCACCGCATTCGTTGAGCTTTCCCCCACCTGTGAAAGGGGCGTTGTCGAGCTGTGAAAATCGCGCTCCTCGGCAACGTCACGCTCGATTTCCTTGCGCAGGATTTCCGTCGCGCGGGACACGAGGTGTACGTACCATCCGGCTTTGACACCTGGCGTCAGGAGGTACTTGATCCCGCGAGCGGACTCCATGCGTTCGCGCCCGACGCCGCGCTGCTAGTGATGGACGGTGGGACAACTCTACCCGACCAACAACTTCTCAACGCCCTTGCCCCTGCGCACGTTGTGGTACCAGACCTCGCGACGCTTGCCGCAGAAACGCCTGGCTTCTGGGACGAGCGCATGCGCAAATTAGCATCCATGCCTTTTTCTCTCGCGGGCCTCAAGACAATCGAAGAAGAGTTCTTCTTTGCTACTTCAACGGGAAGGTCGCCACCCGTCGCGGCCGTACCGAAAAAAATCCTCGCCGTCGACGCGGACAACACGCTCTGGAACGGAATCGTTTCCGAGGACGGCTCAGCCGCCGTGTCGCCCTACGTCGATTTCCAGAAGGGACTTCTTGCGCTCAAGGCGCGCGGCGTGTTGCTTGTTCTTCTGTCCAAGAACGATCCCATCGGGGAAGGGCGCGTACCTCTCGCTGTCGCGCTTGCGCGTGCAGACATGCCGCTTTCGCTTGACGATTTCACCGCAACGCGCGTGAACTGGTCGCCGAAGGCGGGTAACCTGTTGGATGCCTGCCGCGAACTCAACCTCGCGCCGGATTCGGTCGTGTTCGTGGACGACAACCCGCACGAGCGCGCGCAGATGAAGGCGCACTTGCCGGAGGTGTCCGTACCGCCGTTTCCAGCGGATCTGTCAAGTCCCGCGCAGTTCCTTCGTCGTCTCGAACAATATTTCTTCGCGTCCGTCGGTGGCACGGCGGAAGATCGCGCACGCACGGAGATGTACCAGGCGGAGGCGGCCCGGCGCGCGTTCGCGCGTACGCTACCGACCGTACAGGACTACTTGCAGGGGTTGCGCCTTACGGTGAAGGCTGCGCGCGCCACGTCCGAGGACGTGCCGCGCCTCGCGCAGATGGCGGGGAAGACGAACCAGTTCAACGCCACGACAATCCGACGCTCGGCCGAGGAGATAGCCGCGCTCATCGCCGATCCCGCGTACCGCGTGTGGACGTTCCGCGCCGGTGACGCCTTTGGCGAGATGGGGCTTGTGTGCTATGTTGTCTACGACTGCGCCACGGGGCGCGTGACCGACTTCGTGATGAGCTGTCGCGCGATGGGGCGTACGCTGGAGCACTTTGCGATCAACCACGTGCGGCATGAACTCGCCTCAGAAAACCTTCCGCTCGCCGGCATAGACTGCGTTCCCACCGCAAAGAACGCCCCATTCCGCGAATTCCTTTCCTCCCTTGACCTCGGCCACGATGCCGTTTCATGGTATGCGCCGGCGTAATTCTGACGTGATGCCAACATTTTTCCCCATTCTGCACGGAGTTTTGGTATAATCTTCCCCATGAACATCTTGAAACTGCTTTTCGGTACCAAGAATGAGCGCGATCTCAAGCGGATTGCGCCCATCGTGGACCAGATTAAAAAAATTGAAGACGAGTACGAGGCACAGCATTTCACGGCCGAGGACTACCCGAAGAAGACTGCGGAATTCAAGGAGCGCTTCGCCAAGGGCGAGACGCTCGACCAGCTGTTGCCGGAGGCTTTCGCTCTCGTCAAGAACGCCTGCCGCCGTCTCGTAGGCACGACCGAGGAGGTCTGCGGCCACACGCTCACGTGGGACATGGTCCCGTTCGACTGCCAGCTCGTGGGCGGCATCGTGCTCCACCAGGGCAAGATCGCCGAGATGCAGACGGGCGAGGGCAAGACGCTCGTCGCCACGCTCCCGCTCTACCTGAACGCGCTCGCCGGCAAGAACGTGCAGCTCGTCACGGTGAACGACTACCTCGCGCGCCGCGACGCCACGTGGATGGGCCACCTCCTCAAGTTCCTCGGTCTCACCGTTGGCTGCATCCAGAACTCGATGGACTCCGACGAGCGCCGCGCGCAGTACCTGTGCGACGTCACGTACGGCACGAACAGCGAGTTCGGATTCGACTACCTGCGCGACAACGGCATGGCGCAGACCCCCGAGCAGGTGGTGCAGAACGGGCACCACTTCGCGATCGTGGACGAAGTGGACTCGATCCTCATCGACGAGGCCCGTACGCCGCTCATCATCTCCGGCCCCGCGACGATCTCCACGAGCGCGCAGTACACCGCGATGAAGCCGCTCGTAGAGTCCATCGTCCGCATACAGACGTCGCAGTGCAACGACCTCATCGCGCAGGCGAAGAAGGCGCTCGCGGACGGCGACGAGTGGGGCTGCAAGAAGCGCATCTACCAGGTGTACCACTCGATGCCGAAGCACAAGCAGATGCTCCACATGTTCGAGGAGGCGTCCATCCGCAAGCTCCACGAGGATGTGGAGATGCAGATGCTCAGCGAGATGCACAAGGAGGAGGGCATCGCGCTCCGGGGCGAGCTCTACTTCACGATCGACGAGCGCACGCGCGAGGTGGCCCTCACGGACAAGGGCTGCGACAAGATGAACCCGAAGGATCCGCAGATGTTCGTGATCCCGGACCTCGCGAGCGAGATGAGCCGTCTCGACGGCGACAAGGAGATGTCCGCCGAGGAGAAGGCCGAGAAGAAGCGCATCGCGCAGGCGGACTTCATGGAGCGCTCCGCCCGCGTACACGTGGTGGACCAGCTCCTGCGCGCCTACTGCCTCTACGAAAAGGACGTCGACTACGTCGTGCAGCCGGACGCGCAGGGCGTCGGCCACGTCTACATCGTTGACGAGTTCACGGGCCGCATCCTGCCGGGCCGCCGCTGGTCGGACGGCCTCCACCAGGCCGTCGAGGCCAAGGAAGGCGTCGAGATCGAGCGCGAGAGCCAGACGCTTGCCACGATCACGATCCAGAACTACTTCCGCCTCTACAAGAAGCTCGCGGGCATGACCGGCACGGCCGAGACCGAGGCGCGCGAGTTCAAGGACATCTACAAGCTCGACGTGGTGGTGATCCCCACGAACCGCCCGATCCGACGCATCGACGGCAACGACCAGATCTACCGCACGCAGCGCGAGAAGTACAAGGCGATCATCGAGGAGGTGCGCAAGCGCCACGAGGCGGGCCAGCCCGTGTTGCTCGGCACCGTGACGGTCGATACGTCCGAAATCCTCTCGCGTCTCCTCAAGGTCGCGAAGATCCCGCACGAGGTGCTGAACGCGAAGAACCACGCGCGCGAGGCCGAGATCGTGATGCTCGCCGGACAGCCCGGCGCGGTGACGATCGCCACGAACATGGCGGGCCGCGGCACGGACATCAAGCTCGGCCCCGGCGTGGTGACGATTCCGCAGGAGATCGTGAAGGGCCAGCTGAAGCTCGACGACAAGATGCCAGGTTCGCCGAAGACGATCCGCGACCTCCTCGAAGAGCGTCCGCAGGGGCTGCACGTGATCGGATCCGAACGCCACGAGTCGCGTCGCATCGACCGCCAGCTGCGCGGACGCTGCTCGCGCCAGGGCGACCCCGGCAGCTCGCAGTTCTACATCTCGCTCGAAGACCCGCTCATGCGCCTCTTCGGCTCGCAGCGCATCAGCGGCATTATGCAGCGCCTCGGCATGAAGGAAGGCGAGGTGATGGAGCACCGCTGGCTGAACAAGAGCGTGGAGACTGCCCAGCGCCGCGTTGAACAGCAGCACTACGCGATCCGCAAGCGCACGCTCGAGTTCGACGATGTGATGAACAAGCAGCGCACGATCGTGTACGACCTGCGCGGCTCGATCCTCTCCGGGACGCCGGAGGACGTTCACGGCACGATCCTCGACGTGATGAACGACCTCGTGTTCGCGCAGTGCGAGCGTTTCCTGTGCGAGGCAAAGGACGCGCAGGTGGGCGACTTCCTCCAGTGGCTCGGCGTGACGTTCCCCGTCACGGCCACGGAAGAGGAGCTCACGCCGCTCCTGGGCATGCCGGAGAAGTCGGCGGAACTCGTGTTCGGGCGTGTGAAGGAGGCTTATGAATCGAAGTGCGCGAGCGAAGACCCGCGCGTACTGCCGTCCATGGAGCGCGGCGTGTTCCTCCAGTGCATCGACCGCGAGTGGCAGGACTACCTGCGCGCGATGGACGACCTGCGCCACAGCGTGAACCTCCGCTCCTACGGACAACGCGATCCGCTGATCGAGTACAAGCGCGAGGCGTTCGGCATGTTCGAAAACCTCATGATGACGATCAAGACGTCCGTAGCGAACACCGAGTTCCGGGCCACAACGGCGCAGAACATGCGCAGGATGCTCGCTGCTTCGCAGCCGCGGGTGCGCACAAATGGCGAGGCGTTCGACGGTAACGGAGAAGAGGAACGTCCCGCAGCTCCACGTCCTGCCGCACCGGCGCAGCCGACGCCAGAGAGCACGCAGGACGTCTTCGCGTCAATGATGAGCCAGGTTGCGGGGCGCCCGGTGCGCGCAGTGCCCGCACGCCGTCCGCCGCCGCCCGGCGCGCCTGCGGCCGGCGCACCGGTCGTGGGCCGCAACGACCCCTGTCCGTGCGGGAGCGGAAAAAAATACAAAAAATGTTGCGGACGCGGTCAGTTCTGACCTTGCCGTCCGCCTAACCAGATGTCAGACGGCGCATGCCGCGTCGCTGCTTAACAACAAGGAGAAAAACCATGAACAAGATGATTAAAATGCTTATGATCGTGCTGATGGCCGCCACGACCACCACGGCCTTCGCCCATCACCACCACCACCACCGCGGCACGGGCTTCGCCATTGGCGCTGGAATCCTCGGTGCGGGGCTTCTCGCGTCCACGATCTACGACGCCACGCATCCGCGGCCGTATGTAGCCCCGGCTCCGGTCGTCGTGGCGCCTCAACCCGTCGTCGTGGCGCCTCAGCCGCAGGTCATCGTGCAGCAGCCGGCTCCGGTCGTTGTTCAGCAGCAGCCCGTCGGCCACTACGAGACGCGCGTGCAAAACGTGTGGGTGGAGGGCCGCTATGTAGACCAGACGACGCCGCAGGGCACAGTCGTGCGCACATGGCAGCCTGGTCACTATGAGCAGCAGCAGACGCAGGTGTGGGTCTCTCCCTGACCTGTTGCCATGATGCCCATGCCGAAGATGAACAAGTGCGCGACGCTTTTCGCGGTTGCGTGCGCGGCGATGTTAGCGTCGCCAGCGTTTGCAAAACCACAGGCCGGTCAAAAGCCTGTGGTTGACTGCTCTAAGATTCGCGGCGTGTGTTACGGAATCCATCCGGAGACGACCGTACGCAGGGAACTTGCGTATGGTACGCGCGTCGGGCTCAACACGGTGCGTTTCTGGCTCAGCAGAATCGCGTATGCGAAGGCGGGGGACAGATACATTAAGCAGGTCGTCGATTTCGTGCGCGTATGCCACTCTTGCGGATACAAGTCGATGCCGATTCTCTTCAACGGCAACGGACTCGATCCGAAGAGCATTCAGCCCGAGGCGTACGCCGCCGCCGACAGCTTCACCGAGGCGATCGTGAAGGCTCTCAAGGAGGAGCCGGGGCTTCTCATGTTCGACATGATGAACGAGCCGCTGTGCAACCCGTGGATGTCCAACGCGACGGGCGACGTGCGAAAGGTGCGCGCGGAGACGACCTGGGCGTTCCTCCGGCGCGAGATCGACGTGGCGCGGAAGTCCGCGCCTAACTGTCTGTTTACGGTGGGCTACACGACGGCGTACGAGATTGAGCAGACGACGGCGGAACGGCTGGATGTAATCTCATTCCACGACTACAGCGCCTCGCGCGCGGCCGGTCGCCGCAACTACGCCAAGGCGGCGGAATGGGGACGCAAGCTCGGCAAGCAGGTGCTCCAGACCGAGACGGGCTGCCTCGCGCGCGCCAACTCCTACGAGATGGCCCTACAGCTGTGCCAAGAGTACAAGATGGGATGGGTCCTCTTCAACCTAATCATTGACGGCAGGTGCTTCGACGAGCACGGCATCTTCTACCCGGACGGCACGATCCGCGACGCCGGGACAATCGCCGCGATGTTCGGGTGCTTCAGGAACCGCGGCGAAACGTGCGCGGTCATTCCGCCGAACCCCAACCGCGAGGGCCAGGCCGACAGGGCGCTCAAGCTCATTCGAACTGCGCTCGACGACAACACCAAGGCATCTACGTTCGCAAATCGCAAGATGGACAAGAAGCCCCTCCTCGATGCCTGCGAAGTGGCGGCGAACCTTCTGGAGGCGTGCGAACTCGTGCCGATGTGTGACCTGCCCACGACGAAGATCGCCGCGTTCAGGAAAGACCCCAACGCCGATCTCTGGGAGATTCGCAAGTTCGCCTATTCCCTTGCGCTGCGCCTCAAGGAAGTATGCCAAATCGTCGACGACTGAGGGCGAGCAAAGGAGGGAAATAGGCGAAATGGGCAAAATTGCACGATTACTCGCCGTCGCGGCGCTGGCCGCAACATCTTGTTGCTTTGGCAGCGCGGAGAAAGACAGGCAGGTGGGGCTTTTCTACTTTCTATGGCTCGGCGAGCATGGACGCAAAGGACCCTACGACGTGACGAAGATCCTTGAGGCGGATCCAAAGGCTGGCGACAAACCGAATTCTCCGCTTTGGGGTCCGTGGGGGGCATACCACCACTGGGGCGAGCCGCTGTATGGGTACTACTTCTCCGACGATGAATGGGTCGTGCGCCGCCACATGAAACTCATCATGCAGGCGGGCATCGACTTCCTCTTCTTCGACACCACGAACGCCGTCATCTACAAGAAGAACGCGATGCTGGTGATGCGTATTCTCCAGGAATACCATGATGCGGGGTGGCGCATCCCTAAGGTGATGTTCTACACGAACACTGCTTCCGGCAAGACGGTGCGGCGTATTTACGATGCAATCTACAAGCCGGGTTTCGCCAAGGACACGTGGTTTGCGTTGGACGGGCGTCCCGTGATCGTGGCGAAAGAGGATGAGTGCGATGCCGAGACGAAGAATTTCTTCACGGTCGTCAAGTCGCAGTGGCCGAACGAGCGCGCGAAGAAGGGCGGGTGGCCGTGGATGGACTTCACGCGTCCGCAGCGCGTGTTCCCCGGCGAGAAGGTGTCGAAAAGCGTGATGAACGTGTCCGTCGCGCAGCATCCGACATGCCGCTTCGGCGATTCCGTCATGTACGGCGAGAAGGGCAACTGGGGGCGCGCGTTCCACAACGGCGTGAACGACCCCGCGCCAGGTGCCTGGACGAAGGGGTACAATTTTCAGGAGCAGTGGGACCGGGCGCACGAGGCGAAGCCGGACATCGTGCTTGTCACGGGCTGGAACGAATGGATTGCTGGACGTTGGCGTCGGAAGGACCGTCCGGACCGCCCCGTGATGTTCGTCGACTGCGCGAACTTCGAATATTCGCGTGACATCGAGATGATGCGCGGCGGATACGGCGACAACTTCTTCCTCATGCTGCGCGATAATGTGCGGCGTTTTAAGGACCTTACAGACGACGAGTCCCCCAATTCTCCCGTCGCGTGGAAGCGTTACCGCTGCTTCGCCGACTCCGCTATGCCGCGCAACCACGCGGGCTACGGCACGAACTACGTGAACCGCACGCAGCGCAACGCGCCGCTTTGGATCGATGTGGCGCACGACGCGCAAAGCATTGCCTTCCGTGTGAAGACGCAGAAGCCAATCGTCGGCAGGGCGGGCGATGGCGATTTCATGCGTATTCTCTTAGACGGAAAGGCTGTGAATGATCTGGGCGAAATGAATGTCGTCGGCGACGAGATGCGCCTCAAGGTGTCGCGCAAGGCATTGGGACTTACCGCGCGCGGCAAGTTCCGTTTCGGGTTCAAGTTCGTCGATTCCACTGTGCCGTGCCGCAATCCCCTCGATTGGTACGAATTCGGCGTTGTCGAGCCGCTCGGCCGCGTTGAATTCACCTACGTCGGACGGGACTAAAAGAACAAAAAAATGAAGAATGAAAGGATAGCAACTATGAAGACGGCACGAGCATCATCCATGGCGCGTTCAACATACGTCCCGGACTCGCGCTCACGTCGCGTCTCGAGCGTAAGCTGAAGCGGCCGATCGTGAATCTCGGTTTCTCCGGCGGGGCGCGTCTGGATCCCGCCGCGGCGACGATGCTGGCGGAACTTGACGCGGCGGTATATGTATGCGATCCGTACCACAACCTGTCGCCTGACCTGATCAGACGCAACTTCGAGGTGTTCTTCGACGAACTGTGCTCCAAGCGTCCCACTACGCCCGTGCTACTGGTGGGTGCGCCGCCGGTGCTGAACGGATGGCTCAAGCCCGACGTTGCGCGCAACGACGAGGAGAAGACGCGGCTCTTCGCGGAGCTTTCGAAGAAGGTTGCCGCCCGCCATGCCAATTTCTGCTATCTGTCCGGACAGGGCCTGTACGGGAACGATGAGGTGTCCATGGACGGCGTGCATCCGAACGACGAGGCCTTCGCGCACATGGCCGCCATCCTAGCGCCGGTCATTTCCGACTTGATCAAATGACATGCCGTGCGATTTGCAGCGTCAAGTGCCCTTTCCGTTACAAGGTCCGCTTGCAAGTGAGCCGGGATTGCGATATACTAGCGCCATGAGAAAAACTATCATGCTAGTGGCCGCGGCACTCTCCGCGGGGGTGTTCGCGATGCCGGAAGGCTTCACGGACGATTGGGACGCCGCCTTGAAAAAGGCCGCAGCCGAAAAGAAAAACGTGCTCGCGCTCTTCACCGGCAGCGACTGGTGCATTTGGTGCAAGCGCCTTGAGGGCGAGATCCTCTCCAAGAAGGAGTTCAGCGACAACGTGGGCAAGACGTTCGTGCCCGTGTTCCTGGATTTCCCGAGTGACAAGTCGCTCGTCCCCGAGGCTACGGCCAAGCGCAACAAGGAACTCGCCAAGAAGTACGAGGTGCGCGGTTATCCGTCCGTCCTCATCCTAGACGCCAAGGGCGAGGTGCTCGCGGAGACCGGATACGACAAGTGTGGCCCCGTCAAGTACCTTGAAAAGCTGAACAGCCTCGCAAAGAACGGCCCGCTTCTCAAGAAGCACATCAAGCCCTACGAGGAGAAGTTCATGAAGCTCGGCCGGAAATTCGACTCCGACATGCGCGCCGCGATCAAGGAGGCGACGGACAAGGGCGTTGACAAAGAGAAGGCTGAAAAGGATGCCCTCAAGAAACTGGTTGGCGCATTGTCTACAGACATCGCCAAGTTGAAGAAGGAATTCGAGGCGGAGAAGATGCCGGACGCGATTGCCGCTGAGAAGGCTGAGTTGCTCGAACACCTCGACGGCGCGCTGAAGACGCTGGACAGACTTTCCAAGGACGAGAAGTAACTTTGTCCGACTTGACCTGAATCCTAATCATGCAATGGAATGGGCCGCGCTTGTCGCGGCCCAAATTGTTAGGGCGGTCGCCCCGTGATCGTCGCCAAAGCGGAGTAACAATGATTTAAGAATGTTTTTTCAGATTTTTTGGGGAGCGCAGAGTGCCCGTATTATGGTAAAATATAAGCCCCAACGCACAACAGAAAAGGACAAGTAATGGGCATCTTCAAGGCATACGACATCCGCGGCGTCTATGGACAGGAGCTGACGGACGACATGTTCTACAAAATCGCGCGGGCTTACGCGCGCTTCCTCGGTTCGCCGAAGAAGATAGTGGTGGCGCGAGACATACGTCCGCACTCCGAGCCGCTCTTCGCCGCGTTCGCGCGCGGACTGAACGACATGGGAGTGGACGTGATCGACATCGGCCACGCCTCCACGCCGATGAGCTACTTCGCGAACGGCACGCTCCATCCCGACGGCAGCGTGATGATCACCGCCTCCCACAACACGAAGGAGTGGAACGGCTGTAAGCTCTGCCGCGCCAACGCCGTACCGATCTCCGGCGCGAACGGCATCAAGGACATCGAGCGTATGGTGATGGAGATGGATGGAAGCGACATGAGTGTCGCTTCTCCGAGGGGCACGATCACGAAGGTGGACGTCCTTCCCGACTACGCGCGCCACGTGCGCACGTTCGAGCACATGGCGAAGCCGCTTCACGTCGCGTGCGACTTCGCGAACGGCATGGGCATCTGCGAGGCGGCCGCGTTCAAGGGCTCGCCGCTCACGTACGACGGGCTCTTCGAGGAGTTCGACGGCGCGTTCCCGAACCACGACGCGAACCCGCTCAAGACGGAGACGCTGAAGGACCTCCAGGCGCTCGTGCGCGCGAACCCCGGCAAGTACGCGTTCGGCGTGGCGTTCGACGGCGACGCGGACCGCGCGGGCTTCATCGACGAGAAGGGCGAGATCATCCCGATGGACTTCATCACGGCGCTCATCAGCGAGGACCTGCTACAGTCGAATCCCGGCGCCGCCTGCTTCTACGACCTCCGTTCCTCGAAGGTCGCGGACGAGACGATCGCAGCCGCCGGTGGCAAGCCGATGATGTCCCGCGTGGGCCACAGCTTCATCAAGGCGCAGATGCGCGAGAACGACGCAATCTTCGCGGGCGAGCTCTCGGGCCACTATTACTTCAAGGCGAACTTCACCGCGGAGTCCAGCTCCATGGCCACGTTCGCGCTCGCGAACATCGTCTCGCGGAGCGACAAGCCCCTCAGCGAACTCATCGCGCCGCTCCGCAAGTATTCGCAGTCCGGCGAGATCAACTCGCGCGTGGCGGGCGATCCGGCCGAGGTGCTGGCGCGCGTGAAGGCCACGTATGCGCCCACGGCGGAGCGCGTGTTCGAGCTGGACGGCGTGAGCGTGGACAACTGGTCCCGCGACGGCTGGTGGTGCAACGTGCGGATGTCCAACACCGAGCCGCTCGTGCGCCTCAACCTCGAGGCGAAGACGCCCGGCCTGATGGCCGCGAAACGCGACGAACTGCTTGCGCTCATCCGCGCCTAGGCGCTTGCATTCCAATCCTCAGAGAATATTTCCCCGGCAATGAACAAATGCGATTTCGACACGCTCCCGCGTCGCCGCGGGACGGCAAGCGTCAAGTGGGACGTGCTGTCCGATGACGAGACGCTGCCGTTGTGGGTGGCGGACATGGATTTCCGCGCCGCCCCAGAGATTCTTGCCGCTCTTCACGAACGGGTTGACTCAGGGGTTTTCGGCTACGCGCTTGCGCCTGAACGCTGGCGTCAAAGCCTAGCGAGGTGGCTCGCCGCTCGGCACGACTGGACCATTGACACGAAATGGATAGTCGAGGCGACGGGCGTGCTGCGCTCGCTGGGTGCGGCGATCGACGTGTTCTGTTCGGATGGCGGTGGGATCATCCTCCAGACCCCTGCGTACTGCGGTTTCCTGGAGGTAATCCACGACCACGGCGTGGAGCTTTTGGAAAGTCCGCTGCGGCGCGTGCCGTCGCACGGAGAAGGGGACTTCTCATACGAAATGGATTTCGAGGATTTGGAGCGGAAGGCGTCCGACCCGCGCGCGAAGCTTTTTCTCCTCTGCAATCCGCACAACCCTGCGGGGCGGGCGTGGTCTGCCGACGAGCTTCGCCGCGCAGGCGAGATATGCCGTCGCCATGGCGTGTTCCTGCTGAGCGACGAGATCCACGCGGATCTGCAGATGCCGGGCTCGCTACACGTGCCTTACGCGAAGGTGGCGGTGGGTTTTGAGGATACTTTCATGACGTTCTGGTCCGCGACCAAGACGTTTAACCTGGCGGGACTGCACGCATCGGTGGCGATCTGCGCTAATTCGAAGGTGCGGGACCGCATGCGCCGGATGCACAGCAAACACGGCACCGGTTACCTGAACACGTTCAGCTTCCTGGCGTCGTCAGTCGCATGGGACAAATGCGCGTACTGGCTTGACGAACTTCGCACCTACCTCCACGGCAACTATTTGGCGCTTGTGGACTTCATCCGCGAAAGGATGCCGAGCGTCCGGGTGGCTGATCTCGACGCCACGTACCTTGCATGGCTGGACGTCACGGCCCATGGAGTCCCGTCTTGGGAACTTGCCCAGCGTCTGGAGACCGAGGCGAAGGTCAAGTTGTCGCCCGGCGCGATGTTCCTGGAACCGGAGGGCGAATCGTTCCTGCGGGTCAACCTCGCCTCGCCGCGTGCGATGCTGATGGAGGCGCTCGAGCGCTGCGCGCAGATGAAAGCCGGCGAGTCAATTTTAACTCAACACAAATAAGGAGTTCATATAATGCAAAAATGCAGTAGGCGATCGTTTCTGAAACGCGCGGGCGGCGCGGTGGCGCTGCCAATGTTGGCGCCGGCATCGGCGCTGGGCCTCGACGGCAAGGTGGCGCCGTCCAATCGAATCGTGGTGGCCGGCATCGGACTCGGACGGCGCGGCGGCGGCGTGTTCCGCAGCTGGGTACTGCCGGAGAAGGACGTACAGTTCGTGGCCATTTGCGATGTGTGGAAGCATCGCCGCGAACGCATCAAGGCGTGGGCCGACGCGCACTACGGCAACAAGGACTGCAAGATGTACATCGACATGCGCGAAATGCTCGCGCGCAAGGACATCGACGCCGTCCATATCGCGACGGGCGACCGCTGGCACGCGCCCGCGTCCGTGCTCGCCATGCGCGCGGGCAAGGACGTGTACTGCGAAAAGCCGTCCGCGATGACCGTCCGCGAGGGACAGGCCGTCGTCGCCACGGCGCAGAAGTACGGCCGCATCTACCAGGCCGGCATCCAGCGCCTGAGCGAGCCGAACTTCATCGTGTGCAACGAGCTGCTGCGCCTCGGCCGCCTCGGCGAGGTGAAGAAGGTCTATGCGCACCTCTATTTCGGCACGCCGCTCTACCTCCAGCGCAAGTGGCTGCCGGCGGAACAGCAGCCGTCGCGCGAGGAGCTGGACTGGGACGCCTGGCTCGGGCCGTGCCCGTGGCGTCCCTACAACCACAGCTATCTCACGCATTGGGTGAAGCACTACGACTTCGGCACGAGCATCATCGGCGACTGGTGCTCCCACACCTACGCGCAGTGCCACGACGCGCTCGGCATGGAGGCGACGTCGCCGATCTTCTACCCGTCCATGCACATGGCCGAGCCGAACGGCATGGCGCTCCGCTTCGCGAACGGCGTGGAGATGATCGCCGAACAGCGCGGCTGGCGCGGGACGTGCGGCGTGCGGTACGTGGGCAGCGAGGGCTGGGTGGCGTGCGCCGACGGCTACACGCGCCCCGACGTGTCGCGTCCGTCGCTCCTCGCCGACTACAACAAGATCCTCGCAGACTACTGCGCGCGCACCGGCTACACCACGGAAAACCACATGCGCCAGTTCTTCAACTCCGTGAAGTCGCGCACGAAGACCGTGGCGAACCCCGTGCTCATGCACCGCTCCATGACCTCCACGCACTGCGCGAACATCGCGCAGTGGCTCGGCCGCGACATGCACTGGGACCCCGTCAAGGAGCAGTTCATCAACGACCCCGAGGCGAACCGCATGCTCTACCGCGCGCACCGTCCCGGCTGGCAAATCATTTAGAGTGTAAAGTGAAAAGTGTAAAGTGTAAAATGAAGAGTGCAAAGTGAAGAGTGAGAGGTAAGCTGAAATGAAAAGAGTTCTTATGAGTTTTGCTCTTGTGTGCGCCTGCGTGGCGGGTGCGCTGGAGGGACCGTCCGTTTACAAGATGACCGAGGCGCAGCTGCTGGACGTGGCGAAGGCCGGTGCGCTCGACGACCGCATGACGGCGTGCCAGGAACTGGCGCACCGCGGCACGGCGGCTAGCGTCCCCGTGCTTTCGGAGATGCTGAAGAGCGGCGAGCCGTCGGTGTTCCATTCCGCGCTCTACGCGCTCCAGAACATCCCGGGCGCGGAGGTGGACGCCGCGCTGGCGAAGGCCGCGACAAGCGCGGCCCTCCCGGAATCTGCCCGCCAGGCGATCGCGCACGTGCGCGCCGCACGCGCCGGGAAGGTGTTCGCCCTTGAAAAGTACGCCGGCGCGACGGAAGCGCTGACCGCGTTCCCGCCCAAGACCGCGATCCGGAGCGGCGACATGTCCGCGTTCCCCGCGCTCGTGGAGGCGGCGTCCGGCACCGGACGCGACGCCGTGCAGGCCCGTTTCCTGCTCGCCGGGTTTCCCAATGCGGCGGCGGACGCCAAGCTGATGGAACTCGCGCGCGGCGCCGACGCGAAAAAGGCGCGTCTTGCGCTCGGCGTACTCGGCGAGCGCCGCGCCCGCGCAACGATGCCGCAGATCCTGGCGCTGGCGCGCGCGACGAAGGACGACCGCCTGCGCATCGAGGCGTTCAAGGCCCTCGCGCAGATCGGCGACGCGAAGCGCGACCTTCCGGCGATGCTGTCGCTCCTCGCGGAAATGCCGGAGGAGGACCGCCTCGCCGGCGCAATCGTCCGCATGGCCTCGCGTGAGTTCATGCCCGAGCGGAAGCCGATCAAGGTGATTGACGCGAAGTTCGGCAATTTCGCGGCGGGACGCGTGGCGGACGTGAAGCTGATGGTCGATTCGCTGATCGAGGCCGGTTCGACGGAGATCATGGCCGGCTGCCGTCTTGTGGGACGCGGCGGATTCCACAGCGATCCCGCGCCGGGAATGACCAAGGAACTGCGCATCGCCTACGTCGTGGGCAACGGGCCGGTACAGCGCCAGACGGTGCCCGACAGTACGATCCTGTCCTTCGGCGAGAGCTCGCTCCCAGAATGCGTGGCAAAGCCGATCGTCGAGGCCGCGCTGCGCGCGAAGGGATCGGCGCGTACGGCGCTGACGGGCATCGTGGGCGCGCTTGAGCGCCGCGGGCGCGTGCCGGGTTCGGACGCCGTGCTGTTCCGTCCGATCTTCAACGGCAAGGACCTCGACGGATGGAAGCAGGATGCGAACTTCTTCTACGCGAAGGACGGCGTGCTCGTGGGCGAGTCCACGCCCGAGAAGCCCTGCAAGAAGAGCCAGTACCTCGTCTATGCGCGGGAGAAGCTCGCTGACTTCGAACTGCGCGGTTCGTTCCGCCTGAGCAAGTCCGCCAATTCCGGCTTCCAGGTGCGCAGCACCGACAGCACGACGAAGGACACCGGCTACCAGGCGGACATGAACGGCTCCGGCTCCATCGTGGGCTATTTCTACTGTACCGGGCAGCACCTCGTGGGCAAGCGCGGATGCAACGTGGTGCTCGCGCCCGACGGACGCAAGAGCGAGGAGGCGTTCGCCGAGGACAAGGACATCCAGGGCGTCTACCGCGTCGGCGAGTGGAACGACATCCGCATCGTCGCAAAGGGCAACATCCTCGCGATGTGGGTCAACGGCGTACGCACGGCCACGGTGGCCGACGCGCGCCCGGCGTTCCTGCCCGAGACCGGGTACTTCTCCATCC
>CAMKJU010000072.1 GCA_946413265.1 uncultured Lentisphaerota bacterium
CCCACGGCACTCAACACTTTCCGCGCCGCAACAGAATGGACTGCGGACACGATGACGCGCATCGGCGACGACGATGTCGCGAAGAACGGAGAGTACGGCGGCATGTTCAGTGCGCTGAAGCGCACGGGCGCCGAGCGGGAGTCGAACAACTGCGTTCGCACCGCGCTGCTCAAGGCCCTTGCCCAGGCGTTCGACCTCGGCGGCGTGCGCGAGAAGGACGGGAAGACGACGTTCTCCGCCGATTTCATGGCCAAGCTCGAAAAATTGCTCGGCGGCGCGTTCAAGCGCGGCGACTTCGAGGTTGGCGCGGACGGCATGGTCAAATCAGGCAAGCCCCTCACCGCGCGCCGGATCAAGGCAATCATCGACACGGCCGACGAGGTGGGCGTGAAGGTGCAGGCCGAGGCTGTGAAGGCGGAGAGCGCGAAAGGTCCCGCCGAAACGAAATTCGGCACGCGCAAGGAGGTTTACAACCCCTACTTCGAAAAGCTCGCCACGATCACGGGCGAGACCAAGAGAGCGCCGGACCATGTGAAGAAGTTCTTCAACCGCATCGGCATGACGCTCAGCTTCATCGCCAACGAGCTTGACATGAAGCCGATAGACGAAGGCGAGACGGACAGGTCGGCGCTCCGCAACGACCCGACGTACGAGTACAACGTGCTGGAACTCAAGCGACCCTACAAGCAGGGCATGAACAAGTTCCAGTACTTCGACGACAAGCAGCAGAAGTTCGTTCAGCTGCGCAACAGGGATGATTACCAGAACAAGTACCTTTTCCCCAAGCTCGGCGGCGGGCTCCTCCACCTCGATCGCGCGAAATTCGACGTCGACAAGTCGCCTACCATCGCCCCGTTGCGCAAGTACGTCGCCGACAACCTCCGCCTGCTCGTCACGAAGTCCATCGACCTGTATTTCGCGTGCAAGGAGGCCGGCAAGCTCGACGCCTTCTTCAAGCATCTCGAGAACCCCGGCGCCTGCCTTGAGGAGCAGGGCCTGCGCCTCGTCGATTTCGAGACGAAGCACTTCTCCCAGAACTGGGAGAAGGTATCCGACGACGAAGCGGTTCGCCTCGAGCGCATCGCCGACGGGAGGGGTGACGTGCCGCCGAACGCTGACGACGAGTTCAACCGCATCTTCGGCAAGATCGACCAGACGCCGCTCGTCCAGGAGAAGGACGAATGGGATGACGAGATCGCCGCCGTGTTCAAGAAGGAACTGGTCGGCAAGACCGTCACCATGACGAAGATGGGCAAGGACCACAAGTTCGCCCCGATCGTCGAGAACGGCAAGCCCGTCGTCAAGAAGCTCACCGCGGCCGACGTCGACAAGTTCGGCAAGATGATGTTCGACGCCCTGTACAACTAGTGCGCAAAGCAGAAGCGGCCCCTATTACAGGGCGCATCTCCGTTTTTCACCCACTCGTATTGAGATTTGGAAACAACCATGACAACTTTCAAGAACAACATTGTCCTGCGGACGCACCTTGAACATTCAGAATTGGGGTAGTTAGAGGATCGGCAAATGGGCGCGGGCGAGTTAGCCCGCGCGCCAAAGGCAAGTTGTTTCAAATAGTTGTTTCCAATCATCAGAAGGCTCGGCGGCAAATTTCGCAGATGCGCCCGCTATTACAAAAAGCGTAGATTTGTAATTGACAAAATCGGGGGGGGGGGGTAAAATATGGAATATGTTTTACCCCCTTAAAAGGAGATTGGCAGATGGCGAGAACGACTCTTCATGGCAAAATGGCCGCCGCCCTTGCGCTTGCCTGCGCGGGTGCCCTGGCGGGGAGCAACCTTATCACCAACGGTGGGTTTGACGGATTGTCCGGCAGCAACCAGTGCAAGTGGGAATGTCCCACGGGCTGGTCGAGTCCCGATCCGGGGTGCATCGGATGGGTAAACGGCGACGGAGGCGTATATCTTAACGGCGTGCCGGACGTGGGCACGGCCGCGATGATGCTCTGGACGCGTTACTCCGATAAGAATCCCCAATGGGCCTCGAACAGTCTCTACCAGGATGTTTCCGTCGCGACGCCGGGAACGTACCGGTACTCCTTCAGATACGTTTCCGCACACGCTACGGCATGGAATGGGTGTGACGCGACGACCGAGATCACGCTCGGCGACATTCCGATTCTCTCTCTGACCACCGACACGTATCAGGAGATCAAGAGCTATCTCGGCGCCGTGGAAGTTTCCGCCGCCGGCACGTACAGATTCCAGCTTTCGCAGACAACGTCGTCCGAGCGGGGTAACGTGTTCGACGACATCGTGCTGGCGCGGTGCGACGAGAACGAGGGCTACGTCTACGCGACGCCGCACAGCCTGCGAATCGGCGAATACACGCTTGCCTACGGAACGGTGCGCGAAACGGGGGCGGGCAAGACCGTGACGCTCGAGGGAACGCTGAGCGTGGGCGAGGGCGGAACGCTGGAATGCCCCGGCACGCTCATCCTCAATGACGGCGTCACGCTCGACCTGTCCAGCGGGGGGAACGTGAGGACGGGCGGCCTGCAGGCGCAGAGCGCCGGAGGGCCGGCGCCGATGGTGGACGTCAAGGGTGGCACGCTCACGCTCCTCTGCTCCGGCGCATCGTCCGCCGGACGCTTCGCCACGTCCGGCGGCGTTTCGCTTGCGACGGGCTCGAAGATCGTGTTCGACACGACGGACGCCACCGTGACGGAGGTCCGCTTCACGGCGGCGGGCGGATTCGACATTCCCGAAGGCGCCGAACTGGAGGGCTTCGTGGAGGTGTCCGATCCGGAGCATTGGCACGTCGAGGCCGGGGAGGGGTACGTGGCCGCCGTCATGAATCCGATCGTCCCCGTTTCCGCCGTGTGGCAGGGTGCCGGCTTCGCCGCAAGCGCGTTCGCGCCGGCCAACTGGCGCTGCTACAACTCGCGCGGGGAGCTGCTCGAAGGTGACGTGCTGCCGGACACATTCACGACAAACCTGACGCTCGAGGCGGACTGCGACCTGCGCGCGCCCGGCGGCGTCGCGTTCGGCGACGGCGTGAAGGTGGACTTGAACGGGCACGGCGTGAAGGTGGGCGACATCGCCGCGCTCCTGCCGAACGGGTCGGTGACCAACTCCGCCGCCGCGCTTTCCGCCGTCACGGTCGATGTCGCCTCCGGCGAGGTCGCGAACTCCACGGTGGCGCTGCTCGGCAACATCAAGCTCGTGAAGGACGGCGGCGGCACGTTCACGGCGGCCAAGGTACGGCAGACCTACACCGGCGGAACGGACGTGCTGGACGGGACGCTGAAAAGCAGCATGCACGGTTGGGACAGAGGGTTGAACGACGACACGTGGCCGTTCGGCAGATGGTCCACCAATCTCGTGTACAATGGATCCTTCGACCTTGATGAAAGCCAGGGGTGGTCCGGTGCACGTGGGTGGGAGTGCCATTCCGGGGGCAACAACGACTGGGTAGGCGTGCTGCTGAGCAGTCATAGGCGTGTTGGGGAACTCAACGTGGGCAAATTCGCCCTCGTCATCGGCGGCCGTTCTGGATGGGGCGAAACGACCGCGGCGCAGACGATTCAGATATCGGAACCCGGCACGTACCGCCTCTCTTTCCAATATGCGGCAAGCGCCCTATCCGCAGAGCGCGGCAACACGACGGACGTGATGCTCGTGCATGGCGGCGAAACGAACGTCGTCTGTTCCGTGACCCCGTCGGACCACTGGTTCTCGACCTACTACGCGAGGGTCTTGATCGGAGAGCCTGGCGCCTATGCGCTCGTGTTCCGCAACCGCGCCCAGACCAGCGGGGACGACAAGTACAACCTATTCGACAACGTCGAGCTGGTGCGCCAGGGCGACATCGCCTTGACGGGCGAAAACGCCGTGTTCGACGTTGGCGGAAAATACTGGCTCTACCACTACAGGTTCGTGCTCGACGGCGGAACGCTGCGGAACACCGTCGATGACAGTTCCCTTAGCTCCAAGATCCAGAGCGTGCTGCTGCGCTCCGACGCCACGTTCGACATGCGGGCGAACTACGCGCTGTCGGGGGAGGGCGGAACCTGGTCGTATCTTGAACTGGGTGGAAACACGCTGACCCTTGCCATCGGGAACGGCAAGACGTTCACCTTGAACTCCACGACCGTCAGCGACGGGCGGGTCGTCATACCTTCCACGACGGGTACGTTGAAGATAGACTCCGTCAACATATCCTCCGGCACCGTGTCGGCGGCCGACGTCGATTTCGAGGTGGGAAGCGCGCTTGACGTCGTCGTGCCGTTCGTCGTCCGCGACTACGTGGCGAACTACTCCGGCGCGGACAACGCCGGGGCGGCGTCGATCGAAGTGCATGGCGCGTTCCACCCGACGGCGGACCGCTTCCACGGCGTGACGCTCGCGGACGGCTCGACCCTCGACCTGCGGGAGTGGCCGGAGACGGCCGGATGGCCGGTCGCCTCGCGCTTTGCCGGCGGCGCGACGAACATCCAGTTCGCGGCAGACGCCGCCGTCACGGTGGAGGTTCCCGTGCGGAGGGACCTGAAGCGGCTTGCGCTGTCGGACGCGCCGTACATCCTGACCTGGGATTCCGAACCGCAGGGCGTGGCGTTCACGCCTGGCGCGGCGTCGTCCGCCGCCAGATTCAGGGTCGTCAAGGATCCGGTGGGCCTGCGGCTGTGGTATCCAAGGGGTACGGTCATCGTGGTGAAATAGCGTCCATGGAGATGCGCAGGAGGGAATTCATCGGAGGGGGGATGGCTGCGCTGGGGCTGGGCGCCTTTCGGTCCGCCATGGCCGCCCACCCCCTCGCGGGCACGACGCTGCCGAAATGGGAGCGGGGGCATTTCAGGATAAACGTGCTGTACAACGGCATGTCGGAAAGCACCTTCCTCGTGTTTCCGGACGGAACCTCGATGCTCATCGACTGCGGCGACTACGTGTTCGGCGGCGCGGACGCGCTGCCGCATCTTCCCGACGACACCCGCCGCGCCGGCGAATGGATCGCGCGGTTCGTGCTGAGGGAGAACCCCAACGGCGCGAAGGTGGACTACTTCATGCTGTCGCACTACCACAGCGACCATTCCGGCAACGGGACGTACAGCGCGGGGCGCAGCGCCGGCGGCAGCCACGCGCTGAGCGGAATCGGCCAGGCCATCGAGAGCCTGGAGTTCGCGACCATCATCGACCGGTCCTATCCCGACGTCGACGACCCGGCGCCGCGCCCCGACACGTTCGACGAAGGCACGGTGAAGCACGTGAAGGAGGTGTATGCCGAGGCCATCAGGCGCGGGGCGACGGTCGAGAAGTTCCGGCTCGAGAAGGGCTCCGCGCAGATCGCCCTCCGGCACGGCGGAAGCGCCCTGTTCTCGTTCACGCCGCTCTGCGCGAACGGAAAGGTGCTGCGCCGCGACGGGACGGTGCTCGACCTGGGCACGGTCGGGGGCGAGGGATGCACGCAGCGGTCGGCGTTCGGCGAGAACGCGCTTTCGATCGGGCTCGTGTTCGGCCACGGCGACTTCAGGTACTACACGGCCGGGGACTTCGAGGGGTACGTGACGCGCGCCGACGGAAGCAGGATCAACATCGAGGACGAACTCGCGAAGGAGTGTCCGAAGGTAGATGTGGCCAAGGCCGACCACCACGGATGCTACCAGGCGATGCCGGATTCGCTTATCGCGGCGCTGCGCGCCCGCCTGGTCGTGGCGGGGACGTGGCACGCCGCCCACATGGGCCCGGAGGCGATGGAGCGATTCGGGAAGGCGGCGTGGCCCTGCCTGTACGCCCCGGGGCATTTCCCGGCGAGCCGCAGGTATTCGGAGGCGGGCAGGCCGTGGATGAAGGACGTCGCCGCCGAGTCGTTCGAGGGGGCGCACGCCGTGATCGACGTGGCGCCGGACGGCAAGACCTACCGCCTGATGATGGTGAGGGCGGGCGACGAAAGCGGCACGATACTCGGCGCATACGACTTTGCGACATCCGCGAAGGACGGCGCGGGCGTGACGTTCGTGGACTGCGTGAAAACGGGGACGACCTCCGCGAACCGGCCCTACGTGGACGTCGGCGTCATCGCGCGGTCGGGCACGAAGGTCGAGGCGCGCTTCAGCGGATGCGCGGGGGGCGACAAGATTCTCCTCGGCGCCGAGAGGGGCGACGTGCACGTGATGTGGATGTCCCGCACCGACGGCGGCAGGAGGAAGATGTACGCGGGGTACGCGAACGCAAGGAGCGGAAGATGGTGGGGCGACGGGACGACGGAGATGTCCGAAGGCGCGTACCACGAGATGACGTGCGAGATCACGCGCGGGGGCACGGTGAGGGGGGCTTTCGACGGCGGCGCGACGTCCGTGTGGAGGGGCAAGACGAGCGGAAGGGCGGCGACGGACCTCGGCGATTTCGACACCGGGCTCGACATGTTCCTGTTCGGCCTCAACCACAACGGACGTCTGTGGGACGGCTGGAGCGGCGAGACGGCTCTCTACGGGCTGAAGATCTGGCAGACGGACGATGCCGGCGCGTACCGGCTCGTGCGCAGCTTCAAGCCGTGCGTGGACGCCGACGGCGTCGCCGCGCTCTACGACGAAGTGTCCGGCGCGCCGTTCTATCCGGCCAACGGACGCCTCTACGCCGAATAGCCGGGGGCTGGGGCAACGGGCCCTCCAGCCAGTTTCAACTTGTACCTGTAGCGGGATTTTTGCTATACTCGTTGACATGTGAACCTCGATTGTGCTGTTGCAGTTATGCGGCGTTTTTCAGGCCGGGCGGCTTGAACCGCAGGCGTCACGAACGAGAGGACACTTGAATCGTCTTAAAATTGCTGACAAGGAGAAGCGGAAATGGATCAATTGCTGAAAACGGCGAAAACATCGGAGGGCAATTTACTTCGTCTCTTTGCTGGAGGTGGTGCGATGAGGCGGCGGCGTTTGATGGCAGCCGCGCTCGCGGCGACCGTTCTCGCCGTGTCGTCTGTTTCTGCCGCTCATTCGGAGGTCTGGACGTACAATGGTTCGGGCACGGGTGATCCGGGCGGCAACACGGCGGCAAACTATGATGCGGCGAATGCGTGGAAGGATGCGAACGGCACGGTGTGGACCTTCGACACCGCTGCGACGGTCGCGCGCGACTACATCGTCCCCGCCGGCAAGACGCTCGTCTCGCACAAGGATACCGACGGCAACGCCGGCGAATGGAGATTCACGGCGAACGACGACACGTTCATTCTTCGCGGCTCATCCACGGCCGTCGCACATCTTCGGTCTTCCGCGCGGCGTCTGTATCTGCCTCTTCTCGTGATGGAGAACAACTCCAAACTTTCCCTCGGTCTTCAGGACCCCAGTCCCAGATGGTACCAGACGGTTCTCGGCACGATCCGGGTCGATGCCGCCCCGGCTTACCCTGCCGTGATCCAGGCGTGGAATTACTATGGCGGCACGCAAACCAACGCCGCGACGGTCGTCGGCTCCGGCGCGTTGTACTATGTCAGTAGAAATACCGGTGGCGCCACTACCGGTACCGACGGGTCGCTCTGGCTGACGGAGTGCGACGCGAGCTGTTTCACCGGGCCGGTCAAGATCGGGATGCAGGACGGCGGCACGGGGCGTACCCGCATGAACGTTTACGTGAAAAGCGCCGACAACATCGGCGGCAACCCTGGATCGCCGTTGGAGAGGGGACTTGAACTCGCGGGCGTCGCTCTGCATGTGCAGGACGACATCACGCTCCCGGCGAACCGTTGGCTCTACATTGCCACGAACACGCCTTCAACGAGCGTTAACACGCAGGGGTCGCTCGTCAACGTCGCGTCCGGCAAGACGTTCACGGCTCCCAACTCCGTGGGATTCCAGAGCGGCGACTATGCCCTCATCAAACAGGGCGCGGGCACGCTTTCCCTACCTGGTTGGGCGGATGTCGGCACGGTTTCTCTTTCCGCCGGAACGCTCGACATCACTGGCGCCAGCATCGTCACCGGCGCGGTTTCGCCCGCCTCGATCGGCACACTGAAGATGACCGGCGGCACGGTGAAGCTCACGCTCTCCGGCGACGGTTCTGAACTTGCCGACGGGCAGTACGTGCTTCTGACTGCCGCTGCGCGGCTTCCCGATGCGTTTTCCACGCTGACGCCCGTCGTCAACGGCGCGTTTACGCTGCCCGCCGGCAAGAAGGCGATGTACTCTGTTCTCAACGGCACGAATTTCGTTATGACGGTGAAAGACGATTGTCCCGTCTGGACGTTCACGTCCACCAACACGGGGAATGGCAACTATGCTGTCGCGAATGCGTGGACGGACGAGAACAACGCAACTCAAACCCTATCCAACGACAGCACGACGAGGCGCGACTACGTGATTCCCGCCGGGAAGACGCTCAAGACCCCCAGCGACAGTTCCGTCAACTGGTCGTTCACTTCGTGCGCGGACGACACTTTCATCCTGAGAGGCACCTCTTCGTCATGGGCAAATCTCGAATCCCGTGTCGCCGACTTGAACGTCGGATACCTGCGGATGATGGACAATTCCAGCCTCAGTTTCGCCGACAATCCAAAGGCAAGTGTTCACGGCACGATTAGCATCGAGGCGTCCGAAGCGTATCCGGCACACTTCACCGTGCGCAACTGGCTGTTGCAGCATCAGACGAACGCGACGACGATGGTTGGCTCAGGCGCGCTTGTCTATACGCATCCCGCATCCACCTACAATCAGAACGTGCTCTTCCTGAAAGGCGACGCGAGCGGGTTCACCGGACCGCTCGCCATGCGGATAAACCAGAGCAGGTCCGACGCCGGCCGGCTTGCGTTCGCGTTTACGGAAAGCGCAAACATCGCCGGCAATCCCGATTCGTTCATGGATAAGGGCCTTGACCTTGAGGGCGTGCGGCTTTTCGCGCTTGGTGACTCCTCGCTCGGCGCGAACCGCGGCCTTTATGTTTCGAGCAACTTCACCAACAACTCTATCTCGGCAGGGTCGGAGATTTGCGTCAAGAGCGGATGCACGTTCGCCGTGCCGGCGGGCGTGTCGTTCGAGAGCGCGGACTATCCTCTCGTCCTGACGTCAAATGGTTCAATGGGCATCGGCACAATCGGCGGCGGCACGCTTTCCCTTCCGGGATGGGCGGCGAACGGCACGGTCAAGGTGACGACCGGCACGCTGGAGATCACGGGCGCGAGCGTGACGAACGGCGTGGTGACGCCGGCCTCGATCGGTTCGCTCGTAGTTTCCGGCGGGGCGGTGAAGATCGTCGTCACAGGCGACGGTTCGGAGGTGAATCTCGGCGACGTCAAGACGTTGATCGACTGCGGCGGTACGTTGGACGATGGAGTTGCGGACTACCTCCAGTTCGTGAACGACGGTGCGTTCACGTTCGCGCCCGGCACGAAGGCGTCGCTTTCCGTCGAGGACGGCAAGGTCAAGATGTCCGTCGTGGAATACGTGCCGGAATGGACGCTGAACACTAACGACCGCGCGTACACGACTGCGAGCGTCTGGACGGACGAGACGGGAACCCCGCGGACGTGGACGGCGGAGACCGCAGCTACGAAAATCGAATACTACGTGCCCGTCGGCCTGACTGTCAGGACGCCGGATGGCAGCCTTTCGACCGATCTTTATGCGATTTCGACGCATCCAGATTCGACCGTGACGGTCAGGTCCGGTGGTTATTTCCAGTCGAACGCGATGTACGCGCATGTGCCGAACCTCGTCCTCGAAAGCGGCGCGACGCTCCACTTCTGGATCGCAAACAATAAAGGTGGCGCAGATTTCCGCAGCGCGCGCAGCGTGGCCGGAACGCTCCGCATCGAGGCGCCGGAGTCGAATCCGGCGGTGATCATGTCGCGTGCGTATTACTCTGATCCAGTCCGCACGAACGCCATGAACATGGTCGGCTCCGGTGCCGTGTACTACACGCGCCTCGGCGCTGCCAACGGCAGCACGGACGGCATATTCTACGCGACGGGCGACAACAGCGGCTTCACCGGCCCTCTCGCTGTCAAGGATGCAGCGAGCAAGACGGACAAGAAGATGTTCCTGCACGTTTCGTCGTCCGAGAACATCGGCGGCAATCCGGATGCCTACACGGAGAAGGGATTGCAGCTGCATAGTGCTCAGCTGATGGTTCACGGCGATGTCGCCCTCGGCTCGAACCGCGGGTTCTATGTTTCGTCCAACAGCGTCGTAAACGTCGATTCCGGCAAGTCGTTCACCTCGCCCAATGCCGTCGTGTTCACGGAAGGGACGACTCTGTCCAAGACCGGCGCGGGGACAATGAGCGTCCCCGGCTGGACGAACGGCACGGTGGCGGTGAGCGCGGGTGCGCTCAACCTCACCGGCGCGACGTTCGCGAACGGCGCGGCGGGGACGCCGGTCGCCATCGGCGGAATCGAGTACGCGGGCGGTGCGACGGTGACGCTCACCGTGACGGGCGACGGATCGGAATTGCCGTTTGCCAACGCCACAAACGTCCTCATCGAGGCCGAAAGCGCGTTGCCGGCCGGCTTTGCAGGCAAGGTGCGGGTTGTCAACGACAATGCGTTCACGGTGCCGTCGAGGCTGAAGGCGAAGTTCGTTGTCATCGACGGCACGAAGCTTGCGCTGGAAACAGAGAAGCGCAAGGGTACGGTACTCATCATGAGGTGATGGTGCCCTCTGCGGCGAAGGAAGCCTGAAAGGAGAAGTTGTGAGAAAGATACAGACGTTTGCGGCACTGGCGCTTTGCGCCGTGCCGGCGCTCGCGCAGCAGCCGGCGTGGCCGGAGATCACGTCGACGATGCGCCCGTGGTGCTACAACTGGTGGATGGGCAGCGCCGTCGACGAGGCCGGCCTGGACCTTCAGGCGAAGCAGCTGGCCGACGCGGGGCTGGGCGGCATCCACGTCGTCCCGATCTACGAGGCCATCGACGAAAAGCGTCCAGCGGTCGCCTATCTCTCGGACGAATGGATGCGGCTCTTCTCCGTCGCGAAGGCGAAAGGCGCGGCGAAGGGTCTCGGCGCGGACATGACGACCGGGTGCGGGTGGAACTTCGGCGGCCCGCACATCCCCCGCCGCCTCGGCGTGTGGAATCTCCACAGGCTGGGGCCGGGCGACGCGCCGCTTCCCGGCGGCGAGGTGCTGTGGCGCGGGACGGACGCGGACGGACGCGCGGTGCGCCTCGAGGCCGCGCCGACCGGCCGGCAGGTCGACAAGGCCCCCAAATCGTGGAAGGGCGTCATGATCGACCCGTGCTCGAAGGAGGCGATGCACACCTTCCTCGAGCCGTTCGACCGTGCGTTCGCGCGTCCGGGCGCGGCGCGTCCGAGGTGCTTCTACCACGATTCCTACGCCTATCACGAAACGACGTGGTCGCCGGAACTTCCCGCCGTGTTTAGGCGGCTGCGCGGGTACGCGCTGGAAGACCACTACGCCGAACTCGCCGGCATCGGCGACGCCGACGCCGTCGCGCGCATCAAGCACGACTACCGCGAGACGATATCCGACATGATCGTGGAGAACTTCGCGGGCTGGACGAAATGGGCGCACGGGCTCGGCGCGAAGACGCGCAACCAGGCACACGGCGCGCCGGCGAACCTCCTGGACTTCTACGCCGCCGCCGACATCCCCGAAACCGAGATGTTCAACACGGCACGGAACATCCTCATGTCGAAGTTCGCGTCGTCCCCCGCGCACGTGAGGGGTGGCGGACTCGTCTCGGCGGAAAGCTGCACGTGGATCGACGAGCATTTCTGCGCGACGCTCGGCGAATGCAAGCGCTTCATCGACCAGCTGTTCCTCTCCGGCGTCGACCACGTGTTCTACCACGGGTGCTGCTACTCGCCGCCGGATGTCGCATGGCCGGGCTGGTGCTTCTACGCGACGTTGGAGATGAATCCGCGCAACCCGATCTGGTGCGACGCGCGGACGCTTTCGGACTGGATCGCCCGCTATCAGTCGATCGCCCAGACGTCCATGCCCGACGAAGACGTGCTTCTCTACTGGCCGATACACGACACGTGGCGCAAGCCAGATGGATTCTCGGAACAGTTCGTCCTGCTCCAGGCGGGCGGCTGGCTGATGCAGTCTGAACTCGGCAAGGCCGCGCGGCGGCTCTACGACGCGGGCGTTTCCTTCGACTACGTGTCCGACAGGCAGCTGCTCGGCCTGCCCCCCCGCGACAAGACGCATTACACGACGATCGTCGTCCCGCCGTGCAAGACGATTCCGCTCGCAACGGCGCGGCGCCTCGGCGAACTTGCGCGGAGCGGATACAAGGTCGTCTGCGTTGGCGAACGGCCTTCGGACGTTCCGGGATTCATCAGGCCGGAGGATTCCGACGCTGTCCGCAAGGCAATGGCGGACGTCGGGGACGCGTGTATCGACGCCGTGGGACGGCGCGAGCCGTTCGTCGGAAGGTCGGGCCTTGCCTACCGCCGCATGAGAAGGGGCGAAGATGTCGTCTACTACATCGTCAACCAGACCGCGAAGCGGGTTTCCGGTACGTTCCGTCCGAGCGCGGCCATGGCGTCGGCCTGGACGCTCGACCCGATGGACGGGGCGATACGTCCGGCGAAGACATCGGCGGGCGCCGTGGAGCTTGAACTGGAAGGCTCAGGCAGCGTCCTTCTGTGGTGCTCGCCCGTGGGGACGGCGGGCACAGGGGAGGAACGTGTGCCGCAGGTCTGCGGCGAGCCGGTCGAAATCAAAGGGCCGTGGACGCTCAGCCGCGTCTGCGGCGGCCCCGAGGCGGCGTGGAAGGACCGGACGATGACGACGCTTTCGAGTTGGGCGACGAACGATGACGGGTCAGAGAATCCGTTCTGCGGGACGGTGCTCTACACAACCTCGTTCGTCTGCGCCGACGGTTCGGGCGACGCCGTTCTCGACCTCGGCGAGGTGTGCCATTCGGTGCGCGTGCGCGTGAACGGACGCGACCTCGGGACGCGCATCATGGCGCCGTATCGATTCCGCGTTCCGTCCGGTGCGCTTGTAAAGGGCGAGAACGTCCTTGAAGTCGAGGTGACGAGCACCGGGTCGAACCGCCTGCGCGATCTCGATACGCGCAAAGTCAACTGGCGCGTCTTCACGCATCCCGGAATATTGGGACGCAACTACAGGAACTTCGACGCGTCGCAGCGTCCGCTTGCGCCGGCGGGGCTTCTTGGCCCGGTCAGCCTGATGTTTTCGCGGCAGACGGCGATACTCCCCGTCTCGCCGACCGGCGGCGCCGTTTTCGAACTGCTCCTCGACACGCAGAGAAAGGTGCTCGCCGGGGCGACGCGCGTAGAGAGAAACAAAACGCTCAAGGCGCTCGATGCCCGCGTGACGCGGAACGAGTGGCGGCGGCATCGTCCGCTCGTATTGAAGTGGAAGGCGGCGGAAGGCGTGGAGGGGCCGTGGCGCATCCGGATCGGCACGAAGGCGGATCTCTCCGATGCGAAGGACTGGTGGCTTGAGAAGGACTGGGCGAGGAAAGGCGGGACGGATCCATACGGCGCGCAGGTCTGGACATACGAGGTTCCCTTCGCCAATCTCGACCTTGGCCGTACGTACTACTGGCAGGTGTGGAGCCGGGTGGCGTGCTCCGGGCACGACTGCGGCTTCACGTATCCTGAATCGTGCAAATGCGGACGGACGAAGCACGGCGAAATCTCGCCGGTGGAGTCGTTTTCGACATCTGCGCAGCCGCCGCGCTGGATCGCACTCGAGGGCAAAGCGGAAAACGTGCGCGACCTTGGCGGATGGAAGACCGTAGACGGACGCATCGTCAGGACGGGAATGCTCTTTCGCGGACAGGGTCTCAACGAGAACAGCGTGTCGGGAATCGACCGGGGGCGCATCCGGCTGACCGTCGAGGACGTGCGGTACATGACGAAGGTACTAGGGATCACGACAGACCTCGACCTTCGCGGGAGCAGGGAGACCGGTGCGATGGAGGGTTCGCCGCTCGGGGCTTCGGTCAGATTCGTCAACCGCTCCTCGCCGTTCTACGCCGGAATCTTCCACCCGTCCGGCATGAAGACGATGGCCGCGAACTTCCGCGTGTTCTGCGACAGGAAGAACTACCCGATCTATTTCCACTGCATCGGCGGGGCGGATCGCACGGGGTCGCTCGCCTACGTGCTGAACGGCGTGCTTGGCGTGGGCAAGGAGGATCTGGAGCGCGACTGGGAATCCACGTTCTACAACGGGATGTCCATTCCCGGCGTGGACGATCCGAAGCACGCGCGCGGCACGCAGCATTTCGACGCGGGCTTTGCGAAATACGGCAAGCCCGACGATACGCTCGCCCGCAGAATCGAACTGTATCTCCTCGCCTGCGGCGTGACCGAGGCGGAAATAGAGGCGTTCAGGTCCATCATGCTCTCTTCGGACTGATGGCGGCATGCGTTTCGCTGACAGAATACGTCGAGCGGCTTGAGCACGCGCTCGTCAAGATCATCCAGCAGCCGGGCGCGGACCAGAACCAGCCCGGCGGCGCGCAGATGAGCAAGGCGGAGATCGCGGAGCTCGAGCGCATCGCCGACGAGCCCGTGGGGCCGAAGGGGAAGGCGCAGGGCGCCGAGACGCTCATCTACAAGGAGATCAACGTCTTGCAGGAGGGCGACGACGCCGCAAAGTACCAGGAGTCCGAGGACTGGAAGGACTTCGCCGGTCCGATCAAGGCGCTGCTCGTGGGCAAGCGGGCGCAGATCGTCGAGCCGGTCAAGAAGCCGAACAGCAATGCTTACGAGTTCAAGCCCGTGCTCGAGGACGGCGTGCCGGTGGTGCGTCCGCTCACCGAGAAGGACATCAACACGATCGGCCCGGCCTGCCTCGTCAACATCACCGAGGTCTGACGGGAGATCGGCAAGGCCAACGCCTCTCGCATCCCCCTCCGTCGCGCGGTCGCCGGCTGGGTCACGTCCAAGGGCCAGAAAGTGGCTACCCTTGGCGAACCCACCCGCGACCGCCATGGTGGACGCATCTGCGTTTTTCACCCATGCGCATTGGGATTTGGAGACAACCAAAACAACTTTCAAGAACAACATTTTCCTGCGGGCGCACCTTGAACATTCAGAATCGTGGCAGTTCGAGGATCGGCAAATGGGCGCGGGCGAGTTAGCCCGCGCGCCAATGGCAAGTTGTTTTAAATAGTTGTTTCCAATCATCAGGAGGCTCGGCGGTGAATTACGGAGAGGCGACCGCCACGGTTTAATCCCGCGCCGCGTATTGTGTCCGGAATCGGGATTTGCTATACTAAAGCGAATTGCCGATGAAATGGCATACGAATAACTGATAAGGAATAAGTATGAATTTTAAATCTCTTGCCACCGTGCTGTTCGTGTGCGCCGCAGTGTCCGCACAGGCCGGCTTCACGAAATCCGTCGTTCTTGACAGTAGCTACGACGCCACGCAGCCGCTTCAGGACGGTACGGTGTACATCGTCGAGGAATCGCAGTCGTCCGTGGGCGAGTAACCTTTTGCGCGTCCACGTGTAAACAGGACAAGGAAACCTTAACCTTTCAGCCACGAGGAGTGCCCATGAAAGTCAGCATCGATACAATCCGTTCGCTTGACGCGAGCAAGACGTACTTCGAAGTCGAAATGCGGGGCTGAACCCCACCGGAAAGGAGAAAACGACAATGACGCAGTTTGAAGCACTTGTATCGGAACTCGCAGCCGAGACCGGCCTGCCGCTCGAAGTAGATGCGCGGGACGCCTGTTCGCTGGAGACCGACGGCCTCGTCATCACGCTGCAGTACCGCCGGGAACGCAACGACGTGGCGCTGTTCGCGCCCGTGACGGAGCCGGAAGCCGAGCTGCCGCCCGAGACGCTGCGCAAGGCGCTCGCCCTCGCCTGCAACGGCGAGGGGACGCGCGGCGCGTACCTCGGCCTCTTCGACGGGACTCTGCTGCTCTCGACGTTCATGCCCCTCGAGGGAATGAACGCCGAAACGCTCGGCGGGCGCATCCTCGCCTTTGCCGACACGGCGCACGCCGTGCGCGATTCGCTCAACGCGTCTGCCGCGGAGCCTGCGGACGGCGTTGCCTCCGGCGAGACGTCGCTTTTCCTGCAGGCGTAGATGTCTTGACGCCTGTAACCTTGCGGCGGATTGCGGGTAGACAACGCGAAGACGAACCTCAGAAAAGAAGGAAAGACAATGGCTCTTAGCATCGATACAATCCGTTCGCTTGACGCGAGCAAGACGTACTACATCGCCAACTCCACCGGCGAGATCGCGGAGGCGACGCCGTGGCAGAAGTTCAAGTGCTTCCTCGGCATCGGCGACGGGCGGCACAAGGCCGCGAAGCTCCTTGACGAGGTGAAGGTGGCGCTCCTGCAGGCGTCCGGCGAGACGGACAACGCCGAGCTCTCGGCTGACATCGCGCAGTACGACGAGCGGCATTCCTGGTGTTTCTCGCTCTCCGGGCGTTCGCTTTCCGCAATCGCGTCCCGCTTCTCCGCCGCCAATGCGACGAAGATCGCCCAGACGCGCGCGAAGACGATCGCCGAGGCGAAGATCAACGCCTCGATGCGCACGATCCACGGGTGTTTCCGCGTCGAGCCGGGCGCGACCCGTCCCGACGCGCTCGCGTTCCTGCGCCGGGCCGTGAAGCCGTTCGTGGACGCCCCGCCGATGAAGACGCTGCCGGACGGAGGGCGCGTGCTGGACGCGGCGGCGTTCGAGAAGCTCGTCGCCGAAGCGTTGGCGAAGGCCGAGGATGCGCTCGTGCGCATCTTCACCTGCCCGAAGCTGAAGTGCTATGCGTTCGACAGGGCGTACACCGACCATGTCTTCGAGACGCTCTACGGGAAGAACGGACTGAGGAACGAACGTCCGGTCGAGGACTTGCGTCCGGCGGACGAAGTGCGCTTGGAGGCGGCCGCCCGGAAGCTGGGCAGAGAGGGCGAGGAGGCGCAGGCCCGCCTGCGCGATCTGCTGAAGGCGTGCGGGGACGACCCGGCGGCGATCGACGTGGCGACAAAGAACCCCGCGCGTTTCCTGGTCGGTCGCAAAGACAAGCTGCGCAGCGCCGAAGACGTGGCGAAGCTCATGGCCGAGTGGAAGGCGTTCCGCGCCGAAACGCTGAAGGCATGCGCGGGGAACACGATGCTGTTGCGCGTGGCGGAAAGCGCCGTGAAAGTGCTCAATGGCAAGAAGCTGCCAGCCGGCATGGTAAGCAAGGTCGTCGCGTCCGCCCGGGCGGTGAGACTCCAGCACCTGCCGAAGATCGGGCTGCGTTCGGAGCCCTACGACATCCACAAGGGCATGGTCGAGCTTTACAACACCATACAGCGTTTGCTTGACGAGACGGGCCTGATGGAGAAGGTGGATGGCCAGGACGACCTCATTCCGTACCGCTGGCTGATCAGCGCCTGTCTGCTGGAGAAGGTGAACGCCCACGCGCTCCGTCACATGGACGCCGCGTTCGAGACGCCCGAGGCCTCGCGGCTCTACAAGCTCTACGACGATATGGCGAGAAACAATATCAACTTCCCGGAAGATGACCTTTCCGCAGGTCTGCTGGGCACGATCAACTCGCAGTGCGGCAGCATCTACCGCTATATGTACGATCTCAAGAAGACGGTCGACATAATGCTTGCCCTGCCGGTACGGGAGATGAACGGCGCAAAAGGCGCCCATCTCGACAATGGTGCCGTTGGCGGAATCAACATCTTCTACGACATCAAGGAAAACTCCATCGAGTTCGCCCGCCAGCAGCGTCTCCTGTTCGGCGAGCGGACGGTGACGGGCACCGGCCCTGCGGCGGAACGTGTGCGCGGCCTCTGCATGGGGGCACTTGAGGAAATGCCGTTCAAACCGGTCGACACCTTCCAGAGACTGCTCACACCGCCCGTGAGGCCGTTGCTCAGCAAGGCCGTGATGACCGACGCGCAGAAGGTCTTCAGAGGCGAGCTGAAGGACACCGGCTTCGCGCAGAAGATCGCCGACGGGACGATGGAGGTCGAGCTTGTCAACATGGGCAAGCTCTCCGCCGACCCCGACGAAGCCCTCGACCAGCTCGCGCGGTACGTCACGCGGAACGAGAAGGCGACATTCGCCGCGCTTGACGAAAAGGCGAAGACCAAAGTGGCGCTGTTCGCCGGATTGCTCGGGGACAGCGCGTCGAACGCCGTGTTCAACGGCATCGACGCGAAGCTCGGCGGGGTGCGCATGGCGGGCGCCGGCGTGACGGAGACGCGCAAGGTGGTCCTCGAGTTCACGCGCAGCGGCGCCATCAATTGCAAGCTCGTTTCCGAACGCACGGGAACGACGGTCGTGGCGGGTGAGGAGGAACTCGCCGTCGGGCCCGGCAGCAGCATGAAGGTGAACGCGTCGCTCAGCCTCTCGAACAAAGAGGTGAATGCGCTCGAGAAGGATCTCGACCTCAACGCATTCGATCCGGATGCGGAGATCGCCGGGCCGTACCTGCTGAACATGCCGCCCGTGGGGGCCGACGCCTCGTTCACGATCAACGATGCGGAACCCGGCGTCTGACCTCTTGAATACCCGGCGTCTGACCATGGGCGATTCGGTGGCGCATCTCCGTAATTCACCCATGCGTATTGAGTTTTGGAAACAACCAGAACAA
>CAMKJU010000073.1 GCA_946413265.1 uncultured Lentisphaerota bacterium
AGTATGAGCCATGGCATGAAGTTACTCCACCACTCCCACTCCACCAATGGGGTCTTGTCCCAGTGAAATGACGCACTACGGCCTCTACCGCCTCGCGTGGGCGGACGTGAGAAGGGCAAGGTAAGAAATGCCGAAACGGAATTGACAGGGAAAAATCGTATAATATACGTTCAACAGCCCAAGAAAGGAAGAAAGCCATGACAACAGGAAAAGCACTCAATGGAAAGCCGTATGCGGGAAATCCGCACGTACGGTTTGACGAGGGGGAAGTCGCATCATGCACCGCAGAAGCTTCGCTTCGGAGGGTACATTGCCGAAGGCAACCCGAAGGGCGCGCAAGCGTGTGCGCGGCAATGCCGAGGCGTGGGTCTCTACTCTACAAGAAACTGGTTACAATGTTTATATCGACGGCTTTTGCCGCAGTCGCCGCGACGGATATTCATGTGTCGCCGAAGGGCGACGATTCCGCAGATGGTTCGTTTGAGCGTCCGTTTGCCACTGTGGCGCGTGCGCGCGACGCCGTGCGAACGCTGAAGAAGTCGGGCGCGTTCCCGAAGGGCGGCGTGAACGTGTGGCTGCACGGCGGCGAATACACGATGCGCGAGACGCTGTCGCTCGGCGCGAATGATTCAGGGGCCGCCGACTCGCCGGTTTCGTACCGCGCATGGAAGGGTGAAAGTCCAGCCCTCGTTGGCGCGTGGACCGTGCCGTCGTCCGCATGGCGCAAGGCCGACGATCCGCGCATCCCCGCAGAGGCGAAGGGGAAGGTGTGGGTGGCGGACGTGAAGTCGCTCGGCTACGATGCGCTTGAACCTGACGCGCTATGCGGATTCCACACCGCGCGGCCCAAGTTCCGAATCCGCTCGCTCACCTGCGACGGAAAGCGTCTTACGCTTGCACGTCACCCGAACACGGGATTTCTCCGCACCGGCACGGTCGTCGATAGGGCAGGTGTATTCAAGGCGGACCTCGGCGACATGACGCGCTGGTCGCGCGCGAACGCGCCGGGTCTTGAGGCGCTGGGATATTGGAGCTATCTGTGGGCCGACCAGACGGTTCCGGTCTGCGTCGATCCTGCCGCGGGGACGGTTTCGTTCGCGCTTGACGCGGCTGCTTTCGGCACGGACTCCGAGACGTCGTTCCACTTGAGCGAGACGAGCGCCGCCGCCGCGAAGTCAGATCGGCTTTACGGCATGCTCCTTGTCAAAGACATGCCGTTCTACTTGCAAAACGCGCTTCCGGCCCTCGACGCCCCTGGCGAATGGTATCTGGACCGCACGACCGGGCTTCTGTACGTCTGTCACGAAGACGCCAAGGGCGATCCTTCCAAATGCCGCTACGAGCTTTCTCGCGCGGCGAAGTCGCTCGTCTCGGCGAAGGACGCCGCGCACATCCGCTTTGAGGGAATCGCGTTTCGCGGCGGACGCCACCACGGCGTGGAGATGCGCGGCGTCTCCGACGTGAAGATCGAGCGTTGTGGCTTCCGCGACTTCGGCGGACACGGCCTCGTGCTCGACCATGCGCGTGATTCGCTCGTGCGCGGCTGCTCGTTCCGCACGTTCGGGCACTGTGCGATGACGCTTGACGGCGGCGACAGGAAGACGCTTACCCCGTCCGGCGTCACGATTGAATGCTGCGACTTCAGCGACACCGGCCTTGCAATGCGCACCTACACGCCGGGAATCTGGGTGACGGGCTGCGGACACTGCATCGTGCGCAACGATTTCCACGACCTCCCCTCGAGCGCGGTGCGGATCATCGGAAACGAGCATCTCTTCGCATCCAACCTCGTCGAGTGCGTGGTGCAGGAGTCCGACGACCAGGGCGCGGTGGACATGTGGGGCGATCCCACGTATCGCGGCAACAAGTTCATCCACAACATCTTCCGCGACGTCGGGCGCGGCGGCGCGTTCGTGCGGTGCGGACAGGGCGGCATCCGATTCGACGACTCGATCTCCGGCAATTTCGTGTACGGCAACCGTTTCGACAACTGCTCAAGGGCACACTTCGGCGGCGTGCAGATGAACGGCGGACGCGACAACGTGGTGCGCAACAACGTGTTCACGCGCTGCCGCTACGGCGTCACGTTTACGCCATGGACGCAGGATTACTGGCGGAAGTTCCTCTCCGGCGCGCGGGGCAAGACCTCCCGCGAGGCGGCGAACGTCGAAGGCGCGGCGTTCAAGGCGAAGTACCCTGAGTTCGCGTCTGCCCTCGACACGCCAATGCGCAACACGCTCGAATGCAACGTGTTCGAGGGCGACGAGAAGTCGTTTACGTGGCGTGCGCCTGCGACGACGGTCAGGCGCGGGAACGTGTGCGTGCCGAAGCTTCCAGCGGACCTTTCGTCCATCCCCGGCTTCGAGCCGCTTCCTCCCGAGGCCGCGATAGGCTCACGCAAGCCCTGAAATTGACACCAGCGGGCATCCGCCATTATTCGGGCACGGCGACCTACCGCACGACCTTCGATGCGCCATCCGGTTGGCAACCGGGCGATTCCCTGCGAATCGACCTCGGCACGGTGCATGAAGTGGCCACAGTCTTCGTGAACGGCACGTTAGCAGGCACGGCCTGGACGGCACCGTATGCCGTGACCGCGTCAAACGTGAAGGAGAAGGGGAACGTACTGGAAGTGCGCGTGACGAACCTTTGGCCGAATCGGCTCATTTACGACGCGGGCCTGCCGGAGGGCGAGCGCCTCACGCACACGAACATCAACCCCTACAAGCCGGGCGATCCCCTGTTGCCGTCGGGGTTGCTGGGCCCAGTCCAGGTCGTGAACGTGGGTTCATAATAAAGGGTCTTGTCTATGTGCGTTTCGGCAATGGGCATGCGACGAGTTTGGTTCGGTCTTCACTAGCGCATCTCCTGCGTAATTCACCGCCGAGCCTTCTGATGTTTGGAAACAACTATTTGAAACAACTTGCCTTTGGCGCGCGGGCTAACTCGCCCGCACCCATTTGCCGATCCTAAAACTACCACAATTCTGAATGTTCAAGGTGCGTCCGCAGGATAATGTTGTTCTTGAAAGTTGTCATGGTTGTTTCCAAATCCTAATACGTATGGCGAATAACACAGATGCTCCCGGTCTTCAAAAATCAAAAACTTCATAATTGACAAAACCGATAGGGGGGGGGGTAAAATAATGGTTGTATCTTTTTAAGGCTCAAAAGGGATTCTGCAAATGAACACGCAAAAACAAGTGAAACTCACGACGGCAACGCGCGGACGGCGCGTGGTATCTATGACGATTGCAGCGTTCTGCGCGGCGGCGGCAATGCCGTCGATGGCGGCGGACTGCTACTGGGCGGGCGGGACGAGCTCCGACTGGGCGACGTCAGCCAACTGGACGACCACTGCGCGAAAGCCGACAAACGACGGCGGCTTCTTCCGCAAGGACAAGTTCAACAGCGCTTTCACGAGCGGCAGCAGGGCCTATCTGGTCACGTTCTCCGCGGCGGAAACCAACCAATGGCGAACGTTCTTCAACAACTGCGGCACGGCCTCGGCGCCGATCGTCCTCAGGGGCGGCAACGCCTCCTGCGGTCTCACGAGCGGAGATTCCGCAAGTAGCTCCGCTAAGGATCTCGAAGGCTTCTACATCGGCACGTATTTTTCTGCAGGCGCCAGCAGCACCGACTATAGCGGCAAAGCAGGGAAGGGCGACGCCTGGGTGCGCTTCGAGCAGGGGACGTTTGCGACGTGCGACTACAGTTACTTCTTCCTCGGCAACAATTCGTATGACGGCAACATGATCGTCGCGGGCGCGACGATCAACGCCTCCAAGGACTTCAAGATATTCAGCGGCGCGTTGACGATCGAGTCGGGAACCGTGAATGTCACGTACTGGACGAGATTTGAAAACACGTCCAGGTCGAAGGCGATCAACCTCGACGGCGGCACGCTCCACACCTACCGCATCAACAAGCAGAGCGGCGGTTCGGGCGAGGTGGTCAATTTCAACGGCGGAACGCTCCGGATCAAGTCGGATGACAGCACGGTCATTGAGTCCGGCATCGCCGTCAAGGTGAAGGCGAATGGCGGCACGATAGACGTCAATGGCACGACGGCGACGATTCCGGCGTCATTTTCAGAGGATTCCTCGTCCACCGGCGGCGGTATGAAGTTCTGCGGCGGCGGAACGCTTACGCTCGGTGGCACCATCGGCTGGACGGGCGGCACGACGATCGCGGCGGGCACGACCATCAATGTTGCGTCTCTCGCGCAGAAGGACGGACTCCTCGGGCGCGGAGTGAATACATTGAAGGTGATTCCCGTGAGCGGTGAACACACACTCATCACCATAACTGGCGATGGTGAGTTCTCCGAGACCGATCTGCTCAAGGTCTCCCTCGCGCCGGGTTCGGCCGGCACGGTGACGTTCAGCCTGTCGAACGACAGGAAGTCGCTTCTGGCCGACATCCCCTACAGCGGCGAGGCAATCAACCAGACGACTCCCGCGCTCGTCTTCCCGGGCGCGACGCTCGCCGACCTCGCCACGCATACGCTTTGCGCGCGCATGCAGGGCGACAATTTCGACGCGGACGGCGTGGAGGCGACCTTCTTCAACAGGCAGGAGACGATGGACGGCGACGCTCTCGCGAAGGTGACGTACCAGCTGCAGACCGTGGACGAGGCTGCCGACCACCATTATACGAAGGCCGCGAAAGTGGAGTTCACCGAAGATGCGTCGGGCGTGTACGCGAAACTGATAGACGGTAACTACACGAACTACGACAACCCGGCCCAGTTCGGCAACGATCCCCTTACGACCAATCCCGGAGCGAGCAGCTACATTCCATACGACTTCAGGCTTGTCGAGCCGGCGAACGCGATCAGCGTGAACATTGATCCGGCGGGCCGTAGTGGCGCGGCAAACACGCTCGACACGACTTCCTCGGTGCGGTATGGCGGCGGCGACTACGCCGTGCCGTATTCCGCATGGTCGAATTTCAGCCTGCCGAATTCCCAGGCGAATGCCACCGCGACGATTGGCGGCGCCACCATCACCGTCAGGAACCAGCAGGGCAATTACTACTGCAGCAATGCGAGCGCCACGAAGGATATGCGCCACGGGTACATTGACGACAGCGGCTCCAAGACGAACCCTGAAATCACCGTGACGGACATTCCCTACGAGTTCTACCGCATCGTGGTCTATATGTCCAGCGACACGGCCAACTGCCGGTTTGGCCATCTCACGATGAACGGAAAGAACTACACCGCGTCTGGGGACGCGAGGTCGTCCGACACGGTGACCACGGTCGAGGGTACCGCGACCTGGGGCTATGCCAACGCAGGGACAGGCAACTATCTGTACGGATTGAAAGAAGGCGTAAACTACCTCGTCTCGGACGTCAATGTCGGCCCCACGGCCACGATCACGGGGCATCGCAGCTCCACGACCGTTCGCACGGGCATCGCGGCGTTCCAGATCGTCGAATACGTGCCGACGACCTACACGGCGACGATCGGCGACGGCGGCGCGAAGACGTTCTCCGCGCTTGCGTGGGACAAGACGCTCCCCGCGCTTCTCACGGCGAACGACAGGATCGTCGTCAACGTGAACGAGGATACGACGCTCGACATCGACATTCCCGTGGACGTGTACGGCATCATGTTCAACGTGGCGGACGGCAAGACCCTGACGCTTGCGGGCGGCAGCGTCGCGGCGCAGTACATCACGGCGACGGGCGCCGGCCAGACGGTCGTCGCAAATGCTTCTCAGCTCGCCGGGACGGTGAAGGGCGACGGAACGCTCGTTTACGGCGCGGCGCCTTCGGGGCTGACGCTCGCGGACGGCCTGTGGAGCGGCGTGCTGTGGCTCAAGAACGGCACGATGAACGGCCTCCTCGCGCAGAACCTCGCGCGTGCGAACTCGACGCTGCGCCTGACGGGCGTGACGGGCTACTTCAACAACGCCGACTCCGAAATGACGTGCCTGGGAACGCTTGACCTTGTCGATGACGGCTCGACGCCGGCGTTTACGGTCAGCGACGGCTACTCGGCGAACGGCAAGACGGTCTTCGCGGCGCTCACGGGCGACGGCACGTTCAAGGCGGACACGACGACGTCGCAGCGGTACGTGTTCAAGGATGTCTTGGCGTTCACGGGGACGATCGACATCCCGTCCGGAAAGAACACGCGCGTCATCCTCGGTAACGGCGCGTCCCTTAACCCCGCAGCCGGCACAATCACGGTCGCCTCCGGTGCGACGGCGACGGTTGCGGTGGGCAAGACGTGGACGACGCAGGGCGGCATGGTTGTGGACGGCACGCTGATGCTCGGCGCGGGCGCGACGGTTTCGGCGGTACTCTCCGGCACGGGCGCGGTCGGCGTTACGAGCGGCACGGGCACGCTGAACGGATACGGCGCGAACGCCGCGCTCGAACTCGCGACGGTGCCCGGCGCGACGCTGGCGATCGTGGATGCCGGCCTTGCGACGATGACCGTGGGCGCGTTCAGCAACCTCGGCACGATCGATCTGCGCGGCACGGCTCTCACGGAGGCGACGCTGAATCTCGCCTCCGGCGTGACGGCCGCCGCGACGGGGACGATCCTCTATCCGGCGACGTTCCAGAAGTTCATCGTCTCGCCCGCCGACCAGTCGATGCGCTCGCTTGCGGACTTCACGGCGCTGCCTACGCTGCCCGAAGGCGCGGCGTACTACGTGACGGTGGCCGAGACGCGCGAGGAGTTCGGCAAGGGCTCGATGACTGTGACGAATTGCGTGGCGGGTGTGAATGTGCGCGTGGCGCGTCCGAACGGTACGTTCGTGGACGTGGTGCCCGTCGACGGCACGGCGACGCTGACGGAAGCGCCGCAGATCGCGGGCGCGGCGACGGCGTTCGACGCAACGTACACCAACACGGTCACGTATGCATACCGCGCGCCGGGATGGAACGCGGGCAACGGTGTTGACGTGGCGAATCCGACGTACAACAACACGGTGAACGACGGGACGACTGGCATGTACATTCTGCATCATCCGTGGGTTTCCGAAGTAGCCGCGAACATGAACGCGCTTGGGGATTTCACGCTTGTCGTGGTCGGTACGATGTCGCCATCGAAGAATACCCAGTTCCTTCACATGGGCGATACAAGAACTGCCGCTAACAAGGGTATTCTCATCACGACCACAGAGAACAAAGACGAGGTGTTGATAGCGAAGAACGCAGGCTCGACTGTCGATGCGGCGGGTGGCGTGAAGGCGTCTGTCCCGAACGCGGCGACCGCTCGCCATGCATACGTCATCAACAAGAAGGGGACCGTCTTCGAGGTGTGGGTGGACGGCGTCAAGCGCGGGCAGTTCGACGCGGGCGAGGGATTCGTGCTTGGTACATCCGTCAACTGCGGCGTTCAGGTCGGTGCCGACCACGGCGCCGCCATCAAGGCCGCCGGCATCTACAAGGGCGTGCCGAACACCCCCGAAACCGAGACGGGTTTGATTAACGTCATCAGACTCTTCGACTACACGATCACCGACGCGCAGGCCGAGGCGGTGTTCAACACGTATCCCTACGTGTCGCAGGGCGGGCTCTACACGCGCACGGCCGCGGCGGACGGCACGTTCTCGCAGACCGGCGCATGGGCGAAGGACGGAGATTCCGGCACGTACGCCGTCCCGGAGGGTACGACGGTCGACGGCGTGTTCTACAATCCTTCCGCGACGCTGACGGTGAACGCGGCGGCTGAGATCGAAGTCAACGCGAGTGTCGCCCTTGAGACGCTGACTGTGGGCGGGACGGCGCCAACGACGTTCGCCTTCGACGGTACGCACGCGCTCACCGTCGTCGGCGCGGCGATCTTCAACTCGCCCGTCACCAACAAGTACGGCGCGGTGTACCTCGCGGGCGCGCCCGTGCAGCTCGGCTCCAGCGGCTCGATCTGCTTCGACTGCTCCGGATTCGACATATCCGGCATCTATGAGACGACGCGCTTCCAGCTGACGGGCCTCATCGACCGCGACGACGAGAAGGTGACATTCGTTCCGCCACGGGCGGTTCTTTCGAGGACGGTCTCGTTCGGCTACAACGCGACAGGCTCCTGCTACGAATTCACCGTCGCCGCCGACCGTTCGGCCGGTACGGTCTATTACAAGAGCGGAACGTTCGCGGAAGGCTCCTCCGACCTGCGCATCGTGACGCTCGACGGCGAGGGCAACGAAACGGAAACGGTCCTGTTCCCCGGCGACAACGTGGTGTTCGACGATTCGGTGGTGGGTGCGAACGCCGTCGTGCAGTTCGGCGAGACTCTCCCCGCGAACGTCACGTTCAGCTTCGGCGAGTGGACGGGACGCGTGATTCCGCAGCTGCCCAGCTCGATGTACATTTGGATCGGCGATGCGGGAGACGGCAAGGCAAATACGGACGGCAACTGGCATGGCGGCTCGAAGCCGCCCGCAGGGGCCGCCGTGTACATTCCCTCGAAGACAGCCGCGATCGACAACGACATCGCCGGCTTCGCGCCTGCGTCCATCACGTTCGGCTACGGGATCGGCGTGGTGACGATCGGCGGCAACGCCATCACGGGCGTGGCGGCGGTCACGAACCTCTCCGGCAATACGCAGACGTTCGAGTGCCCGGTCGCGTTTGCGGACAGGATATCCGTCTCGCAGAAGGCGAAGGGGTGGGACTCCCGTGCGCAGTCGAGCGTCCGCTTTGCGGGCGGCGTGACCGGCACGACGTTCGCCGACGGGACGGCTCATTTCCTGAACGGCGCGTATAACCTCTCCACCGCTGAAGACTGGGTGGCAAACACGTACAGCGACGACACGCGGTGGGGGATCTCGCAAGGTTCGTCGCTGACCGTGCCTTCGGCGAGCGACACGGTAGAGTTGGCGATTGGGCAGGCGGACAGCGTCGACGGCGGAGCCTTCACGGCTGGCGTGGTGCGCACATCGAGCCGCATTTGCTACTGCTGTAATGCGGGCGGCGAATATGTCGTCACGAATGAACTTGTCCTGACGATGCCGGGCGCAGACAGGCACTTGGCCGATCAATACAGCACCGGAGCCTTTAAGTTCGAGAAGGTCACGCTAGGCGACCAGGGGGCGTCCAAGTGGTTCTACTTTGCGAATCAGAGCCACAACGGCTATGCCAAGAACATCTGGATTGGGGCGGGTGGATTGAACCTCGCCGACGGCGCTTCGCCCGATACAGCCTATTCATGCGGGAGTGGGGCGAACGACGTCGTCTATGTGCGGCCCTGGCACTCCGACTACACCATCGGAACAAAACCGAACTCGACCGCTGACCTCGTAATCTACCGGGGAACGGTAGCGCACATCGGGACGGACGACGAAGGCGGCGTCGCAAGGACGGTGACATGCGACGGCCTGATTCACTACATGGGTGCGGTCATTGTCGAAGGTTCGGGAACGTTCGTCGTCAACAATCCCGGAAACGACCATTCGGGCACGTGGACGGTGACGGACACCGTGACGGTTGCCGTGAAACCTGGCAGCAAGACCGGCACGGGCGCGGTGACGGTCAATGCCGGCGCGACGCTCGCGGTCTCGGCGTCCGGCACGGTTGCACATGGCGGTGCGCTGACGCTGGCGGACGGCGCCGCGCTTGGCTTCAACTTCACGCAGAAGAAGGTTGCGCCCGTGCTGGATCTGACGGACAAGACCGTGACCGTGAACGGCGAAGTCAAGGTGAAGGTTACGGCGGCAACCGGGATTCGTCCGATAATAAAGGGCAATCAGTTTGCTCTCACCTCCGGCGGCAATTTCACGGGCGCGTCGGTTGCGCTTGCCGAAGGCTCGGCGGATTGGGTGAAGGGCGTTTCAGTTGACGAGAACGGCGACATCGTGCTGGCCGTCAAGTCCACCGGCATTTACATCCTCGTTCGGTGATCGTCGAGGGACAGCCCCGTCTTTGCCTTTACTGATAGATTGCGCTCGACGTCATCGGACGAGGCGGCGAAGATCGACGCAACGGCTCGGCGTACGCTCCGCGATTGCATGCAGACGGTGTTTGAGGATGGCCCGAAGCGCGACCGCCGGCTCTGGCTCGGCGATCTCCGGCTCGAGGCCCTTGCGGACTACGAGACCTATCGCAATTTCGAGATCGTGAAGCGCTCGCTGTACCTTCTGGCGGGAACGTGCGGGGGGAACGGCCTTGTCAACAGCGACGCGTACGAGCGGCCCTCGCCGCGCAGCGGCGCGTGCCGTATCCTTGACTACACAGCCATCTATGCGGCGACGGTCCTGGAGTACCTCGAGGCGAGCGGCGACGAAGAGACCGCACGCGATCTCTGGCCGCTGTGTGTCCTACAGACGAAATTCGTGCTGAACAGCGTCTGTGCGGACGGCGTGTTCCGGGACAACGGGAAGTGGTGGTGTTTCATCGACTGGCAGAAGCCGCTCAACAGGCAGACTGCGGAACAGGGGGCGATCATCTACGTACTGAAGAAGACGTGGGCGCTCGCTCGGCGGCTTGGCCGGACATCGGACGCTCGACGCCAATCCCGCATACGCGGATGTCATCGGACGCTGCTGCCGCAAGATGAAGGAGTACGGGGAGTTCTACTTCGACGGACGCTTCACGGTGCTCGACACGTCGCCGCTTCCGCCCGGCGTCGTCCGCGGCGAGTTCCTAAACAAGGACGGCACGAAGATCCTGACCGTGCTTCACAATGCGAGCGGCAAGCCCGCCACGGTCAAGGGCGTCACGTATCCGCCCGGCAATCTTTCCTTCAACATAACCTCTCTCAATAACAATGGGTGAACACTGGCGCGAATCTTGGCGAATCTTGTCTTTGCAATTGACAAACCGCACAGGGGTCGAGTAAAATATCATTTATGTTTTTAAACTGGCAAAAGGCATTGGCAGTTGAAAGAGAGGAAACAGACATGAAAAAGAACGTGATTCGCGTGGTGGTGGCCGCGCTTCTGGTGTGTGCGGCGGGAACGGCGCGGGCCGTGACGACGCATTGCATGACCGATACGGACATCTCGTACTCGGGCGGGTTCATCACGACCAGCGGCGTGCTGGTGTTTCCCGGCAAGACGCTCGCAGACCTCGAAGGCTACTCCTTCTGGGGCACGATGGGCGGCGGTTCCTTTGGCGCCGTCAAGACAGGATTGTCCAACCAAGTCAAGCCGTATCCCGCGAACGCGACGGGCGCTGCCATCACGCGCTACGATTTCGACATCGTGACGATAGAAGGGCAACATTACAAAGCCGTCCATATCCAGCTGTACAACGGCGAAGGCGGTGTGTATGCGAAGATTCCGAAGGCATGGTACATTGGCACTTCCGGGAACGCCGGATTTTCGACTATCTACTATACAGTGAACGCCAGCACGGGCGCGTTGACGTGGAGTAAAGTCACTAACAGCAGCATTGCAACGACCGCCACGGGCAACGGCTACGGCGTGAGGGCCATCGGCGTGGCGCGTGGGCTTTCGTCAACAAACCAGCTTGTGTTCCCCGGGCTTACGGTGGCGCAGATCGGCACCGACGTCAAGGGCAAGCTCTCCGCGAAGGTCGCCGGCGGATCAAGCGGCTCGATGCTTGGACTGCCGGTTCTCTTCACCAATGCCGTCGTCACCGCCGGCACGGCGGCAAGCCCCACGGCGATACGCTGCGAGGCCCAGTTTTACGACGGCGGCAACGTGAAATGCGCGATTGTGGCGTTCAGCGACGGCGGGGACGGCGTATATGCGCAGCTTGTCGGCGCATATTACAAGACGACCACGGAACTCGGCATGAGGTTCGTGAAGGACGACGGCACCAAGGTGGATGACAGCAATGTCAAATCCACCAGCATACCGACGTGGATCTTGGCGAGCGGCTACGGGATGTACAACGTCGAAGTGACCGAGGAGGCGGTGATCCCTGCGGCAAATACGCATTTCTTCAACAGATACGCGTATCTCAACGGCACGGCGCAGATCGTGTTCCCCGGCGTGTCGCTTTCGGAACTGGAGGGCGGCAAGTTCTACGGGCTTATGCAAGGTGCGGCGATAGGCGGGGGGGAACGCTTCGCCGTCAATGCCTACAGCCACGCCGTGACGCGTTATCCCGCCGACACCGCCGAGCCGCTGCAGAGACTGTTCTTCGCCCTTGCATGCGCGGACGGAACATACACGAAATACGTGGTGGTGGAACTGTCGCAGGGGACGGGCGGCGTTCAGGCCAAGGCGGTCAAGGCGATGTACAAGGCGAACCCGAAGAATAAAAACGGCGATGTGACAGGGCATTACGCATCGTCTATTCCGTTTACGGTCGATGCCTCCGGCACCGTTGCCGTGGCGTCCGGTTTTACCAACACAGGCGTCGCCGCGGGCGACCATGGATCTGGATACGGTATCAAGCAGCTGGGCGTCATGAGCATCATCGGCAGCAACACGCTTGTGTTTCCCGGCTTGAGGGTCAAAGACATCTTCAACCACGAGATATTCGGTAAGGCGTGCGGTAGCGCGATCAGCAATTCTGACCAGATGCAGGAGATGAAATGCTTCAACCGCATCATCACGGCCACTGATTCCACGACCGGCGAGATCACGGAATTCCGCGCCGAGATGCAGATGCCGGCCGGGTACGCGAAGTGCGTGGCCGTCCGCTTCACGAACGGCGAGGACGGCGTGCATGCGACAGCCTTCAAAGCTGGTTACTACACCATCTACAACGACAGGTTGGGGCGGAAGATTACGAATGACGCCGGTACGGGTGTCGTCGTGAACAACAGCGGCATTGCAACGGCATCGGCTTGGGCGGGGGGATACGGAGTGTGCGACCTTTCGGTAGCGCTGCACGACGCGGACGGCGCACCCGCGACGGCGGTGTGGAACGGTGGCGATCCTGCGGTGGCTTCGAGCTGGACGTGCAAGGCCGCAGACGGCACGGCGCTTTCCGACGCGTTGCCCAACAAGTACACGCAGGTACACATCTCGTCGGGCATCACAATGACGACCGACGCCGACCTGACGCCGTACGCCTCCGTGATGACGACGGCGGCGAACCTCACGATCAACACGTCCGGGCACAAGTTCTACGTGAAGACGCTCGATCCGTGGCTCGCCACGACCGTGACGGACACCGTCGGCGGAGGCGAGCTGCACGTGGTCGTCCCGGAGGGAACCATGACCTACAACAGCCAGATCGCGCTTGCGAACAAGCTGAAGCTCGTGACGGAGGGGGATGGGCTTTACATGTTCTCCAAAACCGGACAGACCTACTCCGGCGGCACACAAGTCGTCTCCGGGACGCTGATGTATGACGCAGCTCCTGCCAACTGGCCCTTGGGCGGAAACGGGACGAGGAATGTCAGCGCGCAAGTCGTCACCGTTGATGCCGGCGCGACGCTGGATCTCAACGGGAAGACGGGCTTCGGCTACACGACGGTGGTGTTCAACGGCGGCACTGTGAGGGGTTCATCGACGCAGTTCAACGGCGCAAAAAGACTGACCGCCGATTCGTATCTCAACGTCACCGGCAACTTCAACATGCAAACCGCCAGCAGTCCGCTTGTCCTGAACGGACACACCCTTGAAGTCTCCATCGCAACAGCGACAACCCTCAAGTTCGACAACTGCGCACCGCAGGGGCCGGGCAAGATCAAGATCACTTCCGGCGGAACCTTTGAGACTTCGAACGCCGCATACGACGCGCGGAACGTGGACTTCATCGTCGGCAGTGCGCTGAACATCACGTCCGCGCTGAGCGTACACGACTACGAGGCGGCGTACGGCTACAACTACAACGGCGGCACGGCGGCCCTGAACGTATATGGGACGTTCAAGCCCGGCGCCGACCACGACTACTTCTACGGCTGCACGATGCAGGACGGCTCGACGATCGACCTCTCGGCGAGGACGACGCCGCTGCCGCGTGCCTCCGCTTTTACGTCCGGTGACAACACGCTCAAGTTCGCCGACGGCGCCACGGTCAACGTGGAGATCGGCGCGCGCAGTTCCGACGTCGGCACGTGCCTTGTCTCGTGGCCTTCGGGTTCCGCGCCTGGATCGACGGTGGGCTTCGCGTTGGTAGCGAACGGCGCGGCCGTGGAGGGCAAGGCCCTTACGGTGAAGGACGACGGCCTCTACATCAAGGCTGCAGGCGAGCCCGAGTACGCGATGTGGGTCAACGACGGATGGCAGTTCTACACGAGCGGCGTGCAGGACACCGAGTGGGGCGGCAACGTGACGAGCAACATGCAGGTGCGGTTCACGACCGCGGCGGAATACGACGCGATCTGCGCAGTCACGCCGGCGGTTTCGCCCGCCGCGTTCGTGCTGGCCACAAACAAGTTCACGAACGCCGCAGGCGCGACCTTCGACTTCACCCGGACTGAATCGCTTGTGGTGGAAGAGGGGACCGTGTTCGACGCCAACGGCGGACTTCTCAAGCTGCCCGCTGCGTTGGCCGGCGGCGTCAATGCGTTCACCGTGACGAACTCCGCAGAGCAGGTCGGCTCGCTTGAAGTGGAAGTTCCCCAGGACGCCACGACGACCGTCACGAAGATGGCGCTCACGGGCAATCTGAAATTTGTGAAGACCGGACCTGGAACCATTGTCATAAAGAAGGATTACCAGACATTTACAGGAGGTACGCAGGTCGCGGCGGGGACGTTGAAGTACGCGGCAGAGCCCGCCTACTGGCCCTTGGGCGGAAACGGAACGACGGATGTCAGCGCGCAGCTCGTCACAGTCGATGACGGGGCGACGCTCGACGTCAACGGGTATGGCGGTTTCGGCTACACGACGGTGGTGTTCAACGGCGGCACGGTGAAGGGGGCCTCGGGTCTCTTCAACTGCGCAAGGAGTCTGACCTCCGATTCGTATCTTGAAACAACCGGCGACTTCAACATGCAATACAACGATTTTATCCTGAACGGATACACCCTTGAAGTCGCCATCGCGAATGCGAAGAATCTCAAGTTCCAGGACTTGGCGCCGCAGGGCCCGGGCAAGATCAAGATCATTTCCGGCGGGTACCTGCAGACGCTCACCTCCGCCTGCAATGCGACAAACGTGGACTTCATCGTCGGTAGCGCGTTGAACCTCGGCACCGCGCTGAGCGTACACGACTACGAGTCTGTGTACGATTGGAACGCCAACAGCGGTACGGCGGCGCTGAACGTGTACGGCGCGTTCAAGCCGTCCGCGCACGACTACTTCTACGGCTGCACGATGCAGGACGGCTCGACGATCGACCTCTCGTCGCGGACGAACGCGCTGCCGCGCGTCTCGGCGTTCACGAGTGGGGACAACACGCTCAAGTTCGCCACCAACGCGACAGTCAGGGTCAAGCTGGGCGGAAGGAAAGTCTCGCACAAGACGCCAATCGTCAGCTGGGCGACCGCTCCGGAAAATCTCGCGGGGCTCAAGTTCGTGTGCGGCGACGAAGAACGGCGCTTTACCGTCATCAAGAAAGACGACGGCCTTTACATCTTAAGGGGCACCATCATCTTCGTCCGGTGACGGCATCCGACGATGATTCGGCCTTGTTGAGAAAACATAAGGAGTTATCAGCGTGAAAATCGTTGAAACTTAGGTCGAACGTGGAAAGTCGGGCTAACACGCAACCCATGTAGGGATTTCGCTTCCTCAACGTATGGAGCCCACGCTCTCGCTGTGGCTCATAATTCCCCTTCGTGCGGCTCAAAAATCCCCTCCCTGTGGCTCAAAAATCCCCTCCCTGTGGCTCAAAAATCCCCCCGTACAGGGGGGATGGCAAAAGCCTCCTACCGCAAATTTAGGATAGTCTGCGGAACGGGGTTTTGCTATACTTCTCCGCGTGCCGGGCAAAGGAAGGTGAAAAATGGCAGAAGAGGTGGAACTAGAGAAGAAAAAAGTGTACGTTGAGACTACGGTCATCAGCGACGCCGCCGTGGCGTGAAGTTCGTGTCATTCCCGCCGCGCAAACCGGAACCGGCAATGCCTAAACCAATCTTAAATCGTGAACTGTAAAAGAAAGGAACGAATCATAAAACAGTGAAACGGTCTTATGCGGCCAAGCCGCCACGGTCACACGCCTGGTAGGGTCACGCGTCCCGCGTGACCGAAAACGGTAGGGCGATTTCGATGAAACCGCTGCCCCCCAGGCGAAATGATTTAAAGCAACCTTGAAACGAGAAACATGAACGACGTGACGATAAATGGGCAGGCTGATGCCGATTCGATCCGTTCGCGAATCCTGACGGTTCGCGGCGTGCAGGTTATGCTTGACCGCGACTTGGCGGAACTATACGGAGTGCCGACAAAAGCACTTAATCAAGCGGTGAAACGCAATATTGTGCGTTTCCCAGAACGTTTCATGTTCCAGTTGACCAGGGATGACATCTCAAACTTGAGGTCGCAATTTGCGACCTCAAATGTAACGACGAGTATAAGGTCACAATTTGTGACCTTAAACAAGGGGCAGGGTCAGCATTTGAAATACATGCCATATGCGTTTACAGAGCAAGGAATAGCAATGCTGTCGGCTGTCCTGAAAAGCGAAACAGCAATTCTCGTAAGCATTCGCATAATGGACGCATTTGTTGCCATGCGCCGTACCTTGGCCTCGCTTGCGCCCCTGCTATCTCGTATCGAGGCAACTGAACGACGCCAATTAAAACAAGAGGATGCGCAGGCCCGCAACGAGGAGCGGTTCAAGCTGATTCTCGACGCGATGCAGGACAAGAAGTTCCCGCCGCAGAAGGTGTTCTACGACGGGCAGATATACGATGCGTTCGAGCAGATGAAGAAGTTCGTGCGCATGGCGAGGCAAGAGCTCATCGTCATCGACCCGTACTTCGCCGACTCGGTTCTGCCGCTCGTCGCGCAGAAGAGGCCGGGCGTGTCGGTGCTCGTGGTGAAGAACTCGCACAACAAGCTGCTTCATGCCGTCGACGTGTCGCAGTTCAACGCCCAGTATGCCAACTCGCTTACGGTCAAGGTGTCCGACAAGTTCCACGACCGTTTCCTCGTCATCGACAAGATGACGCTCATCCATGTCGGTGCGTCTCTCAACTACCTCGGCAAGAAGTGCTTCGCCTTCTCGTCGCTCGACAAGTCGAACATCCCCGACATCCTGGCGAAGATTTGACTACCCCGCACAGCCCAAGCGATTTTTGCTATACTATCCGTTACGGATAAAAAGGATTTTCACCGCACAACTGAAACGAGAAAGGAACCAACGGCAAAACAGTAAAACGGTCTTATGCGGCTCAGCCTCCATGGTCACACGCCTGGTAGGGTCACGCGTCCCGCGTGACCGAAAACGGTAGGGCGGTTTCGATGAAACCGCCGCCGAATTGGTAGGGCGGTCGCCCCGCGACCGCCGCCCCCAAGCGGAGTTGACAAAGACAATTTAGTATCACACCAAAACAGCCGTTGAAAAATATGCTATACTATACACGACTTTGAAATGCACATTTTAGACGAGATACGCGCGAAGCGGGGTGAAATCCACGCTGTCGCGAGGAGGCACAAGGCTGAAAGGCTTTGGGGGTTGGGTTCTTGCGGCTATAAGGAGGTGCTCGCATGAGGGTTTATCTCGACAACTGCTGTTACAACCGCCCGTTCGACGATCAAGCGCAGGTGAAAGTTTTGCTTGAAACCATTGCCAAGTTGGATATTCAGCAGAAGATGCGGGATGGCGAAGTGGAATTCTTCGGAGGAGACTGACATGGCGATGACAGACAGCGAACTCAAAAGCAAATGCTTCACAATCCTGTCCGAGCAGGTCGGGAATG
>CAMKJU010000074.1 GCA_946413265.1 uncultured Lentisphaerota bacterium
CGAGCGTCCACGCGAGCCGCAACGAAGGGAGTGTTTATGAACGAGCGTAAGTATGTCGATCCCAAGGCCGATTTGACCTTCAAGAAAATCTTCGGCGAACACCCAGACTTGATCACAAGCCTGTTGAACGCGTTGCTGCCCTTGCCCGAAGACGGCAAGATCGTCTCCGTCGAATATCTCACGCCGGAACTCGTGCCCGACGACCCGCTCCACAAGGACACCATCGTGGACGTCCGCTGCAAAGACCAGAACGACAGGCAGTTCATCGTGGAAATGCAGATGATCTGGTCTCCCGACTACAACCAGCGCGCGCTTTTCAACGCCGCCAAGGCGTACTCCCGAGAGCTTCCCATTGGCGGCGACTACCGCAACTTGAACACGGTCTATTCGCTTAACCTATTGAACGACAACCTCGCCCTTGACGCGAAGCAGTGGTATCACCATTACCAGGTGGCGCACAGCGAAATCAAGGGCGAGACGATAGACGGACTTCAGCTCATATTTGTGGAGCTCAAGAAGTTCAAGCCGCAGACATGGCCTGAACGCAAGATGGCGGTGCTCTGGCTTCGCTTCCTCACCGAGATCAACGGCACTATTCCCGACGCTCCGCCGGAACTGAAAGAGAACCCGGAAGTGCGCAAGGCGCTTGAAATGGTGGAGGCGTCCGCCCTCACTCCAGAGGAGAGGGCGAAGTACGACGGCTTTCAGGATTGGCTTTGCCGCGAAACACGGCGGGCAAACGCCGAGAGACGGGCAGAGAAGATTCCCGAACTTGAGGCGAAGTTCAATGCAGCGGTTGCGAAGCTTGACGCAGCAAATGCCGATCTCAATGCGGAAAAGGCCCGTGCCGACGCGGCGACGGCGGAACGCGACGCGGCGACGGAAAAGTTGCGGCAGACCGCCCGCAACCTGAAGGCCATGAATCTTTCCATCGAACAAATTGCAACAGCGACCGGCCTCACCGCCGACGAAATCAAGGCACTGTAACCCATGACGCCCGCCCTCCATAAAACCGCCTACAACCGCGCCAAAACGGTGCGTGTGGGCGTGTTTGCGCAATTATCAGGGGGGGGGGCACAATTTTTGTGGAATTGTTGCCAGTAACCAATACCCAATACCAATTGGAAATTGGCAACATTGGCCATTGGCAACACTTTCACATTTCCACATTACCAACATGAGCCGAGAGACGCAGACCACGCCTCGCCGCCCGCGTTTTTCACACACCCAATCTTCAACAAGAAAAAGGAAGGAGCCAGGCATGGAAACAAAGACAATCCGCGCCACGATAGCCGCTATGCTTGCCGTGTTTACGGCGGGAACGCTGTTCGCGACAAGGACGCTCAGCATATCGGAGTGGGACAATTCCCATTTCACATTCTCGTTCGGCGCGACTGACGGGAGCGCGTACAAGCTCTTCCTCGCGCGTGGCGCAGAGGACGGCGGTGACGACAAGTACGCCTGGGACACGTTCACCAGCATCGCCGACATAGCAAGCGACCAGACGACGTACACGTACAACGTGCCTGCCGCGTTGCGCGATGGACGTCCCCTGCGATTTTTCCTCATGCAGACCGCCGGGATCAACATGGTCGAAGAGCTGAAAAGCGTCAAGTGCACCGGCTCGCAGCGGGTCGATACGGGCATCAAGCCGGGAACGACGACGGAAGTGGATTTCCGTTTCGGCAACGTCACATCCACTGCTACCAGTACAATGTTCGGGCAGGGGTTCAACACGAGTCAATACCTTCTCGTCATACAAGGTTCCTTTCAGTTCTGGGGGAGCGGTGCCGCCGTCGGACCCAGACCAGAGGCCAATACCGACTATCGCTGCGTGATCGACAACAACAACAACCTCTATTTCACCGCTGGCGACGTGACTCAACGCTCCTCAATCAGCCGGGCTGCGGCCAGCAACGTCAATCTTTTCCTCTTCGCGTGGAGCGGAAACGGCTATCGCGGCTCCTTTTCATTCTACGGAATGAAGATTCGGCAAAACGGCAAGCTCGTGCGCGACTTCGTGCCCGCACGCAACTCCAGCAACGTCGCGGGGCTTTACGACAACGTGAACAACGTGTTCTACACGAGCAACACCGGCACGCAGCTTGTCGCGGGCGATGCGGTTTCGGATTCCGGACGGTTCGGGCGCGTGCTCAGCTGCACGGCCACGTTCAGGCTGCCGCCGCCTCTCGCCCACCGCTGGTCGTTCAACGGAGAGGGGGCGGACTTCACGGATTCCGTGACAGGCGCTTCCGCACAGGACGTGTTCGGCAGCGGAACTGCCGTGACGACGGGCGGCAAGCTCGTGCTGACGGGCAACGCCTGGCGCGGCGGCTCGCTGAACCTCGGGCAGAACCTTCTTGGCACCGGCAACGCCACCGTCGAAATCTGGGCGAGCCACGACGCGGAGCGGACCAACTCGGCGATATTCTCCTATTCCGACCAGAGTTACGGCACGGCTCCCCAGAACGAGGCGACGTTCAGGTGGGATGTTTCCGAGGACTGTAAAGAGGTCGTGTTCAAGAGTTCCGGCATGGAAAGGTTTACGGCGTCGAACACGCTTCTTCCCCTTGATGAGGGCAAGCAGTACTACTTCGCGTTCACCTTCCACGACAACGGCAACGGATCCACGACGGTGCGCTGGCAGCGCCGCGACCAGGCTTCGGGATTGGTCGAGATGTCGAACGAACAGGTCGTGCCCAACTGGACGCTCGCGGGCTTCGCGTCCGGCAACCCGAACTTCGGCTTGGGCGTGGCAAAGGACGACGCCTGCCTCGACGCCTGCGCCAGCTACGACGAGGTGCGCATCTGGCACGGTGTCCTCACCGACGAGCAGCTTGCGGCGAACGCCATCAGCGGTCCCGATGCCCCCTACAACGTCCCGCTTGCCCACCGCTGGTCGTTCAACGGTGAGGGAACGGACTTCGCCGATTACGTGACGGGGGCGATGCCGAACATCATTTTTGGCAGTGGAACCACTAAGACAACAGCCGGAAAGCTCAAGCTTACGGGCAACAACTGGGGGGGCGGTTCTCTCAGTCTCGGGCAGAACCTTCTCGACACTGGCAACGCCACAGTGGAGATATGGGCGAGCCACGATGCCGCGCGGGCGAACTCGGTGATCTTCTCGTATGCCGACGGAGCATACTCCGGCAGCTCCGGGGCGGACGAGGCGACGTTCAGGTGGGACGTCTCCAGCAGCTGGAAGGAGGTCGTGTTCAGAAGCTCCAGCACGGACAGATACACGGCGTCGAACACGCTTCTTCCCCTTGAAACGGGCAAACAGTACTACTTTGCGTTCACGTTTCACGACAACGGCGATGGCTCGACGACGGTGCGGTGGCAGCGCCGCGACGTGCTCTCGGGCGAGCTGGAGAAGACGAACGAGCAAATCGTGCCCAACTGGACGCTCGCAGGCTTTGCGGCCAACAATCCGAATTTTGGATTGGGCGTGGCCAAGAACATTGCCTGCTACGATGCGTACGCCAGCTACGACGAGGTGCGCATCTGGAACCGCGTCCTCAACGACGACAAGCTGGCGGCGAATGCGGCCAGCGGCCCCGGCGACCCGTACAACACGACTCCGCCGTCCGCTTCGTGGACGGGCGCGGTGGACGCTTCTTTCGCCACGCCGGGCAACTGGTCCGGCGAGCAGGGCGCGGCGACCTCGCTTACCAGGATGACGCTTGACCTTCCAGCCGGTGCGAGCCAGACGTTCACGTACGTCGGATACGATCCTGTCAGCCTTCCTTACACGGAATTCGTCGTGAACGGCGCGGCGGAGTTCCCGGAAGTCGGGGGATTCTACCTCAAGTCGTTGTCGGTTGGCGGCACGGGAAGCATCAGGTTCGATCCGGTTAAGTTCACGTTCCGTCTCGTGAATCCGCCGACATTCGAGTCGGGTGCCAAGATCGCGCTCGTGTCAAAGTACACCGCAAACACCAAGGGCCGCTTCCTCCTGATGACATGGAACAGCGGCTCGCTGGACATGGACGCCGCCGCGCTCAACGCCCTCTTCGACACCTCGAGCGCAAATGGCGCGGACGTGAAGGTGTGGGCTGAGAATCTGGAGACGGGAGGCCGTCTCTGGCTCGACCTCGACTACTCCGCGACGAAACAGCGCGTGAACGTCCTGTGCGTGGGCGACTCCATCACGCACGGCAACAGTTCGACCTTCGGCAACGGACGCATTTTCCTGATGAAGAAGCTTGCCGCCGAAGGCTACGATCCAGTCGCAAAGGGATTCCGCCGCGACCAGAGTGACGACATCTGCGGTTCCGTCATGCCCGAGAACTGGGTGCGCCACGCGGGCATCAGCGGGCAGCGTCTTATCACCGTCACGGGTGGCTTCGGCACGCTCGACAACATCGAAGCCACGCTGGACCAGGCTGGAGACGTTGATTTCGTATTCCTTCTACTCGGAATCAACGACATCTATAACACGTCCGGCCTGACCGCCGAATGGCTCTTCTCCGGCTGGCAGGAACTGGTCTGGAAAATCCTCAACCAGAAGCCGCACGCCAAGGTCGTCGCGGGTGCCGTTCTGGATGTCGTGTTCCACAGCGCGAGAAACCAAACGGTCGTGTCGTTCAACACGATGATGAGAAACGCGATCGAGGGGGATGTGTTCCCCGCCAACCGGGTTTACTTCTCCGACCTCTACACGGCGTGCTATCGCGGGGGCACCGGCAACAACTACATCGTCGGAAGCTTCTACGAGCCGACGGACGTCCATCCCGACTGGCCCGGATACGACAAGCTCACCGACGCCTACATCGCAACAGCCCATGAGGCGTTGACGGACGATCCGGGCTTTGCGCTCGGCGCGGCGGAGACGGACGTGCCCACGTCGTCCGGCGCTGAGAACAACGTGCCCGCCGAGTTCCGCAGCGGGTTCACCCGCGCCCGTACGCTCGACATCGTGGCGTACAGCCACACGAACCTTGCGGCCCTTGGATACGTGCCGTACACTTCCGTGAACGACGCTGCGCCCACGAACAACCTCTCCCGCGTAGCCTACTACATCGAGCTGAAGCGCAAGAACGACGACCAGAGCGACTTCCACGGGCTGACGCGCTGGCTGTGGGTGTCGATGGACGCCTTCGGTGACTTTTCGATCGACAGCGTTGGCGTGCCCCTCGCGAAGGTCAGCCAGACGCGGGTCGGAAACATGCGCATCAAGACGAACATGCCCGGAATCGAATCCACAGCTCCGAATGCCGCAGGCGTGGAAGGCTGGGTTGAATTCTGGCCCAGTTCGTATTCCGACGGTGCCTGCGGACAGTCCGACGCCCCTGCCAACACACGCGGTTACGACTGGAACGACACGTACGCCAACAACATGTCTGGTTGGGGTTGCATGCAGGTACACCGCATCACTCCGGGCGCGCGCAATCCAGCCCAGGTGATGTTTGCATTCAACAGCTGGACGACCTCGCTTGACTGGGAGATCGGCCTCGGCAACTTCGCCAACCTCAACATAGGGTCGATTGACTGGACGATAACCAGCGACACTTCCAAGGGCGTGGCGGATACTATGTCCGCCGCCGCCTACGAGGTCGCGAAGATGGAGATATGGACCGAGGAGGCCCGGGTCTGGACGGGCGAAGCCGGCGACGGCAAGTTCTCCACTCCCGGCAACTGGAAGGGCGGTAGCATCCCATCCGCCGGTGTTCCGCTTTGCTTCACGGGCGTGGGCGGAACCGTTGACAACGATGTCGAAGACCTTGACGGCTGCTCGATCATGTTTGCCGCCGGCGCGGGTGCCTTCACCATCACCGGCAACGTGCTCACAAACGTCACAAGAGTGGTCAACGCCTCGAGTGCCGTGCAGACGTTTTCCAACGAGGTGTTCTTCGCCGGGACTTATCACGTGACGGCGTCCGGAGCGCGCGTGGCGTTCCCTGGCGGCGCCACGGCGACGCATCCCGACAACGCGTTGCGCACCACGTCCAGCACCGCCGCCACACGCACGCTTGACGGAACCTTCACCTTCACGGAAGACTGGATCGTCAACGACGTGGGCGACTATCCGTGGATCATCGTAAGCAACGCAGTTGTGCGCGGCCAGCTGTTCACCGGTACGCAGACTTCGCATCACCGCATTCTCCGCATCGACCAGGGCGGCAGCGCCTACTTCACCACCGTCACGAACGGCTGGTCGTGCGGCGACCTTGACATTGACGGCTACATGGAAGTCAGCGGCGAGATGATCGTCAAGACAGCGACAGGCGGAACCGTCGAAGCGCGTTTCGGACGCAACGGCAACAAGGGTGCCGTCAGGGCGTACATGATCGCAAAATGCCAAGGCAGCATCGCAGGGTCGTACATTCCCAACCTGTTCGTTTGGGCGGGCGGATTCGGATGCAAAGAGGGGACGGGCGCGGATTCCTATTGGCGTTTCAACGTCAACACGACCGTTACGGCTGACGACGACTTTGAATGTCTGGGTGCGCCAAGCAGCGGGACGGCCAATGGAGGTCTGCATCTCAACGGCAAGACGGTTACGTTCAACGTGCCGGATGGGGTGACGGTAGTCAATGGCATTGGCATCCAGGGCAACGGCACGCTGAAGAAGACGGGCCTTGGCGTCCTGGTGATGACTGACACCTGCAACGGGCAGTCCGGCATTCTGAAGACCTATCTGCACACGCTCGTCGACGCAGGCACGCTCGTCGTGGCGGCGGAGGACAGCGTCGGCACGGGCACGGTGACTGTCAACGGCGGCGCGACGCTGAAGGTATTGGAGGCTGGCTCGTTTGGAGGCGCGTCCGCAGACATCGCGGACGGCGCGATGATTGACCTTTCCGACAGAACGACGGCGCTATCCATCCAAGGGAGCCTTGATTTCGCCGACAACGCGACGGTCAAGATCAAGCTGAGAGGAAGGAATACCTCGAGCAGGATTCCGATCATTGACTGGACTGGCAACACGCCTGACAATCTTGACGTAATAACCTTCAAGTGCGCCGAAGGTGAGACTTTCTGCGTTATCAAGAGGAACGACGGTTTGTATGTTCAAAAAGGTTGCATCATCATATTCCGCTGACGCTGTATGAGACCGTCTATTCGGGTGGAGGGTAATCGCGAATGTTCAGAGGTTGCCTCTTAGTCCCGTTTCAAGGTCGGATTATCCAAACCCTTCACCTTTTCGGCGTAGAGCCTGAAAAAATGGGCGACGATTTCGGGTTCGGGCGTGTCGGGCGCGAACACATCCTCTCCATCCCCCTAATCGGGGAATTGTGGCATGGCCGTGGAAGTGGTATAATTTCCCACAAAGTCTGAAAACACATTGTGAATGAAACGGAGGTGAAACTATGAGAAGGCAAATGGTAATGTTGGTTGCCGTCCTCTCGCTTGCGGCGTCTGCCGCTACGTTGCGCGTGGACACGTCCGACGGATCGTCCGTGTCTTCGCTTGCCGAGTTGGTCGATTCGCGCCTTGGCACGGCGCGGGCATTTGGAAGTAATGTGCTGGGTCCGTGCGTGCCGCACGGATCCGCCCATCCGTCCCCCGACTCACTCTGGCCCACGCCGCACCAGCGGGCGAGGGGATCGCATCACGGCTTCGGCGCGCCGACGAGCGGGTGGTGGCCGGGCGACAAGGTGGTGGGGTTCTCGCAGCTCCACGCGCAGGGGACGGGCGGTACGCCAAGTTACGGAATCTTCCGCTATGTGTGCGATCCGCAGGACATGGAGATACTCGAGGCGCATCCGTACCTTCTGAAGGTCAGGCTGAAGCCGTCGGGACTGCTCGTAGACGTCTCCGCCACGTCCCACGGCGCCGTCTATCGCGTCCGCGGCGAAGACGGCGCGCCCCGCACGCTTCCGCTCGACCGCCGCTGCAAGCTGGCGAAGGCGGACTGCGTGAACGCCGCCGGTGAGTTCACCGGCAACTGGAACCCCGCGCCGTACAGGTGCTTCGCCCATTTGGAGGTCGACGACGCGACCGGCATCCACCGCATCGCCGTGTCGTTCAAGTCCGACGAGCAGGCAAAGGCGTACTTCGCCGCGGAACTCGCCGGCCGCACGCCCGACGACGTGGCAAAAGATTCGAAGCACCTCTGGGACGAAACGCTCTCCTGCATTTCCATCGAAGGCGTCGACGACGCCGAGCGCGCGCACTTCTACTCGATTCTCGCGCAGACGTTCATCCAGCCGCGCGACCGCACGGCGGACGGAATCGGTTGGGACGACCACTACACGCTCTGGGACACCTGGCGCACCCACTTCCCGCTCAAGGCGATCATCGACCCGCAGACGTTCGCCGGGAACGTCAACTCCTTCGCCGACCGCTTCGCGCGCACCGGCAGATGCGACGCCTGCTACACGTCGGGCAAGGAATACAAGGTGGGACAGGGCGGCGACGAGGCGGATTGCGTGATCGCCGAGGCCTGGGCGAAGAAAATCCCCGGCATCGACTGGGCGCGCGTGGCGCCGCTTCTCCGAAGCCGCTGGACGGGACGCACAAAAGGCTACCGCGAGAGAGGCTACGTGCCGAGCGGTGAGCGTGAGGATTACTGCGGACGCATGAAGTCGGGATCCGCCACGATGAACTTCGCGTATCAGGACTGGTGCTGTGCGCAGGTGCTGCGCGGGCTGGGCGACGCGGAGATGGCGGAGAAATTCCTCGCGCGGTCGGGGAACTGGACGAACGTATGGGACACCACCGCCTTCGACGCGCCCAGCGGCGTGCGTGGCTTTGCACGGGCGCGTGGCAAGAACGGACGCTTCGCGAAGACCGATCCCCGCCGCGGATTCAACACCGACTTCTACGAGGCGAACTGCTGGGAATATTCGTTTTTCGTCCCGCACGACATGGACGGCCTGATTCGCCGCTGCGGCGGCAGGGACGCGTTCGAGCGCCGCGTCGCGTATGCGCTGGAGAACAACCTCGTCGCCTTCGACAACGAGCCGTCGTTCCTGATTCCGTGGCTCTTCGCGTACACGGGACGCGGCGACCTCGCGACAAAGTGGGCCCCGCGTGTCGCGACGCTCTTCAAGGGGCTGGACCTTCCGGGCGACAACGACTCCGGCGCGATGTGCGCGCTCTACGTGTTCATCCAGTTCGGATTCTTCCCCGTCGCCGGACAGGACCTCTACCTGATGCACGGAAGCACGTATCCGAAGATCGTCATTTCGCCGCGTGGCGGCGGCAAGACGTTCACGATACGTTCCGTGAACTATGCCAGGGGCCGGCGCGTGAAGTCCGTGACGCTCAACGGCAAGCCCCACGACCCGCTCTTCCTGCGCCATGCGGAAATCGCCGCCGGCGGCGAACTCGTGTTCACATACGAATAACGGTTGACGTGAAAAGTCTGGCTGCCGTCACATTTCAATAATGTTGAAATAAGGTTGTTGAAATGAAGAACGTATGCGGTGCTGTGCCTCGCTACTCAGAAATATGGTATAATAATTGCGCCAGGGAGAGAAAAGACATGCCAGCAGTAATGGAACAAGTCAGCAAGATGAGCACAGCTGAAAAGCTGCGCTTGATGGAGTATATTCTCAAGTCCATATCCGCTACGGTAGAGTCGTCCGGCGTAGTGTCTGTTCCGTCGCAAACGAAGCGCAACAAACCGCGTATCAGCGATTTCATTGGATATGGCAGACGTTTTCATCCTGAATATCGTTCTACCGAAGATGTAATGCGAGAACTCCGTGAGGGAGAAGAAGAATGACCTGGGTTGTCGATACGTGTGTCATCATAGACGTGCTGCGGGGCGATGAGACGTTCTCCATAAGGTCGTCGATGGCGTTGCAATCCAAGCTCGACGATGTGCTGACGATCGCTCCCCTGACTTATGTTGAGCTGGCCCCTGAGTTCAATGGTGATGTTGAGGCGCAGAATGCGTTTCTTGACGGCATGTGGATTCACCGCGACTTTAACGGTAGTGAGGAAGCCGTTCTTCTCGCGCATAAAGCATGGAACGAACATGTCTTGCGCAAAAGAAACGGTGTTGAGAAAAAGCGTCCTATCGCCGATATCATGATTGGAGCATACGCCATGCAAAAAGGCGGGCTAATCACGCGCAATGAGTCGGACTTCAAGACACTTTACCCTAACTTGACGATCTTCAATCCGATTTCGTGCGTTCCATGATAACAAACTCAATCGTGAAATTGCAAATATGAACAAGTCTAAGATTTTCCTCGCGGCGGTGACGCTCGCCGCCAGCGTATTCGCCGCCCCCGTTTACACGGGCCCCGTCAAGGCGCAGGAAGTGCGCGTGCGCGCGGGCGTGGATCACGGTGGACGGCAAAAAATCCGCCAGTCCCGTCGCCCGCTTCGACAGCTACTGCACCTACCACCGCATCGCCACACTAGGCGTGTTTAACGGTGCCGATGGCGTACACACGGTGGAGATCACTGTCGACAAGGACCAACCCTCGCGCCAGCCCGTCGCGTTCCGTCTGAAGAACCCCGCCGTCGAACTTGCCAAGCCGAAATATCAGGGTACCAAGTTCTGGCCCGCGAAGATCATGCTCGTGGGCGATTTACAAGATTAGGTGATTGCGTGGGTGGCGCTGAGGGTGCCTAGCACTAGGAAGAGGGCGCCGATTGCGAGGTAGGTGGCGCCGAAGGCTAGGACGCGCGACGGTTTCGCGGCACGCCATGTGAGCAGGCGGCGGAGATGCCACGGATAGAACATCCCAATCATGCCCGTCACCGCGCAGATGTATGCGAATACGACGAGCGTGAGCCGCCAGGGCGTGTCGCACAGGCGCACAGCCGGGAAGAGTTCCGCCGGGAAGAGCATCAACAACGCGCTGAGGGCACGGAGCGAAAGCAGGTTCTCCATCCAGAGGCACGTGAGGACTGTGAGGATGATCGCAAGGATCCACACCATTCCCGGAATGTCGGACGAGAAGAACCACAGCCGGCGCACGATACGGTCGAACACCTCGATGCCGATAGTGTCGATCTCATACGCCGTCCACAGCCACGCGGCGGCGCACAGCACTTGCGCAGCCGTGCGGTTACGCGGAAACGCAAGCAGGAAGCGCGTGGCCAGTTGTGGCTTAAGCACCGTGAAAAGCCCGTAGCCGAACAGCGGCACGCCAAGAACGAAGAACCAGAATGTCATACCAATTTCTCCACTTTCAATTTCCAATGACTTGAATGTTCACAAATCTTCAATGTTCACAAATCAGCATTGCCACCAATAGCAATTGATATTGCCGATTGGTGAACAATGAAGATTGAAGATTTGTGAACATTTTTGAAATGTCTCATTTGGGGTTAGCTTTTGGGGCGCCTACAATGTAGGTACACACGTTGTCGCCCGTTACGTTGCAGCACGTCTCGAACATGTCGAGGATCGGGTTGATGCCGAGCGCGAGCGCGACGATCATCGCCGTCTGGTCTGGCGCGAGGCCCATGTTGTCGAGCACCATGAAGAGCAGGAACACCGAGCCACCCGGCACGCCGCCTGCGCCGACCGAGGCGAACATCACGGAGACAACGAGCGTGAGAAGCTGCACGGCCGTGAGCTCCAAACCGAACATGTTTGCCGCGAGTATCGCGAACACGGGGAGATGCACGCACACGCCGTCCATGTTCACCGTGGCGCCGAGGGGAAGGGAGAAGGAGGAAATGGCGCGCGGTACGCCCGCCTCGTCCATCGCGCGGAAGCTCACTGGCAGCGTCGCGGCGCTCGAGCGCGTCACGAAGGCGGTCAGTATCGGTCCGCGCAGGCGCGCGAGCACGCGGAAGGGGTTTTCGCGACGGAAGACTGCGATGGCCGCGGGGTACACGATGAAAATCATCACAAGCACGCACGCCAGCACGCACGACACGATCCGGAGGTAGGGTCCGAAGAGCAGCGGACCGTTCTCCGCGAAGTTCGTGAACGTGAGCGCGAACACGCCGATGGGGAAGTAGAGCATCACCCAGTCGATCAGCTTGAACGCGACGCGCTGGGCGCCGTCGCAGACCGTGAGGAGGCCGCGCACGGGTTCTTCGGCCTTGGCGTCCCCGCTATCCAGCAGACAGCGCGCGGCGATGCCCACGAGGATGGAGAAGACGATGATCGGGAGGAAGCTTCCGCGCGCGAGCGCCTCGAAGGGGTTGACGAAGAGTCCGAGGAAGAACGCCGCGAACGTGCCGCCCCCCTGCGACCTGCCGAGCATTTCCTGTGCGGCGGCGGCGTGTGCGGAGGCAGCCGTGCCGGCTTGGGTCATGGTCGGGTTGAGCGCGAGCGCGAGCGCCACGCCGAGCACCGCTGCCACGAGTGAGGTGAGAGCATACCACACGAGTACGGTGCCGCCGACCTTGCCGGACTGCCTTAGCGGCAGACTCGCCGCTCCCATTACGAGCGAGAAGAAGATGATTGGGTAGACGACCATCTTGAGCATGGCCACCAGCACGCCGCCGAACGGCGCGAGTACTGGGAGGATGTGCGAAAGCGCGTCAGGGGATAAACTCCGCTGCGCCAGAAGCCCACCGACGATGCCTAACACGAACCCGGCGAGGATACGCCAGACGAGCGGTACGCGACCTATGGACAAAATGAGTGCTTTGAACATGCGATAATTATACCATATCGCCGCCGGATTTGGTAGAATGTATGGCAATTTCACACGCCGCACGGTAGGTTCTCCAAGTGGCTGGGTGAAAAGGAGTATGTGAAATGATGAGAATCAGAGTGAAAATGCTTGTTGGCATTTGCCTGGCGGTCGCGGAGCTTTCCGCCGCGCCCGCGCAGGACGAGGCCGCCCTGAAGCGCCAGATCGGGTACGCGGACTACTACGTGCGCGAGTTCGAGAAGGAGGTGGCCCTCCAGCGCGGCGGCGAGAAGATGGTGTGGCGCAACCAGCGTACCGCGCTTGAGAAGGTGCGCGAGCTCAAGCTGGCGCATCCGGACGACCCGCGCGTGGACGCGTTGTTCCGGCGGGTGCGGTCCGCCCTCAAGCGCTCGAAGGGCGATTTCGTCGATATCCAGGCCGAGTGGACGCAGTACCTCCACAACGAGGACAATCTGCGCCAGCTCATCTCGAAGCTCGGCGAGGAGGAGTGGTCGCGCATCATTGAATCGCACCGGGAGGGGATGATCGCGAAGGCGTTTCCCGCGCCCGACTCTGCGGAGGTGCCTGTGGAGGACCTCGTTGGCAAGTACGTCCTTCTTGAGGACGTCGAATATCCCGCCAAGCAGTTCTACGGCGCGTCAGGCGAATTCATCTGGTGCGGGAAGCCCTCCAGTGGATTCTGGTTCATAGACCTGGCTGGTCGCGACTGGCTTGGCCCATACGAGGCGGCCAAGCGCTATCGTCGGACGGTGGACTCGTCAATGCAGGACGTGAAGAAATGGACGGTCCTCGCGGAGGTCGCGGGCATCACGGCCGAGAACCCAATCGGCGGCGAGGAAGGCGCTGGCGCTTTCTACTTCGGATGGATCGTGAAGCCGGTGGCAATCAAGATTCCCGGACACCTCGTGGCTGTGCGCGACAAGGACGCAGAAGCTTCGGGGCGTTTCATCGGCGAGGAGAAGGTCGAGGCGATCAAGCAAGGATGGTATACGGTCAAGGAGGTTCCGAAGGACGTCACGCCTGACCGCCTCATGGAGATATTCATGACTGCAATCAAGGAGAAGAACCACAAGCTCTACCTCCAGTGCATCGACCCCGAATACATGTCAGGCGGCGCGTATGGCGAGGATGAGGTTAAGCGCTACTTCTGGGACCTCCACCAGGAGCGTTTCCACGGCGAGTACGTGCACGCCACGTTCTCCAAGCCGAAGATCACCGTGCTGAAGGGCTTCGACAACAAGGACGAGCTGCAGAACTTCTTCCTGGACGACACCGACCGCAAGACCCTGGAGAAGATCGGTGGCGAGAAGGTGGAGGAGGCGGTGGTGGAGTCCATCGCCTACGACAAGAACGGCAAGCAGCTTGGATCGCCGCATCCGCACCGTCTACGTCGCAAGGGCGGCGGCAGGTGGTATGTGCTGGACTACCAGCAGCGGTTCTAAAAGGAAAGGTCAGACGAGATGAAAAGAATACTGATCCTTGCGGTTGCGGCAATCGCCGTCTGCGCGGCGAACGCAAAGACAAAGATCCCCTCGAAGGCGGAGATCGAGAAGCGGGACAAGGCCAACTGGGGCGGCGTGGACTACTCCGCCGCGCCCGACGGCGAGAATTCCGTCGCCAACGACCTCGCGCAGATGCGTTCCATGGCAAGGGGCGAGGCGGCGACGATGAAGAAGCTGTTCGACTTCTGCAAGACGCTGGTCAACGGCGCGGCGATTGTGGACGTGGAACCTGAGACGGTTCTCGGCGACGCGCTGAAGCAGCTTGGCCGGCCCATCGACCCCACGCCGCCGCGCACGCATTCTAACATCTCCGCCACACCTGCGCAGAAACTCGGCTTCAAGAGCCTTCAGGGCGCCAAGCGCGCACTAGCGAAATTCGGCAAGGACGTGCGTCCAAAGATGTCAGCCCTTCTGAAGACGGAGATAGAAGATCGTCTCTACTCAGACTACAACCGCCTGGTGCGCGTTGTGAATCTCGACATCATCAAGAACGGGGCGCTGATCGGCAGCTTTGAGAAGGTGGACACGGCATGGGGCAAATACCTCAAGCTCTTAGACCAGATAAGCAGGGGCACGGACAAGTGGAAGTACTACCCCGGGCAACTTCGCAACCCGGAAACAAAGAAACAGCTCTTCGTAGCCGTCCTCAAGGAGTCGGGACTCGACTGTGCGCTCGACGCCGACGGCAGGTTGCACGCGAAGTCAAGCCGTATCCTCTACATGCTTGACAACTATTTCAAGCGCGCCACGGACGCCGACCTCAAGAAATTCGAGGATGGCATAGGACGTTGCTTCGATGCCCACAACGTAGCTGCCGCCGCGTTGGACGAATTCAAGGCGTGGTACGTGGAAAACGGACTGTCCCTAGACCCCTATCCGCGCGAGTTCATCAAGGAACTTTACCATGCCCACGCAGAATACATCCACAAAAGCCGCGATCTTATTGGAGACTGCAGCAAGATACTGAGTGACCTGCGCAACGGATCCAAGCCCGTTGGCAAGCTGCGCAAGTGCAAGGGTTTTTCGCCCAACAAGGCATTCTTCTTGAGAAGCGGCCCTGTGTCTGAGCGGCCACCGTCGTACGTGCGGCGCATGAACGAGTTAGCTCGCGAGGCCAAGGTCCGCTTCGGGGATGCCGTCGAGAAGCGCATCAACACTGCTGGTCGTATCCAGCTCTGAACCCCGTCAAGAGTCCCAACCCAACACCGAGCACTAAGACATGCAAGATTTTCTTAATGTGACAGTTTTAGCCGTTCTGCAGGGCGTGGCCGAGTTCCTTCCCATCTCGTCAAGCGGGCATCTGGTGATCGGCCAGCACCTGCTTGGCATGAACCCGCCCGGCATGAGGCTGGAGGTGTTCCTGCATGTGGGCACGCTCGCGTCCATCTTCGTGTTCTACCGCCGTCCGATAGCGTCCATTTTCACGGGGCTGTTTGCATCGGACGCGGAACGCCGACGCGAGGCCTGGGGGTATGTAGCAAAGATCATGGTCTCGGCCTTGCCCGCCGTTGCCATTTACTTCCCGTTCAAGAAGTCGATAGACGACATGTTCGAGAACGCGCGCATGGTTGGTGCGCTCCTGATGTTCACGGGCGCGGTGCTGGCCGGCACGCGCTTCCTGCCGCGCGGCCAACGGCCGGTGGGTTTTCTCCGCGCGCTTCTGATGGGCTGCGGACAGGCTATCGCGATCCTGCCTGGCGTCTCCCGCAGCGGCATGACCCTCGCGGCGGCGCGCGCGGGACGAGTGTCCCCCGAAGCGGCGGCAGAGTTCTCGTTTCTCATGAGCGCGCCTCTCATCGCCGGTGACGCCCTGCTCCACATCCTCAAGGCCGTCAAGGCCACTCCAGAGGAGCTAGTGGGCGAACCATCCTGGGGCGTCGTCGCGTTTGGCGCGGTCATCGCCGCAGTCGTGGGATACTTCTCGCTCGCCATCCTCCTGCGCACTTTGCGCGGACGCGGGTTCTGGCTGTTCGGACCATACTGCGTTATCGTCGGACTGCTCGTCGTTTGCTTCTGCAAGTGAGGAGCCGCAATATCTTTAACAAAACAACCAAACAACTAAAGGACAACATGAAAAAGATTGTTCACAAATGGCAAATGCCACAATTGTTCACAAATGACAAATGTCGGTTCCGGTGGGGGCTGTGCGGATTGATCGGCCTTTTCGCGGGCGCAGTTGTCGCGGCTGAAATCCCCGACATGCCCGCCGCGTACCGCGCCGATCCGGCGGCGGTCATCGCCGCCGCGTCCAAGGCCACGACCGCGATCTTCCCCGACGCCGACCGCGTGGTGGTGGACGACCGCATCCACGTGACCTACGAGCCGGACGGCACGCAGGTCTCGTGGGACGATGAATGGATCAAGGTGCTCACGGAGAAGGGGCGACGTTCGACGGCGGCCGTTTCGCTTGATTTCTCGGAACGCTACGGCGACGCGAAGATATTCCTTGTCGAGATCGTCGGAGTGGACGGCAAGGTGCGCAAGGTGGATTTCGAGCAGACGCTCAAGGTCGCCACCGACAACTCCTCCCTCAGCGCTAACATAGTGGATCCGCTCGACAAGACGATGTCCTGCGTAGTTTCCGGGCTTGCCGTGGGCGAAGTCCGCCACATCCGCTATGCACGCCGCACGAAGAAGGCGCGCATGACGGGCACGTGGGCGGACATGCAGCTCTTCGAGCTCACGTCGCCAATCGTCTCCACCGTTTACACGGTCGACCAGCCTGACGCCAACCCGGTGCGCCACGCAACCGTGCGCCATCCGTTCGGGAAGACCGTCGTGCGCGCGAAGGACCGTCCGCTCGGCAACGGCCGCACGCTCCTGCGGTGGGACGTGCGCGACGTGCCGCAGGCGTTCCCGGAGCTGGACATGCCGCCGCTTGCCACGTGCGTGCAGGCGCTCAGGATATCCACGGCCAAGGACTGGCAGACCGTGTCGCGCTGGTATTGGGACATCAGCCTGCCGCACCTCGTCACCTCCACGCCCGCGATGACGAACGAGGTGAAGCGCATCGTGAAGGACTGCTCCACGGGCGAGGCGAAGATGCGCGCACTCTTCAAGTTTGTGTCGCAGGAAGTGCGCTACATGGGCATCACGATGGAGGACGGCGCGCCGGGCTACGAGCCGCACGACGTACACATCACGTTCGAGAACCGCTACGGCGTGTGCCGCGACAAAGCCGCGCTTCTCGTGCAGATGCTGCGCATCGCGGGATTCAACGCCTACCCCGTGCTGATCCACGCCGGCGCGAAGATGGACGCCTCCGTGCCCTGGCCGTTCTTCAACCACGCGATCGTCGCGGTGGACGAGGGCAACAGGAAGTACCGTCTCATGGATCCGACGGACGAATCGACGCACGACCTCCTTCCTTCATACCTCTCGAACCGCTCGTACCTCGTCGCCCGTCCTGACGGCGAGACGCTCCTCACGTCGCCGGTCCCCTCTGCTGAGAAGAACACGCTGAAGATCGCCTCCGAAGGCTCGCTCGAAGCGGACGGGGCGCTGCTTCTCACGACGTCGTTCGACTTCGGCGGCGTCAACGACACCATTTTCCGCCATTCGTTCCTCAGGCGCACGCCGCAGGAGCTCCGTCGGATGTTCGAGGGATACCTGCGTGCAGTCTCGCCCGGCGCGGAGC
>CAMKJU010000075.1 GCA_946413265.1 uncultured Lentisphaerota bacterium
CAAAACTTCATTGTCCACCAATCAGCATTGCCACCAATACAAATTGTATTGCCGATTGGTGGACAATGAGGATTGAAGATTGTTGATCATTAAACGAGCTATCGCCTCCTCCGCACTTCCACTTCGTCATCGTCGTCATCATCCGAATACGGCGGCGGCGACACGCGCGCGGAAAATTCCCACGGACTTCCCCAGCGCTCCTCCTGTACGGCCTGCACGTACTCCCGCCAGCCTTCGCGCCAGATCATCCACGCGATGAGAATGGAGATAAAACCCCAGGGACCGCGCGTGAAGATTGAGTGCAGACCCCGCAGCGCGAGCAGGATCGCGAAGCCGCGCCCCACGATCATCGCCGCGTATGTAGCCTTCGCGCGCGTCGTGAATATCCGCGCCACGCTGCGGAAGATCCGCCCGCCGTCCATAGGAAACCCCGGCAGCAGGTTGAAGGCACCGAGGATGAGGTTCATCCAGAAGACATACGCGAGCACATTCCACAGCCAATCGTTCTCAATGGGTAGGTACCGCGCCGACACCCAGCCAATGCCGGACAGAATAAACGACACGAGTGGTCCGGCGAGAGCCGTAAGAAATTCCTGATACGCCTTTCGCGGCATGCCAATCAATGACGCGCACCCGCCGAGGAGCGACAGCGTGATGTCGCGCGTCTGGTAGCCGAACGCGCGCGCCGTAAGCGCGTGGCCGAGCTCGTGCAGCGTGATTGACACCGCGAGCGCAAGCGCGCACGCAAGGCCGAAAGAGAAGGACCCAAAGTCCAGCACGAACAACACGAGCAGGACAACAAGCGACATATCGAGATACACGGGTATCCCGAAAACGTCGCAAATTCTGAACTTGCTTGAAAACATGCTTAATATTCTACCATTTTCTGCCCCGTCTGTGCAATGCCCCGCGCAAATATGATATAATGTGCGCCATGAAAACTTCACTTGGATTTTTCGGCGCCGGCAAGATGGCCGAGGGCATCCTCGCGGCCGCCGCGTGCCAGAAGGGCTTCGACCCGCAGACCGTCCTGATGGCGGAGAAGATTCCCGCACGCGCGCAGGAACTCGCGAAACGCTACCACGTGCGCACCACGCCTGACGTAAAGGACGTCGCGCGCGCCGCGCGTGTGATCTTCCTCGCGGTACGTCCGCAGGACCTCGCCGCGCTCGCGGCGGACGTGAAGCCGCTCCTCACTGCGAAGACGCTCGTCGTCTCCATCGCCGCCGGCAAGTCGCTCGCAACGCTCCGCAAGCTGCTCGGCACTGGAGTGCGCCTCGTGCGCGTGATGCCGAACCTCGCCCTTCGCGCACGCGAAGGCATGTGCGCGATCTGTCCCGCGAAGAACGCGACGCCCGCCGACGTGAAGCGCGTCGCGAAGATCCTCAACGGCGCGGGGCGCACCGTCGTGCTGCCCGAGAAGTGCTTCGACGCCGTCACGGCCCTTTCCGGTAGCGGTCCCGCATTCTTTGCGTTCATGGAACAGGCCATGGCGGCGGGCGGCGTGAAGCTCGGCCTACCGAAAGACGCCGCGCGTCTCCTCGCGGAGCAGACAATGCTCGGCACGGCCGCCTACCTGCGTCAGTCCGGCGCAGATCTCGAAACTTTCATCTCCGGCGTGGCCACGCCAGGCGGCACGACTGCGGCCGGCATGGACGTGCTGCGCGCGAGCGACTTCGCTTCCGTCGTGGCCGCCACTCTCAAGGCCGCCTCCGACCGTTCCGCGGAACTGGGGAAATGACAAAGACCGTAACCAGACTCGCAGAGCTGATCCACGAGACGTCGAGCTCACTGCCGGACGACGCGGAAAAGGCACTGCGCGCGGCCCTGCGCCGCGAGGCGAAAGACTCCTCCGCGCGCCTCGTGCTGGAGACGATCCTCAAGAACGTCGCGCTCGCCCGCGCCGCCGGTACGCCCGTTTGCCAGGACACTGGCACGCTCACGTTCTTCGTCTCGGAAAACCTCCGCCGCACCGTCACGCCAGAACGCATCGCCGCCGCAGTCGCCGCCGCCACCGAAAGGGGCTGGCTGCGCCGCAACACGAACGACGCCGTTACAGGAAAATCAATCGATTCAAATGTATGCCCTGGCGCACCCGTGATCCACTACACGCTCGACGCGGAATCGAAGGTACGCCTCATCATGAAAGGCGGCGGAAGCGAGAACATGTCTATGCAGTTCTCCCTGCCAGACGCCTCACTTGGTGCAGGACGTGACCTCGAGGGCGTGCGGCGCGCCGTGCTCGCGGCCGTCCAGCACGCGCAAGGCTACGGCTGCGCGCCCGGCATCCTCGGCGTGTGCATCGGCGGCGACCGCGCGGCCGGTTTCGAGGAGTCTAAGCACCAGTTGCTACGTAACTTGGCGGATACGAATCCCGTTCCTGCGCTTGCCAAGCTTGAACGCCGAATCCTCCGCGAAGCCAACTCGTTTGGTATCGGTCCGATGGGGCTTGGCGGCAAGACTACGCTCCTCGCCGTCAAGATCGGAGCGCGTCCGCGCGTGCCCGCAAGCTTCTTCGTGACCGTGGCCTATCTCTGCTGGGCCGCCCGCCGCCGCGAAATCAGTTGGTAAGAGGAAAGCGATGACAACACTGACATATCCTTTCTCGGAAGTGGATGTGCGTGCGCTTAAGGCGGGGGACGCCGTGAGCGTGAACGGTCTGATCCGCACTGGACGCGACCGCTTCCACAAGTTCTTCGCCGACGGCGGCAAACTGCCTTGCGACTTCCGCGACGGCGCGCTCTTCCACTGCGGCCCCGTCGTGGTGAAGAACCCCGACGGCTCCTGGCGCGTCGTCGCCGGCGGTCCCACAACGTCCGTGCGCGAAAACCCCTACGAACCCGCGTTCATCGAACAGACGGGCGTGCGCCTCATCATCGGCAAGGGCGGGATGGACGCGCGCACGCTCGACGCCTGCGCGAAGTGTGGCGCGGTCTACCTGCAGGCCGTCGGAGGCGCGGCTGCCGTCACCGCCCACGCCATCACGCGCGTGACGAACGTCTACTTCCTAGAGGAATTCGGTGCCGCCGAGGCGTGCTGGGAGTTTGAGGTGAAGGACTTCCGCTGCGTGGTGGCGATGGATAGCCACGGCACCTCGCTCTTCGCGCAGGTCGAGGCCGCGTCCAACCGACGCTTCCGCGAGCTGCTGGCAAAATGAATCGATGGCCGAAGAATCACTTCCTCGTAACCCTGACTTCCGCGCTGCCCAGTCCGGGCACGCTGCCGAACTTGCGCACGCCCACGGTCACGCTCTCCACGCGAGGATCTGCGAGACACACGTCCGCCACCACGCCGGCGGCGCGTTCCAGGAGACGGCACCGCGCGTCCTCCAGCGCCTCGCGGATGTTGCCAACCAGAAGCGCGTAGTCCACAGTGTCGTCAAGGCGGTCCGAATCCGCCGCGTCCTCGAGGTCGATGTCAAGTGCTACGTCAACGAGCAGACGCTGCTCGTTTTCGCGTTCCTCGGGCAGGTCCCCGATGATGCATTCGACCTCTATGCCGTTGAGTCTTAGCTGGTCCATCGCTAGATCTCCTCGCATGTCTTTCGTTGGAAACACCGCATACACTTTCTCGTGGCGGGAAGTATAGCACATTTTCACTCTTTGCGCATTGCCATGTTCGCATATTCCGAGCAAATCATTCCCTCTTGCTTTTTCATCCCCGCTCATGCTATACTGCTTGCCTTTCCAAAATGAGCGACATGAACAAACAGAACAGATCAAGCTGGTCGGGTCAGTTGGCGTTCGTGCTGGCGGCCGCCGCGTCGGCCATCGGCCTCGGCAATCTCTGGCGCTTCCCGTACCTGGCGGCGAAGTACGGCGGCGGCGTGTTCATCGCCGTCTACATCGCCCTCTCCCTCACCCTTGGCTTCACCCTGCTGGTGACGGAGATCGCGATCGGACGCTACTCGCGGCAGAGCCAGCTCACCGCGTTCAACAAGCTCGGACACCCGAAGTGGAACTTCCTCGGTGTCCTCGCCACCGTCGTCCCCCTCTTCATCCTCCCCTACTACAACGTCATCGGCGGATGGGTCGTCAAGTACTTCGTCGCCTACGTCAAGCTCGTCGCGGGCGGCGGCACGGCTATCGAGAACCCGCAGGCGTTCTTCGATTCTTTCGTAGCCGCGCCGTGGGACCCTTTCGTCTGCATGGCGATATTCACCGTCGTGACGTGCGCGGTGATCGTGATGGGCGTGAAGAACGGAATCGAGAAGTCGAACATCGTGATGATGCCTCTGCTGCTCCTGATGGCCGTCGGCCTCGCGGTGTACGTCGGATGCCTACCGGGCGCGGGCGAGGGCATCAAGTTCTACCTCGTGCCGGACTTCTCCTCGTGCGACAACATCGGCAAGGTAGTGCTCGGCGCGATGGGACAGATGTTCTACTCGCTCTCGCTCGCGATGGGGATCATGATCACCTACGGCAGCTACATGCGCAGGCAGGACTCCGTGCCGAAGGCGGCGGTGCGGATCGTGGCGGCGGACACCTTCGTGGCCGTCCTCTCCGGCTTCATGATCATTCCGGTCGTCGTGATGTTCGCGGCGAAGTCGGGCGCGGGACGCGCAACCATCGATGCCGGACCGGGGCTGATGTTCGTCACCCTCCCGAAGGTGTTCGCGGAGTTCGGCGCGACGGGTGCGTGGATCGGCATCGCGTTCTTCACGCTCGTCCTGTTCGCCGCGTTCACGAGCGCGATCTCAATGACCGAGGCGTGCGTGGCGGCCGTGTGCGACTACCTCCACGTGAAACGTAACACATCGGTCGCGGCGGTGTGTACCTGGTCCATTGCAATCGGCTCGCTCTCCGCGTTCGGCTACGGACGCTGGAAGGACTTCAAGCCGTTCGGACTCCCCGCGCTCGATTTCTTCGACAGTTCGATGAACGTTCTCACGCCGATCGTCGCCGCGCTCATCTGCGTGTTCGCGGGATGGGTCCTGCGTCCGAAACGCATCCTCGCGGAATGCCGCCGCGACGGCAGCGCCGTCGGCTTCAAGACATTCTACGCGGTGATGGTCAAGTTCATCGCGCCGCTTCTGGTGCTGACGATCCTAGTCTCGGAAATCTGCCGCACTCTAGGCATCGGCGGCTGGAAGATCTGAACATCCCTCCGCTCCGGGAAGCGCCCCCTCGCCTCCGGGCGAGCCGCGCCCCTACTGCACCTCCACCACCACCTTGAAGAACCGCATCGCCGCCTTCTCCGCCGCCGTAGCCCCTTTAAATTATTCAGCTTTCAACTTGTAGAACCGCTGCGGGTCGGATTCGTGATTGAAGGTCTGCTTACCGTTGCCGCCGACCGTAAGCGTCCGTTCCTCGGGGTTCGACCAGTCGGCGAGGTCGGTCGTGGAGAGGACCTTCAGGGTCACGCCTTCCGTGCGGACCAGCGGTGGCGTGGTGATGACTGGCTTGTTGTTCATGTCGAAGGAAATCGTCATCAGCGGCGCATTTGTCGCCGCGTCGCCAAAGGCGTAGATGAAGGCGTTCGCGACCTTGTCGTCCAGCCCGTATCCGCCCATTGCGGCCGCAGTCCCCTTACCGGCGAGTCCGACCGAGACGGCCCATGCGCCATATCCGCTCTCCGCGCCGCCGGAGTATTGAACCTTCTCCGCGGCGACCTTCGCCCAGTTGCCGGTCGCGCCGTTCTCGACGCCGTAGCCCGTGCCGTCGAAAGGCACCGTGAGGACAAGTCCTGAGGAGGTGCCGTCAAAAGCCCAGTTGTCGAGGGCGGGCGCCGTCTCGCCCTGGAAGACGATGTTCGTGAGCGACGTGGTGCCCTGGAAAGAGTTGTTGCCGATCGTCTCGACACTCTCCGGCAGGACGAGTTCCCCGAGCGCCGAGCAGTTGCAGAACGCCCGGCCGCCGACCTCGACGAGTCCCGCGCCGAGGACGATGTTGGTCAGCGACGAGCAGCCCAAAAACGCGCCTTCGTTGCTCGACGATGTCCCCTCGATGCTCGCGACGCCGTTCAGGACGACGCTCCCCACCTTCGTGTCCTTGAAGGCGTTGCAGTCGATCACGGTCGCGCCCGAGCCGTTCACCGTCACGGTAAAGGCGTTCGTGCTGGCGATCGGCACGAAGAACCGCGTCACTTCGGCGATTCCGCTCCCGATCACGAGATTCGTCATAGACGTGCAGCCCGCGAAAATGCCATCACCTTCGTTCTCGTTGCCGGTGGCGACGAGCGAATCAGGGAGCGTCATCTCCGTCAGCGACGTGCAGTTGTTGAAGGCGTAGAAACCGATGGTGCGAAGCCCCTCGTTCAGTGTCGCCGTCCTCAGCGACGCGCAGCCGCTGAACGCGTAGGACCCGAGGTTGGTGACGGTGTTCGGGAGCGCGACCGACCTGAGTGCGCTGCATCTCCTAAAGGCCTGACCGCCGATCTCGGCGAGTCCGTCGCCGAAGACGACCTCCGTGAGCGACGTGCAGTCGAGGAACGCGCCGTCGTTGCTGGACGATGTCCCCTCGATGCTCGCGACGCCGTTCAGGACGACGCTCCCCACCTTCGTGCTCTTGAAGGCGTTGCAGTCGATCACGGTCGCGCCCGAGCCGTTCACCGTCACGGTGAAGGCGTTCGTGCTGGCGAACGGCAGATAGAACTTCTTCACTACGGGAATCCCGCTCCCGATCACGAGATTCGTCATAGACGTGCAGCCCGCGAAATAGCCATAGGAAGAGGCGTAGTTTCCCGCCATCTCGCGGAGCGAATCCGGCAGCGTCGCCTCGCCGAGCGACGTACAGTTGGCGAAGCTTTCAAGCCCCATCGACAGCAACCCCTCGGAAAGCGTCGCCGATTTGAGCGCCGCGCACCCTTTGAAGGCGTAGTCGCCGATGTTCGTGACGGTGTTGGGAATCGCGAACGACGCGAGCGCGGCACAGTTCAGGAAGGCGCGAGCGCCAATATTCCGAAGCGGCGAGTCGATCAGCGTCACCTGCTCGAGATTCGCGCAGCCGTTGAACGCGCCGGTGCCCGAAGAGCTCGAGCCCTCGATTTCCACAACGCCCTGGAGCGTGGCCATCTGGATAGACGCCAGCTCGTAGAATGCGGAATAGCCGAGCGTCATCGCGCCGTTGCCGCGCACCACGACGTTCGTAAGCGCCGGGACCGCCTTCAGGCAATTGCTACCAATCTTCACGGCGGAGGTTTCGTTCGTAAGGCAGAAGGCGACCTCGCCGAGCTTCGGACAGTCGTAGACGAGCGCGTCCGGGATGTCATTCGTGACCGACGGCGGAATCTCAAGGTAAATGAGATTCGGACAACTATAAAAGGCATAGCTTCCGATATGCCTCACAGAATTCGGAATCGTGATGCCGTGGCACTCCGCGCCGCGCACCGCATTGTAGGCGATCCGGGTCACCGGGGTGCCGTCGTCCGTCTTCTCGGGTATGGATAGCATCTCCGCTGCCTTGCCGGCGACGGTGAGACCGGTCACTCTCGCCTCGCCGTTCTCTACCGTATAGACGAACTGCTCGGTTTCGAGGGCGTACGCCGAGGTCAACCCCAGCGAAGCCGCGAGCATGAGAAAAAGTTTCCGCGAATGGATAGTGATCATGTCATGGCCTTTCTATTAGATTGTCTTGTATTCACCCCCTTCTCATTTCCGATGAGAGGCAAGACGAAAATAGTATGCCACATTCCCCCGCCCAAAGCAAGCGGGATTTTGGAAAATTGAAGTTTTGCGTGCGGTGGGGACACAGGGGGTGACGAGAGACGTGAGATTATGGTGCGGACCATGCTTGTGTCCGCGTATCCCGTCGAAAATCGTAATGAATCGTCAAGGGTGCCGGCGGTTGCGGCGGCTGCACGCCAACTGGCTGCGGCGTGGGCTGGGGTGCCTCCAGATACATTTCGGTGTAGAGCGGAGGGGGTGGCGCGGGATGCGGCGGACGCCGGGGCACATGACGGTGCGCTGGCGGAGGCGGCGGTTGTGCAGGCTTTGGGGCGGATGATTGCCAGGCCGGCGCGAGAGGTTTCGTCCACGCAGGCTTGACAGGCGCCGACCAGGCAGGCCTTCCGGGACCTGCTGCACCTGCCGTGCCAGCAAACAACATCATGCCGCCGAGGGCAAGGATCATTCTTTTCTGCAATGTTATTTTCATGGTCATCGGCGCGGACCTATTTCTGGCCGAAGTCGGGCTGGCGGCGGCCTTGGAAGTTGGTGCGCTTGTGGTGAGAGCGGTTGGCGTTCGCGGGATGCACGAACTTCTTACCCTTGTGCTTCTTGCCGCCGCCGGGGCCGTCGAAGAAACGCGCGCCGGGATGGCGCTGCACGCCGTTGCGGTTGCGCTCGCCGCCGCGGATCCACGGCGCCGGCGGCAGGCCCTCGTTGGCCTTGCCGGTCTTGCGGTCGGCCTCGGCGGAGTGGAACGGCTGGTCGCGGTCGACGGGGATCGTCTTCTTGATGAAGCGCTCGACGGCCTTGAGGAGGCCGCGCTCCTCGGGCGCGACGAACGAGATGGCCGTGCCGCTCTTGCCCGCGCGGGCCGTGCGGCCGATACGGTGCACGTAGCTTTCCGTCTCGACGGGCAGCTCCATGTTCACGACGAGGTCCACGCCGGAGACGTCGATGCCGCGTGAGGCGATGTCCGTCGCCACGAGCACGCGCACCTTGCCTTCCTTGAAGCCCTTCAACGCGCGCGTGCGCTGGTTCTGCGTCTTGTCCGAATGGATGGCCGCCACGGGAATCTCGCGACGCGACAGCTTGCGCTCCACGCGGTCCGCGCCGTGACGCGTGCGTGCGAACACGATCACGCGGTACCATTCGGGGTGGTTTTCGAGGAGGTGGATGAGGAGGTTGTCCTTGTTGCCCTTCTCCACGAGCATGCACGACTGCGAAATCTTGTCCACGGTCGGCGCCTCGGGCGACACCATCACCTGGATCGGGTCGTACACGAGCTCGCCGGCGAGGTGGAGGATTTCGGGCGAAAGCGTGGCGCTGAAGAACATGGACTGCCGGAGCTTGCCGGACGCCCCGGCGGACGTCGCGCCGGCGGGCGGACGGTTCGGCGGGAGCTTCGAGATGATGCGCTTGATGTCCGGCAGGAAGCCCATGTCGAGCATGCGGTCCGCCTCGTCGAGCACGAACAGCTCCACGCGGTCGAGGAACACCACGCCCTGCGTCATGAGGTCGATGAGGCGTCCCGGCGTCGCGATCACCACCTCGGCGCCCTTCTGGAGCGCCTTCACCTGCGGGAACTGCGAGACGCCGCCGAACACGACCGCGAATGGCGTGCCCGTGTACTTCGAGTAGGCGGCGTTGTTCTCGGCCGTCTGCGCGGCAAGCTCGCGCGTGGGCGAGAGGATCAGCGCACGCGGGTGCCCGGCTTCCTCTTTCCGCTCGTCTCCCGTCTCCTGTCTCTCGTCATTACCCTGCAACAGCTTATTGAGGATCGGGAGCATGAACGCGGCTGTCTTGCCCGTGCCCGTCTGCGCGCAGCCAATCAGGTCGCGTCCCTCGAGGAGCGGCGGGATGGCCTTCTCCTGGATGGGCGTGGGGATGGCGTACCCCGCGTCGGCAATGGCGTACTGGAGGCGTGCGTCGAGCTTGCCGAACACGTTCGCCTCGTAGGCGGCGGGCGGCGGGTCCTTGGGCAACGCGGGGATCTTCGGCGAATTGTCCTTCTCGGCGAGACCGAAATGCGGCTTCGGCTTTCCGTGCCGGTGCCGGTGTTTGAAAAACCGCGGCCGGTTCCCCTGGAACCCGCGATCACCCGTATCCTTGAACTGCCTCTGCATCTCATCCACCTTTCAATCTGCTTTTCTATAACTTCTCTCTGCCTGCCTCTTTTTGATCGTCCATGTAGAACATGCAGAACATGTAAATCATCTGTTTGTTTTGCATGTTCTACCTGTTCTACATGGATAAATCCCTCCTCGGATAAGGTTTTGTAATTGGCTTTTTGGAAGGATGGGAGAATTTGTAAAATAATCTCCTTAACTCCGAGACTCCTAATCTCCCAACAGCGAAAGCAATCATCTCACTATCCGATTTAAATGACTCCTTTGATATAGCGTTCCGTGAGGGCGCGCCACAGGACCACGCAGAACGCGGAAAGCGGGATGGCGAGGAGCAGTCCCAGCATCGAGTGGAACACCACGCCCCAGAAGAAGAAGCTGAAGATCACGCCCGCGTAGCCGAGGCCCGTCTTCTCGCCCTGGATCTTCGGCGTGATGAGGTAGCCGTCGAGGAACTGCCCCGCGAGCCATACGGAGAGCGCCCCGATGAGACGCAGTAGGCTCCCGCCGTCGCCGAAGTAGGCGATGGGCAGGACTAGTGGCAGACACAGTACCGTGCCGAGGAACGGCACGAGGTTGAGCACCCCCAGGAGGAATCCCAGGATGAAGCCGTATGGCACGCCCACCAGCATGAATCCCATGCCGTAGAGCAGGCCCTCGATCAGGCAGATGACGACCTGCCGCTGGAAGAAGTTCACAAGGATGTCCGTGAATGCGTCAATCTGCTTCGCGACGAATTCCTTCGTTTCCTCCTTCAGGAACGGCAACTGGCGCACATAGTCCTTGCCCTCCATCGACGGACGCATGAGGAAGAAGACGAAGAAGACCAGCGTGACGAGCCAGGACGCCAGCCCGATCACGTACTTGATCGCGCTCACGCCCGCCTTCATCGCGACTCCCCCGTACTGGCCGCTAATCATCTTGATGCTTTCGTCAGAGAAGCGCGCAGGGTCCGTGAAGAACAGCGCGAGCGTCCCGTTCGGGTCCGCGCCGAACTGCTGGAACGTCTCCCAGGCGTTCGGGAACATTTCGTTCACCCACTTGCTCGTGCGCGCGACGATCGTCGGCGCGTGCTTAATGAGGTTCATGGCCTGTCCTACGACAAAGGACCCGCCGAACCCGATCACTAGGCCCAGCGGCAGCAGGACGGAGAGCAGCATCAGCACGAGCGACAGCGTGGGGTTCCGGCATTTCGACCGGATCCATTCGTAATACGGCTTGAACAACAAGGCGAGGAAAAGTCCCACGATGACCGGCGTGATCGCAGCCGAGGTCAGGGAGAGGAACTTGGCGACGACCCACCCGACGGTCAGGACGAACACCACGATGAGGGAAAAGGCCAGCACCGTGATCGCAACCGCCACGGTCTTCCTCTGGGATGGGGTAAAATCAATCATGCACATATTCTACCAAATGCGGCCGCAGGAGGAAAGCGCGAAGTGGGCGCTTATACCGGCGGGGGAATTGGCCAACGTCCTTGACTGGCGGCGTCAGGGGTGACGAATGCGAGTCGGCAAACTAGAACAGGAGCTCACGCACGTTGATGAGGGCGTTGAAATAGCCCGACGCCTCGATTGTGGCGGAAAGGCGTCCATCGTAAACAAGTGCCGTACGGACGGAGATGCCTTTTGAAAGCGAAAGGGCATCAAGCTTTTCCTTCACCTCTTCCAGCACCTCTTCGCCTATCTCCTTGCGGCGTTTGACCTCCACGAGACAGCATGACTGCGCGGTCTGTATGAGAAGGTCCACCTGACATCCGCCCGTCTTTTCCTTTGCGCTGCCGCGCTTGACGAACGGCGCAGCCGATTCGATCAGCGCCCGCGACAGTCCGAGGCGTGGCAGGATTTCGCGGTAGTGGTTCACGACCAGGTTCTCAAACGCCAGACCGAGAACGGCGTCGATCCCCTTCAGCTGGTCAAGCGACGTAAAGGCGTAGGAGCCAGCGTCGATGATGTCCTTGACCGGCTCGATGAACTTGAGATAGAACTTCGTGTAGTTGTCCATGAGCCGGTAACGACGTTCGCGCACGGGACGCCCCGTCTCCGGATTGCGGCCATGGTCTCGGGCGACGAGTCCGGCCTCGACCAGACGATCAAGCGCGGCGGACGTGTTGCCGCCCTTGGGCAGTCCAAGCTTCGATGCGACCTCGGCTGAAGTCCGGGGACTGTCGGCAAGACATCGAAGCACCTGTCCCGTGAACGTCTGCTGCTCCGTGATCACGTCGAAGAACATGTCGTCGAAATCCTCGCGCAGAGGACTCTTCCGCGTAAAGCACATCCGGCGGATGTTTTCGTTTGCCGACAGTGCGGGATTGATCTCCTCAAGATACCGAGGTACGCCGCCCGTCACGGAAAGGACGTCGAGGATGTCGCGGGAGGCCAGATTTTCGGCGGCAGCGCCCCAGAACTTTACACAATCCCTGAGCGGCAGTTCACCGACGATGAAATCGCCACTTCGCCGTCCCAGATAGGCGCTGTTGTCGATGATGTTGTCCTTGATCCAGCTTGACACACTGCCGCAGAGAACGAGTATCAGCCGATCATGCTTTTTGAACATGGTATCCCAGGCAATCTTCAGAATGTCCGGGAAGTGCGGATCGTAATGCGCCATCCACGAGATCTCGTCAAGAAGGACAACGGTCCGCCCATCGTCTTTGATTTGGCCGGCAAGTGCCTCGAAAGCCTGCGCCCAGTTGTCGTAAGATTCGGCGGTGGCATCCGATTGCAACGACAGGAACATTGCAAAATTCTGAAGTTCGTCGGCATTCATAAAACCACGCTTGGGCTTGATACCCTCAATGCGTATGAATCGCGCAGAAGACTTGCGCGCGAACTCGGCGACAAGGGTCGACTTGCCAATGCGTCGTCTTCCACGGCATGTGACAAGGGAGGAAACACGCTTGCCCCACAGGGACATCATGTCTTCCAAAATGTCTTCGCGACCATAGAACATGCGTTATTTTCCTTTTTTGAAGTGCGAAGTGAGTATAACATAATCCCATGGTTGCGGCAACGGAAATTATCCCCAATAATACCTTTTGGCATATTGGGGATAATTTTCAACCCCTTATTTTATCCCCAATGCGCCATTTTACCCCATTGGGGATAATCAACACATTCAGTCTCGCGCCGACCCGCTTGCACGATCAGGCGTAGCTGTGCATGCCGGTGAAGAGGCGGGAGAGGTTGATCCACGTGAGCGTGAGGACCACCATCACGGCGCCCGCCACGAGAAACGCGCGGTCCGCACGCGGCGAGAGGCGCGGACGCAGGTGGAAATAGGCGGCGTAGAGGAGCCAGGTCGCGAGCGACCACATCTCCTTCGGGTCGAACTGCCACCAGTGTCCCCAGCAGACCTTCCCCCACCACGCGCCCAGCACGAGGCCGAGCGTGAGCAGGAAGAATCCGAGTCCCACGAGACGACGTCCGGCCCCCATCGCAGCCCGCACGAGCAGCACGTAGCCGATCACGTACGCCCCCACGTGCGGCACGAAAAACGGACTCTGCAGCGCCGGCATCAGGCGCTTCACGCTGCCGTCCATGAAGAACCCGACGGGCATCAGCACGAGCGCCAGCAGGATGGAATCGACGAGCAACGTGTCCTGACGGTCCCACCGCGCCGAGACGAACGTGAGCACCGGCAGTAGCGCCGCCGTGCAGATCAGGAACTCGTACATGTTCTGCATCGGCGGGTGTCCCGTGGTGATTCCCCGGTGCACGAGCATCGCCACCGCCCCGAGGAACGCCAGCCCGTACAGCCCGCGCACGCCCCGGTAGGGCGCGCGCACCGCGCGCGCCGAATTTGCGGGCGAGACGCCCGCCACCCCGACGGGAGGGTCGCGCGTGTCGCGGCCCATCGCGTAACCCAACGCCCCCAACAGCAGCAGCACGGCGCCGAACGCAACGAGCGGGAGCCCGACGTCCTTCACGCAGAGCAACATCGTGAAGTAGAGCGGCTCGCCCGTACGGGGGTTCTTCGCCACCTCGCCCGTGTACGGATCCGCCATCTCCTGGTACGAGCTCTGGTACACCCACCACGGACGCACCACGAGCGGATGGTTGACGGAAATCTCCAACTCTTCGCCCTTCCCGTTCCGCACCTTGCTTGTGTACTGGCGCACCGTTCCCGTATCCTCCCACCGGTCGATCGTGAACGACTGGAGCGTCAGCTGGTCCATGCCCGCCACGTCGCCGGACTGTCCAGGTCCGAGTTTCAAATATCCTTCTTCCCCGCCTGCGACCTCGTTGGCCACCCATCCGCAGAGAACGAGCGCGAAGCCGAGGTGCAGCGCAAGCAACGCCGGACGCGCCGTCATGCGGGCGCAGACGACGGCGGATAGCAACGCCACGCCGGCCAGCCCGCCCACTGCGTAGCTCTTCGCACACGCCAGCGCCCCCTCGGCACCAAGACACGCCAGCGCCACGGAAGCAACAGCCAGGACCGACAGCACGAGAAACGGAACGCCACCCGGTTTCCGACACCACGCCGCAACAGCGCGTGCAATCTGAAGAATGTGCGTCATGAAATGCTGCAAGCCGAAAGGATTTCCGAGGGTTCGGCCATGCGGCCCGTCCCCGACGTGCCGCAGGCGAGCTCTCCCGTACCCGGTTGCACCACACGCACGCCGCGCGCGACAAGCGCCGCGACGTTCGCCTGCGTGGCGGGATTCGTCCACATGCCGTCGTTCATCGCCGGCGCCACCACGACCGGCGCCTTCGTGGCGAGCAGCGTGGAGGAGAGCAGGTCGTCCGCGATCCCGTGCGCCATCTTCGCGAGGATGTTCGCCGTCGCGGGCGCCACCACCACGAGGTCGGCTGCAGCCGCGAGCGAGATGTGCTCGGGTTTCCAGTCCTGCGGGGATGCGAACATGTCGCACTCGACGGGATTGCGGGAAAGCGTCTGAAACGTAAGCGGCGTCACGAACGCGCGCGCGTGCTCCGTCATCACCACGTGCACCTCGTCGCCCCGCTTCACGAGGAGACGCACGAGTTCGCACGCCTTGTAGGCCGCAATCGACCCCGTCACTCCCAGGACGACCTTCATCACATCCTCCCGCTCCGCACGTCGATGAGATCGCAAAGGCGCTTATAGGCGATGCCGAGCTCGTCGTTCGTCACCTGGTACATGTACTCCTCCGCGCGGGCCATCTCGCCCTCCGCGTTCGCGAGGCGGCGCTCGATGGATTCCGGCGAGTCAGTACCGCGTCCCTCAAGGCGCTCGCGCAACGCCTCGAGACTCGGCGGGTTGATGAACACGTCCATGTAGCCCGCGCGCAGCGGGTCCTCAGCTGGGAGATGGTGAAACACGTAGTGGCGCACCTTCGCGGCGCCGACCACATCAATGTCGAGGATCATTGAGTTGCCCTCGTTCAGCACGTCGATAATCGGCTGCTTGAGCGTACCATAGTAGTTGCCGTGAACCTCGGCCGATTCGAGGAAGGCGTCCTCGGCCAGCAGCTCGCGGAAGCGCTCAATCGTGAGAAAATGGTAGTCGATGCCGTCCTCCTCCTCGCCGCGCGGCTTGCGCGTGGTACAGGAGATGGAATACTGCAAGTCGGGGTATTCCTGCAGGAGCATGTCGATCAGCGTCGACTTCCCGCATCCGGAAGGCGCGCTCATTACGATGAAAAGGGGCTTTGTTTGCATGGCGGGGGATAGTATACCACAGGCGAATGGAGAATGGAAAATGGAAAATGCTGGATCGGGCACTTCGCACGGGATAGGCCGCGCTTGTTGCGGCCGATACTTACCGTCCGAACAGCCAAAGGGCAAAACCTATGATCGGGGGCATAGTGAGGATGGAGAGGAGCGTAGTGCCCGAAACAAGGCCCGTCGCCGTGGTGACGTCCCGGTCGTAGCGCGCGGCGATCACGGTGGTGAGCGCCGCCACGGGCGCCGATGCGGCCGTGACGATCACCACGGCCATCACGGGATTAAGCGACGGTACGCACGCACGTATGCCCACGAACGCGCCGATTACCGCGAGCGGCACGACCACAAGACGCAGCGCCCCCACCTTGAAAATTAAGAACGCGCCCTTCATTTTATACTTTACACTTTCAACTTTACACTTCCCACTCTCCGCCAGATACCAGCCCACCATGATCATCGCGAGCGGCGTGTTGAGGTCCGCCATCATCTCCAGCGGACGCCCCACCACCTCCGGCAGCTTCATCGAAAAGAGGAAGAACGGCAATCCGAGCGCCACGCCTACCGTCCCGGGATTGACGAGAACCGAGCGCAGGTTCGTCACCTTCGCACCCCGACACATCACCGCCACGCCCCAAGTCCAGCACGCGATGTTGAACACCACCACGTACATCGCCCCGAAGAACACGCCGTCAGCCCCAAGGATCGCATACTCAAGCGGGAGTCCCATGAACCCTGCGTTCGAGAAGATTGCCGCAAAGCGCAACACACCCTCGCGGCGCGCATCGCGGTCATGCAGACAGAACAGAGCAATCATCGAACCGACGACATGCGAGAATATAGCCGCCGCAAGCGCCCAGCCGAGATCGCCCAAGAGCGAGGGGGAAAATGTCTGCTGGATGAACGAATGGATAATCACGCATGGCGTGACGATGAGCACGAGAAGTTCCGTGACGCCCTTGATCGCGACGTCGTTCAGAAGTCGGTGCCGGTTACAGAAGAAGCCGACCGACATCAGGGCGAAAAGCACGCCCACCTGTTTCGAGACTAGGATGATGTTTTCAAGCATGGCTAAAGAAGTCGTGGAAGTGATGCCACTGGTCGGGACGCGTACGCGTCTCGCGCTCGAGGAAGCGGACGTAGGCATCGAACACGTCCCCCTCCGCCTGTTCAAAATGCGCCTCGTAGGCATTCCATCCCGTGCGCACGCACGTGACGAAAAAGACCGGACTCTCCATCAACCGCGCGAACACGAACACGCCTTTCGGCCACGCGCAGTCATGACCGAGGAAGTCATGCCGCAACACGGCGCACGATCCCGCGCTCACGCGGTCACCCGCCATCAGCACGAGGTCGCCGCGTGCAATTGCCGCTTGCATCTCAACGGCCGTCTCCACGCCGATCTCCTCGACGGCGTGGAGCGTGAGGCCGGACGTATCGAGATGCGACGCGAACTGCCGCGTAAACGCGGCGTCGTGTCCCATCTGCTGAAAAGCGTGCACATGCGGCACGCGCCCGCCTGGTAGGGACGCCTCGCCGAGGCGTCCGTCACTCTTCGCAAGTGCGGGCAACACCTCCACCGTCCCCAAATGCGTAGAAATGAGAAACGCGCCCTTCCCCGATGCGACGAGTTCGCGAAACGCGTGCCCACCCGCGTCGTCGCGCACCGTCAACTGCGGTAGCGATTTCTTGCGCGTGCAGGCATCCACCTTGTCCGCCAGAGACCACGCGAAGTCGAGCACGTGGTGAAATATCCGCCCACGTTGTCCGATGACGGCGTAGAACGCACGCAGGTTCCGCCGCACGGGTGCCGCGAAGGCATAGATGCACGCCGCCACTGGTACGATGGCGATCTTGAGCGCCGTCTTCCCGAAGAGGGCGTAGACCCACCACATGAACGCCATTCGCAGCCGACCCGCCCCGCGTTCGCGCTGCGCGTACCAGGCACTGCCTTCGGCGTACTCTTTCTCCTTCCTTTCCATAGGCACATTATACCACAATCACGCAGGATGGCCGCGCTTGTCGCGACACGCTTGTCGCGGCCACTGGCGGGAGGGCCGCAACAAGAATCAAACCCTTTCATGCCACTGCAGGAAATTCAATTCGCCTTGGTACGGCCAGTTCTCAGGACAGACAACATAGCCTTTGACAACGGGGTTCTCAAGAAAGTACTGCCACTTCTGTGAATAGCTCTCGCCCACTCGTAGTTGCAGATCCCAGTAATCACGCTGAAAAATCGGATCCAGTCTCTTCGGGAGGGCGCGCTTGTCGCGGCCACTGGCGGGAGG
>CAMKJU010000076.1 GCA_946413265.1 uncultured Lentisphaerota bacterium
CCCCTCGGGGAAGCGGCGCTCTCGCCGCTTCACCCCTAGTCGCTCTCGACGTTGGCCCCTCCGGCCGTCTCCTGAAGCCAGCCGGCGACTTTGAATTCGACGCCGCCTACGACGCGTTCGCCGAACAGGTACGCCTCGGCGTGGCGGCGGGCGCCGATCTCGTGGTGATCGAGACGATGGGCGACACCTACGAACTCAAGGCGGCCGTCCTCGCCGCAAAGGAAAACTGCAACCTGCCCGTGATCGCCACCGTCGCGCTCGGCGAGGACGGCAAGCTCCTTACGGGCGGCGACGTGGAATGCGTGGCCGCACTCCTGGAGGGGTTGCGCGTAGACGCGCTTGGCTTCAATTGCGGGCTCGGTCCGGACAAGATGCGCCCCTACGTGGAACGCCTCGCGCGCGTTGTGTCGTGTCCCATTGCGGTCAAGCCCAATGCCGGCATGCCGAAGGTTGTGGACGGACAAACCGTGTTCACGGTCTGGCCGGAGGCATTCGCCGCCGACGTGGCGGACCTCGTCGCGGCCGGTGCGTCCATCGTGGGCGGATGCTGCGGCACCACCCCCGCGCACATCGCCGCCGTCACCGCGCGGTTGCAGGGGGAAGCGACAGGAGTGTCGCTTCCCCGATGTGTCGCTTCAGATATCCCTCGGGGAAGCGGCACTCTTGCCGCTTCACGTCGTTGCGTGATTTCCTCCGGCACGCACGCGCTGGAGATCCCGCTCGACGACACGATTGTGATTGGCGAGCGCATCAACCCAACGGGCAAGAAACGCCTGAAGACCGCGCTTGCGGAAGGCGACACCGCGTACGTGTTGCGCGAGGCCGTGGCGCAAGTCGAAGCCGGCGCGGCGGTCCTCGACGTCAACACGGGCGTGCCGGGCCTCGACGAGGCGTCCGTGCTCGACCGCACCGTGCAGGCGGTCCAGGGCGTGGTGGACTTGCCGCTACAGATCGACACGTCCGACCCCGTCGCCCTCGAACGCGCGCTCCGCCACTACAACGGCAAGGCGCTCGTCAATTCCGTGAACGGCAAGGAGGAGTCGCTTTCTGCCGTGTTGCCGCTCGTCGCGAAGTACGGCGGCGTGGTGGTGGCGCTCGCCCTCGACGAGCACGGCATCCCACCCACGGCGGAGGGACGCCTCGCCATCGCGCGCAAGATCCTTGCGCGCGGCGCGGAGTACGGGCTTGGTCCGAACGACTTCGTCTTTGACGCGCTCTGTCTTGCGGTGAGCGCGGACGCGACGAGCGCGTCCGTGGTGCTGGAGACGCTCCGCCGCGTGCGCGCGGAGTTGGGTTGCCGCACGGTACTCGGCGTCTCCAACATTTCCTTCGGCTTGCCGGGGCGTCCGCACCTCAACGCCGCGTTCTACACGCTCGCGATGGGCGCGGGGCTTTCGGCCGCGATCATCAATCCGCTCTCGGCGGAAATGATGGCCGCGTGGCGGGCGTACCGCGCGCTTATGGGGCGCGACCGTTCGTGCGAGGGGTGGATCGCGCACGCGGAGGAGTTGCCGACGGGAAGCGACGGCTCGTCACAGCGGCCCGCTCGGCGAGCGGGCCCTACCACAGCGGGCCCTGCCGCTGGAGAAGACGGCGTCTCGGCGCTGGTCGTTGCCATCCGGCGCGGGTTGAAGGCGGATGCCGCCGAGGCGGCGCGCGCCGAGCTTGCCGCAGGACGCGCGCCGGTCGAGGTAATCGACGGCGCAATCGTGCCGGCGCTGGAGGCCGTCGGAAGCGGTTTTGAGGCGAAGACCGTGTTTTTGCCGCAGCTCCTCATGGCGGCGGACGCCGCCGGTGCGGCGTTCGACGTGATTCGCGCCGCACTCGCGAAATCCGGCGACGCGCCCACCAAGGTGAAGGGACCGATCGTGATCGCCACCGTGAAGGGCGACATCCACGACATCGGCAAGAACATCGTCCGTGCGCTCCTTGAGAACTACGGCTTCAAGGTAATCGACCTCGGGCGCGACGTGGCGCCTGAAGCAATCCTCGAAGCCGCACGGCGCGAGAACTGCCGCCTTGTGGGTCTCTCTGCGCTGATGACCACCACGGTGTGTTTCATGGAGGAAACGATCAAGCTCCTCCACGCCGAACTACCCGGCTGCAAGGTGATGGTGGGCGGTGCCGTCCTCACGGCGGAATACGCCGCCGAGATCCATGCCGACTACTACAGCCGGGATGCCATGGGGGCGGTGCGCACGGCCGAGGAGGTGTTTGCATGAGGATTGCTGGTGGCGAATGGCGTGGACGCGCCCTCAAGGTGCCGCCGGGCGACGCGGTGCGTCCTACGCAGGACCGCGTGCGCGAGGCGCTCTTCTCGATGCTGATGCACGAGACGCCAGGCGCACGGTTCCTCGACCTCTTCGCGGGCGCGGGCGGCGTGGGGCTTGAGGCGCTCTCACGCGGCGCGGCGGACTGCACGTTCGTGGAGCTTGCGCCGCGCCACCTCGCGATCTTGCGCGCGAATGTTTCCGCTCTCGGCGCCGACGCGCGGTGTCAGCTCGTGCGGGCGGATGCGTTTGCGTGGCTGGAGACCTTCGCGGGCGCGCCGTTCGACGTGGCGTTCGCCGATCCGCCGTATGAGCTGGGTGTCCAGAAGGGGTATGCGGCTGTCCTCGCCACGCTCGCCGCGCGGAACGTGGTCCGCACCGGCGGACTCTTCGTGGCTGAACTCACATCTCGACAGACGCCGGACGAGTCGCCCGCGTGGGATCTCTGCCGCGTCAGGACTTACGGTCAGACGCGACTTGCCGTCTACAGGAGGAAATGAACGTATGGGAAAATGCTTTTACCTGCTGCCGCTGGCGTGTCTGGCGGGATTCCTTGTTGGGACCTGGGGCCCCCGCGCGGACCTGCGCGCACTGAAGGAACTCGTGGAAAACGAGAAGACAGCCGCTGCCGAGCAGAAGCCAGACGGTTTCGAGACATTCGCCCGTATGGCGAAGATTCCCGAAACTGCGCGGCACCCGCGGCGGCGGCGTCCTTCGCGTGCCGAGGCACGACGCTCCGCCATCGCCGTCACCAACGCGCCGAAGGAGGAAGTATCCGCAGCAGCTCCGAAGGCGACGAATGCCGTGGCGCGCGCCGACGCGCCCAAGCCGCGCCGCACGTCCGAGGACCTTGCCGCGCGAATCGACGAGGCGCAGGAGCTGTGGGCGACGCGCGTGGACATGGCGCGCGCCCAGTGGAAGGCGAAGCTGAACCTCTCCGGCGAGGCGGAGAAGGCATTTGACGACGCTTTGCAGGAGATGAACGAGAAGCTCTACGCGAGCGTGACGGTGCTGGCCGAACGCCTCGTCTCGGCAGAAAAGATGACGCCCGAACTTGGGTTGCGCCTCGTGGGCGACACGACGGCAATCATGTCCGAGACGTACGACCGGATTGGCTCGATCGTGCCGCAGGGGCGGCGTGCGGAGGTCTCGGAGATGCAGATGGTCGACTTCATCGACCCGGCGGTGGCCGAGCCGCTGATCGGCGTGCAGGACAAGCTGGATCACTTTCCCATGAGGACCGGTGGTTCCAACGCGGAGGGGAGGTAGCCCGTGCGCAGCTTGATGCGTATAGTGCAGACCGCGCTCTGCGAATGGGAGAACGCGCTACGCAGCCGACGCGCGCTCGTGCTGTTGTTGCTCTACCTCGCGTCGGCCGTACTGTGTATGAACGGGACAATCTCCGCGCTCGGGAAGATGGAGCAGGAACTGGTGCGCGTGCTGAAGTTGCCGGATTCGGGGCAGACGGGCGTCGTGTCCGAGACGCTGTGGAAGTCGAAGTCGTTCCGCAGCATGGTCGCGGCGAGCGTGGACGACCGTCTCGTATTCGAGGACATCTCGAAGCGCCATCCCGTGGAATTGCTCTACGCCTGGTTCGCATTTCTCTGCGCACCGATTCTCGTGGTGCTCGTGAGCGGTACGCGCGTGGCGGACGACCTGCGCACGGGCGTTGCGCGCTACATGCTCGTGCGTGTCACGCGGCTCGAGTGGACGCTCGGTAAGTACGCGGGGCAGGCGCTCATGATTGCGAGCGCGCTTGCGGTGAGTGCCGTCGGCGCATGGTGCGTGGCGTTCTGGCGTTTGCCTGCGGAGACGGCTACGCGGCTGTTCCCGGCGATGCTGGGCTGGGGCGCGAGTGCGTTGTTCTACTCGCTCGCGTGGCTGGGGCTTGCGCTCGGACTCTCGCATCTCACGCGTTCGGGGATGCGCGCCACGGCGTTCGGCATCCTCGCGATCGGCGCGTGCTCGGTGCTGCCGCATTTCTTCCCGAGCATCGAGCTGTTCGTGCCGTCCGGCGCGCGGATGGGACTGTGGCGGACGTCGTTCACGCCGCAGGCCGTTGCCGTGTTCCACCTCGTGACGCTGGGGCTCGTGTATCTGATGGCTGGCGCCGCCGTGTTCGCAAGGAGGGACGCATGACGGGTTTCGCTTTGGAGACACGCAATCTGGTGAAGCGCTACGGCCGTCGCCGGGTGCTGGACGGCTTCACGCTCGCCGTGCCGCGCGGCGCGGTGCTGGGACTCGTTGGCGCGAACGGCGCGGGCAAGACCACGTGGATGATGACGGTGGCGGGGCTGCTGCGTCCGGCGTCTGGCACGATCGACATGCTGGGCTGCGGTCCGTTCGATGCAGCCGTCCACGCCGGACGCTTCGCGCTGCTGCCGCAGGATTCAGAGTTGCCGCTCGAGGCGACGCCGATGGGGCTCTTCTACCGTTTCGGGCGGTTGCAGGGACTTTCGTCCGAGACGGCCCGACGCAGCGCGTGCGACGTACTCAAGGCCGTGAACCTTGCCGACCGCGCGAAGTCCTCCATCCGCTCGCTTTCTCACGGCATGCGCACGCGTGTGCGGGTGGCGCAGTGTTTCTTGGGGAATCCCGAGCTCGTGCTGCTGGACGAGCCGCTCAACGGACTCGACCCGCTTGAGGCGGATCGTCTGCGCCGCTTCCTCCGTGCGCGCGCGGGGAAACAGACGATCGTCATTTCGTCCCACAACCTGCACGATGTGGAACAGCTCTGCACGCACGTGGCGTTCGTCGAGAACGGACGCGTCGTGCGCATGGACACGCTGAACGCGCTGACACACGGGCGGTCGCTCGAATCGGTGTTTTTGGAACAGGCCGGTGTCGGCGGCTCGGCGGGACGCCTCGCCCCACCTTGCGACTCGGCGGAACGCCTTGTGGCGAAGCTGAAGGAACGGGGGTTGACGTGTGCGACGGCGGAGAGCTGCACGGGCGGCGGCGTGGGCAGCGCGATTACGGCCGTGCCGGGGTCAAGTGCCGTGTTTCTGGGCGGCGTGATCAGCTATGCGAACGAGGTGAAGCGGGATGTCCTCGGCGTGCCGCAGGATGTCCTCGATACGCATGGCGCCGTGTCGTCCGAGTGCGCCGAACGGATGGCGGCGGGCGTGCGCAACCTCCTGAAAGCCGATCTCGCCGTGTCGCTCACAGGCATCGCGGGACCGGACGGTGGAAGCGCCGAGAAGCCCGTCGGCCTCGTGTGGTTCGGACTTGCGACGAAAGACGGCGTACACACCGAGAAGATGATTTTCGGCGGCGACCGCGCATCTGTACGCGCACAGGCTGTCACCCACGCGCTAGGCCTGCTCCACTCCGCCGCAGGAGGCTCTCCAACTCCAAGCTCTAAGCTCTAAGCTCAAAAATATGATATACTATTCGCCATGGCAGAGAAGGTAGCAGTCTATCCGGGCACGTTCGACCCGATGACGCGCGGTCATTTCGACTTGATCACGCGCGCGGCGGGTCTATATGATCGTCTCGTCGTGGCGGTGGCCGCGACGAGCGTGAAGACGGGCGCGCTCTTTGATGCGCAGCACCGCATCGACATGATCCGAGAGGACGTGGAGAAGGCGGGGCTTGCGAATGTGGAGGTGGACATCCTCGACACCCTGCTCGTTGATTTCTGCCGCAAGATTGGCGCGCGCGTGGTGATTCGCGGCGTGCGCGTGTATTCCGATTTCGAGTATGAGTTCCAAATGGCGCTCACGAATCGGCGCATGGCGCCGGAGATCGAGACGCTGTTCATGATGCCGAGCGAGAACCTCGCGTACGTGACGGCGTCGACCGTGCGGGAGATTGCGCGCTACGGTGGTGACACCTCGCCGTTCGTCACGCCCGCCGTGCAGCGGCGGCTGGAGGAGACCAAGGGGTGAAGAATGGATAAGGCGCTGGTCATCGACGTCGCCCGGCTCGACCGGGACGGCGAGGAGGTCGAGGGCGTGCTGGACGACGCCGTGCTCGACCTGCACGATGAATTCCTGCGTCCTTTTGCGGGCATACGCTACCGCCTCTCCGTACAGCTGGCGGGGCGTGAACTGCTTGCGCGCGGCGTGTTGGAGCAAGATTTTGAGGGCGTTTGTTCGCGTTGCGGGTCCGATTTCGACTTCACCGTGACCGTTCCTGACTTCCTCGCGAGTTTCGAGACAGATGAAAAAACTGAAATTGTTGATTTGACGGATGAACTCAGACAAAGTATAATACTCGCCCTACCGACATACCCGGTGTGTCGGGCGGACTGTCGCGGCGTGTGCCCGACGTGCGGGAAAAACCTCAATGAGGGACCCTGCGCGTGCGTGCATGAGGAGCGTGACGGACGTTGGGGCGCGTTGGACGTGCTTCTGCCGGGAGCAGAAAATTGAGCAAAGAAAGAAAGAGAGTAGTGCAACATGGCATCACCTAAGCACAAGAAGTCGAAAATGCGCAAGCGCCAGCGCGTTGGCCAGCTGGAGAAGGCGATCCTCGCCTCCGTCCAAACGTGTCCGTCGTGCGGCGGCATGAAGCAGACGCACCGCGTCTGCCCGAACTGCGGCATGTACAATGGCCGCAAGGTTCTTTCAGTCACCGCCAAGTAAGGTGTTATGACTCGCATTGCCCTTGATGCAATGGGCGGAGACAACGCGCCGGGCGAAATCGTCCGGGGCGGTGTCGAGGCTGCTGCCGGCCTGGAGGACGTCAAGGTCTTCCTCGTCGGCGTCAAGGAGCAAATCGACGCGGAGCTTGCCAAGTACCCCAAGGAAGTCGCTACGGCCACGAAGAAGGGTACGCTGGAGGTAATCCATGCGCCCGACGTGGCGGAGATGGACGAGAGTCCCGTCACTGCGGTGCGTAAGAAGAAGGACTGCTCGATCAACGTTGCGATGCGCCTCGTGAAGGAGGGCCGGGCGGACGCGTTCGTCTCGGCCGGCAATTCCGGCGCGGTTGCGACGAGCGCTATCCTCAACCTTGGCCGCATCAAGGGCGTGCAGCGTCCCGCGATCGCCACGGTCCTGCCCACGCGCATCCCGCGCCGTCCGCTGCTGCTGCTCGACGCCGGGGCGAACATGGACTGCCATGCCGACTGGCTCGTGCAGTTCGCGATAATGGGTAGCGTCTACTCACAGGGCGTCCTGAAGCGCACGAAGCCGCTTGTCGGACTTCTTTCCATCGGAACGGAGGACTGCAAGGGCAACGAGATGACGAAGGAGACGTTCCGTCTTCTCAAGGAGGTGCAGGGCATTGACTTCCGCGGCAACGTGGAAGGGCACGACATCTTCCAGGGGCAGACGGACGTGGTGGTGTGCGACGGTTTCGTGGGGAACGTCGTGCTGAAGACGAGCGAGTCGCTGGCTCATGCCGTCAGTTACTTCCTCAAGCGGGAGTGCTTCCGCGGCATTTTCCGCGTGTTGGGCGCAGTCTTGTTGAAGGGGGCGTTCAAGAGCCTGAAGGCCCAGCTGGATCCGGACATCTACGGGGGCGCGCCGCTCCTCGGGGTGCCGGGTGCGGTGATCATCACGCACGGCAGTTCGTCGCATAAGGCGATCTACTATGCCGTGAAAGCGGGAGTAAACGCGGCGCGAAACGATGTATCGGGTCTCATCTCCTCGCGCATCGAGGAATACGAGTCCACGCGCAAGTCGTTCTAGTTATTTCGGGGCGTTGCACAGCCTGGTAGTGCGTCTGCTTTGGGAGCAGAATGTCGGAGGTTCAAATCCTCTCGCCCCGACCACTTTTTAAGTCGATTTCACCCAATATTTGCAAGGGGTTCGTGCGTGTTACTAGTTGTTAGCGTTTGCGAACTTTTACACCATTTTACCCTCGTGAAGGTGGGGGACAAGGTGGGGGACGACGGGGGTACGAAATAAGTAGGTAGAAACACTAACAAAAGCAGAATGTCAGATGTTCAAAAGCTCGCCGTCGCCGTGAATGTCGGCACGCAGTCGAATGACTGGCCATGCCGCGCGGCGCGTTTTCGCGGCGTTTCGCGTGCGGCCTATACCTGCAACGTCCGCGCCGGGGGCGCCCTGTCCACCGTCACGACGAGGCCATTCTCGACGTGCGGCGCAATCATGCCGCAAGCCGGGGCCGCGTTCATCCTGTCGCCGTCACGCCGCAAGCCTCGCCGCCGTCTCGCTTTCGGGATCGCGTCGAATGGGAAAGGCGCGCCGTGCCGTGCCGGATGAATACAAGCCATCGCAAGTTGCCGCAAGCACGCCGTCGCCGCCTGTGGGCGGTTGCGTGTGTTCCGCACATTGTCCGCGCCGATATTGGCATGGCGGTCAACTCGTCACCGCCGGGCGCGTAGTAGTTGCAGGGCCGATTCAATGTCACCGGTTTCGCGCTGTCGGAATTCATGCTGGAGGACATGATTGTGCGGAGATGCGTCATCGCGGGTATCTACGACGTCGATCGTGTGAACGAGATCCTCGCCGTACACCGGGTGAAGCCGCTCGTTCCCCCGCATTCGGAATTGTGAAGGCTGCCGCCAGGATGGCGGCTTTCACAGTCGGTGGGGATTTGGTATACTACCCGCCAAAGGAGAAAAATATGACAAGCAAAGTGAATCAGTCAAATGGCATCACGCGGAAGGGGTTTCTCGCCGGCATCGGCGCGTCCGCGATGGCGAAATGGGGCATGGCCGCCGAACCCGTGACGGACTGGCGTCCGGCCGAGAGGTGGCGCGGCTTCAATATTCTGGGCATGTTCCGCTGCCCGACGACGGGCCTTGCGCCCGATCCGCGCGTGGACGGGCATTTCGTCGAGTGGGAGTTCAAGGCGTTGCACGACTGGGGATTCAACTTCGCGCGGCTGCCCCTCGACTACCGCATCCTCGTGACGGGGGACAGCTGGACGAGGCTGGACGAGAAGAAAATGAAGTACCTCGACGAAGCGGTCAGGTGGGGGCGCCAGTACGGCATCCACGTGCAGATCGCGCTCCACCGGATTCCCGGCTACTGCATCCTCGACCAGACGGAGGCGTTCCCGCTCGGCACGAGTCCCGTGGCGCAGGAGGCCGCCTGCAAGTTGTGGGCGACGTTCGCGAAAAGATGGAAGGGCGTCCCCAACGAAGTCCTCTCTTTCAACCTCTTCAACGAACCGACGCGGCATACGGCAGGGAAGAACTACCTGCCGCTCTGCCGCAAGCTCATCGACGCGATACGCAAGGAGGATGCCGCGCGCTTCGTCATGGTGGACGGAAACTACTGTGCGGGAACCCCGGTTCCGGAGCTGTACAAGGTGCCGTCCGTGGGACAGGCCTTCCGAGGCTATACGCCGATGGCAATCACCCACTACGGGACGGACTACATCAGGGGCATTCCAAAGGCCCCGCCCACTTGGCCGCTTGCGCCAGGCTACGCTTCGGGCGGGTTGTGCGCATCGCCAGAGTCGTCGGTCGCCAAGTACCAGGGGGCTCTCGACGCCGGCGAATGCTGCATGGTGGGCGAGTTCGGCTGCAACAACGGGACGCCGCATGGCACTATGCTTGCCTGGATGGAGCATTGCCTGAATCTGTGGAAGAGCAAGAACATTGGCTGGGCGCTCTGGAACCTGCGCGGGCGTTTCGGCATCATGGATTCCGGCCGCACAGATATCGCATACGAGGATTTCAACGGCCACAAGCTCGACCGCAAGATGCTCGAACTGCTCAGGCGGTATTGAGGAGGAAGATATCATGCTCATACTGAATCGACGCGAATTTCTCAGAAACGCCACCGCGTTTGGCGCGCTTGCGGCAACCGGCATTGCGCGTGGCGCATCCGACGAGGTTGGCAAGCCCTATCCTGGCTGGAAGCCGGGCGAGATGGACCTCCATTTCGTCTATACGGGCTGCGGCGAGAACATGTTCTACCGTCTCCCCGACGGCACGGCCATCCTGAACGATACGGGCGACTTCTTCCGTACGCGCGATCGTGACCAGATTCCGCTGCTGCCGTCGCCCGACCGTCTCGGAGGCGAGTGGATGGCGCGCTACATCCACCGCGTGTATCCTGAAAAGGCGATCGACTACGCCATCTTCTCGCACTGGCACTGGGACCATGTCGGCCACGCGACGTTTACCTCCTCCTACGAGGGGCTCCGCTACCGCACGACGCCGGATGGACGCAAGATCAACGGCTTCCTTTGCGTGGCCGAGGAGTTCAACGTCAAGCACTACTTCGACCACGAGTACCCGGAACACGGCAAGTACAAGAAGCAGGATTCGTCCATGCTGCTGCTCGAACCGTGGATCGCGGCTCAGAAGAAGAAGGGGCTGATCGTCGAGCCGTTCAAGGTCGGCGCGCTCAACCAGATTGCGCTCCAGCGCGATCCCGCCCGCTACAAGGACGTGTTCTCCATCCGCAACATCTGCGCGAACGGCGTGCTGTGGGACGGCAAGGACGGCGTGCGCGACTACGCGGCGGAACACGTGGCCGTCACGAAGGACAGGCGAATCCCGCAGAACCCGCTTTCACTGGCGTTCGTGATCCAGTACGGCAAGTTCCGCTACTACGCGGGCGGCGACGTCGGGCGGCGGTTCAAGGTCAAAGGTGGCGGCGACGTCAACTACGAGGGGCTCGTCGGCGAGCGCGTGGGTCCAGTGACCGTCTGCAAGATGAACCACCACGGCTGCTCCGACTCGATGGACGAGGCGTTCGTCAAGCAGGTTCGCGCACAGGCGTACGTGGCGTGCATGTGGTGTCCGGGACAGTTGGCGCCGAAGACGCTTAAGACGATCAGTAAGTACGCCGATCCGGCGATTCTCCCGAACCTCATGCCGGCCAAGCGCAAGGCGAAGGAAATTAACGAGGCGTACATGAAGAACATCCTCGTGCCGGATGTCGCGCACGTCGTCGTCAAGGTCCTGCCCGGCGGCAACGCCTACCGGATTTACCTCCTCGAGGCGCATGACGAGTCGATGAACGTACTCTCCGTCGTCGAGAAAAAGGTCTGATTTCGCCGGGGTGCCACAGGCGGAATTGTGGTATACTAAAGCCATGGCACGTTCACCTTGGAGTATCTTTCCGCGCCCGCGCGCACGTCCGCGCCGCCTCACTTGGCGGAGCGTGATCGTTTCGTTCTTCACCATGCTGGGTCGTTTCTTCGGCGACCTCGCCACTGGACGTTCGGCCCGCTCCGGGCGAGCGACGTCCTCCGCGGGCCGACGAAAATAAAATGACAATTTCTATTAAGAAAGGTCATGATTATGGTTACAGTTAAATCGACGTTGACGAGCGTCACGCTGGCGTTGGCTGCGCTTGCATCATCCGCATTCGCCGCAACGATCCCGGACGGGATGCAGTGGGGCGTGACGTTCGGCTTCTACGCCACGAACGGATACTTCGGCTCGGTCGAGGCCAACGCGGAGATCGACGCCATCGCCCGTGCGGGCGCAACATGGGTGACGGTAGTGCCGACCGTGTGGCAGGACGCCTGTTCCTCGTCCTTCCAGTACAAGGACTTCGCCCTCACCCCGAACGACATCGAGCTCATGGACGCCATCGACCTCATCCACTCCAAAGGCATGAAGGTGCAGCTGCGCCCCATGCTCGAGTGCAAGGACGGCATGGGGCGGCTCAACGTGTGGATGACTCCGGACCGCGTACGCATGCCGGGCCGCGCCACGCGGGAACGCGCGAAGTGGTTCGACTCCATGGCCGCGCGCAGCGCCTACTACGCGCGCATCGCCGAACGCACGAAATGCGAGGCGTTCTGTCTCGACAGCGAACTTGACCGCATGGTGGAGGAGAGCAGCAAGTGGAAGGCCGTGATCGCCGCCGTCCGCAGCGTGTATTCAGGTCCCGTCACGAGCTGCCACACGCTCCATACGGGCGTCGTGGACTTCAAGAAGTGCCTTGCAGACCGCAACCACTGGTTTCATTCGCTCGACTACCTCACGATCAGCTACTACTGCCCTGCACGCACGAAGGCAGACAGGGGGAAGACGCTTTCTGTCGAGGAGATGGCGAAACGCCTCAAAGGCGCACACGCGCGGATGTCCGCGATCGCGAAGGCTACGGGCAAGCCGATCGTTTTCGGCGAGTGCGGGTGCGCGTCGATCAAGGACGGCGCGATGTCACCGTCCGGTCTCGACGTGGAGGCGGAGCCGGACGAGGACGAGCAGGCCATGTACATGGAGGCGCTGTTCCGCGTGTTCGCGCACGAGCCGTGGTGCCGGGGATTCCACTGGTGGAAGTGGGACCAGCACTCCCCGAGGCGCGAGGGCGTGACGCGCGAACAGGTCCGCGCGCGCGACTTCACCTTCCGCGGAAAGAAAGCCGAGGCAGTCTTCCGCCGTTGGGCGACAAGGTGAAAATGATGATGAAACATAGATGGATGGCTGCGGCGACGTTCGCGGCGGTGGTTGCGGCGAACGGCGCAGTTAATGAGGTGAGGCAGATATTTCGGGCCGAGCGGTTCCAACGCGGCGACACGAACGTGTCGCGTCTGCAGGAGATCGACGACGCGAGCTGGATTTGGCATCCGACGGCGGTTGAGCGCGGCGATGTGGGCAAGTACGCCTTTCTGCGCTTCAGGAAGGAGTTCACGGCGGACGCGGCGCCGCTGAGGTTCGACGTGAGCGCGGACGAGCGCTTCGAGCTGCTGCTGGACGGCGCGCCGATCGCGTTCGGTCCGCACCGGGGCATTGTCGAGAACTGGCTCTACCAGTCCTACGAAGCGAAGCTCGCGCCGGGCAGGCACGTCATGGAGGCCGTCGTGTGGGTGCTCGGGCCGTATGCGCCGTCCGCCCAGCTTTCCTGGCGAGGCGGGTTCATCCTCAAGGCGGAGGGCGCGTACCACAAGCAGCTCACGACCGGCGTTGCGTCCTGGCGCGTCGCGGAGCTGAAGAACGTCACGATGCGCAAGGAGGGGATGCGGCGCAACTTCGGCGTGGGCGCGCAGACCGAAGTGCGCGGCTGCTCGCTCCAGGAGGAGTGTCCCCCCGAGTCGGCGTACGTGGCGCCGAAGGTCGTGCGCGGTCCGGTGAGGTTCAACGTTTGTGGCGTGAAGGCGAAGGGGTGGATGCTCTTCCCCACGCCGCTGCCCGATCAGACGTACGAGCGCGTCTGCCCCGGCGCGTTCCGCGCCGCGCGCGCGACGTTCGACAGGAGCGCCCTCTACACGGAGGCGGATACGCGCCATCCGCTTGTCAAGCCGCTGAACGCGCTTCTCAAGGAAGAGAAGCCGGTGACGATCCCCGCGAACACGATCCTCTGCGCGCTCCTCGACCTCGACGACTACTACTGCGCGTACCCCGATCTCGTCGTGGGCGGCGGCAAGGGGTCCGAGATCCGCTGGATGTGGGTGGAGAGCCCGCGCTATCCGGACGGACGCAAGGGCAACCGCAACGAGTTCATCGGCAAGGGCTGCTCCAGGTACTTCCTCATGGACCGCTTCTTCCCCGACGGGCGCGCGTACGCGACGTTCGGCGCGCCGTGGTGGCGCGCCGGGCGCTGGTGCCAGCTCGAGATTAAGACGGCGGACGAGCCGCTGACGCTGAAGGGCGTGGGCATCATCGAGTCGCGCTACCCGACGCCTGTCACCTCTCATTTCAGATGCGACGACGCGTCGCTCGCCGGCGTGCAGGGCGTGTGCATCCGCGGCATGCAGATGGACATGCACGAGATCATGTGCGACGGCCCGCACTACGAACAGCAGATGTATGTGGGCGACACCTACGTGCAGTGCGACACGATCGCGGCGATGAACAGCGACGACCGCCTTGTGCGCCGCGCGATCTCGCTCTTCGACTACGGCCGCCGCGACAACGGCATGCTGCCGATGAACTTCCCCACCACCGGCACGCAGGAATCGACCACCTACACGATGATCTGGCCGATGCTGCTCGAGAACTACATGATGTGGCACGAGAACGCTGCGTGGCTCAAGGCGCGCTTCCCCGGCCTCTGCCACACGATGATGGGCCTCGCCGAGTTCGAGAACAAGGACGGCCTCCTTGAAAACCTGCCCGGCTGGAGCTTCATCGACTGGGTGGAGGAGCCGAAGCGGTGGCACGCGGGCATCCCACAGAACGGCAAGCCGGGGGCGGGCGTCAACTCGCAGAACAACCTCTTCTACGTGCTCTCGTTGCGGGCGGCGGCGCGGGTGGCGGACGAACTGGGCTATCCCTTTTTCGGCTCGTACTGGCGCGGCAAGGCGGACGCGCTCGGGAAGAAGATCGTCGCGACGTTCTGGGATCGTGCGAACGGCCTGATGGCCGGCACGCCCGACAAGCAGGGGCTCAGCGAACATTCTCAGATCCTCGCGATTCTCGCGGGCGTCCTTTCGTCCGATCAGGAGGCGAGCGCGTTCAAGGCTCTTACCGAGCGCAACGACCTCTTCCGCGCCACGGACTACTTCCGCTACTATCTCTTCCGGGTGTACGCGAAGATGGGGCGGATGGACCTCTTCCTGAAGAAGATGGACTTCTGGCGCGACCACGTGAAGTGGGGGCTCCGCTGTCCGCTCGAGGACGACGGCATCGAGGCGAAGAGCGACTGCCACGCCTGGGCGGCGCATCCGCTCTTCTTCCTGCATTCCGCGATCGCGGGCGTGACGCCGGACGAGCCGTGGTTCAGGACGGTGCGCATCGCGCCGCAGCCGGGCGGACTCAAGTGGATCGACGCCGCCACGCCGCATCCGAAGGGCATGATTCTCACGAAGCTGCGCTTCGACGGCGACGCGGTCGAGGGCGAGGTGACGCTCCCCGATGGCGTGAACGGCGTCTTTCAGTGGAAGGGCAAGGCGATTCCACTCAAGCCCGGTCGGCAACCTGTTGGCCTGTGACACTCTAACAGGACTTTGCTATACTACTGCGCATGAAAAGAAAGACAGTCCTACGCACCACCGCCGTCATCGCAGTACTTGGCGTGGCGGCGTTCGGTTTGTCGTGGTGGCTGATCGACCCGCACCTTGAGAACGCGGATACCTACCCAGGCGGCGTCGTTTTGCGTGACAACGCCGGCACCGTTTTACGCGTGTCGCTTGGATCTGGCGACGTGGACTGCCGCCCCTACTACGTTGCATCCGAAGACGATTGGGTGGTGAAGGCACTTGTGGCATCTGAGGACCGGCGCTTTTTCAGCCACTCTGGTGTGAATGTGCCGAGTGTTGTGCGCGCCGTTTTCCAGAACATCACCTCGCTGCGCCGCGTAAGCGGTGCATCCACGATCACGATGCAGGCCACGCGCCTCGTACATCCGCACCCACGCACGCTCGCTTGGAAGTACGTGGAGGCCTTCCGCGCGATGCAGATGGAAAGTGCGCACGACAAGCTCTGGATTGTCTCGCAGTACCTCAACCGCGCGCCGTTCGGGTCTAACCTCGTCGGCGTGGAGGCCGCCGCGCAGGGATGGTTCGGGAAACGCGCGAAGGACCTCGGGATCGGCGAGGCGGCGTTGCTCGCGGGCATGGTGCAGTGTCCTTCCCGCTTCCGTCCCGACCGCCATCTCGACCGAGCCATCCAGCGCCGCGCCTACGTGCTGGGACGCATGCGCGCGCTCGGCATGATAACGCCCGAGCAGTACGACGGCGCGACGGCTAGCGTGCCGGAGATCCGTCGCGCACCGCGTCCGTTCGCCGAGCCGTTCTTCTGCGACTGGGCGGCGGCGCGAGTGGCGCGCGCGGGAGAGCGGTCGTCTCGGCGAGGCGACCCTACCCGCGGCGATTATGAGACGACGCTTGACGCGGACATGCAGGCGCGCGCGACGACGCTCGTGAACCGCGCGGCCGCGAACGGCTACTCCGCGGCGGCCGTGGTGATGCGCGTAGATACGGCCGCAGTGCTCGCACTCGCGTGTTCCGGCGACTATTTCTCGCCAGACGCGGGACAGGTCAACACGGCTCTCGCGTCGCGTCCTGCTGGCTCCACGCTCAAGCCTTTTCTCGCGGCGGCGGCTATGGACTGCGGGTTCGTTACTCCCGAGGAACGTCTCGCGGACGTACCTAAGGCGTACCACGGCTACGCGCCCGCAAACTTCGACGCCACGCACCGAGGATCCGTGAAGCTCTCCGATGCGCTCGTCCTTTCCCTCAACTTGCCGTTCGTGCAGCTCCTGCAGCGACTTGGAGTGGCGCGCTTCGGTTCGGTACTGCGCGCGCTCGGATGCCGGCACCTAGGTGGGCCGGACGAGAAATTCGGACTTGGACTCGCAATTGGGAACGCGGAGGTGTCGCTCGTTGAGCTAGTGGGCGCGTATGGCTGCATTGCGCGTGGCGGTACGTGGCTTGAGCCGTGTGCGCTTGCGCGGGAAGTGGAGGCGCAGAAGGCTGTCACGCCTCCGCGCGTGTTTTCTCCGGGGGCGTGCTGGCTCGTTTCGGACATTCTTTCGGGCGACGAGCGCTCGCAGCGCGCGCTTGGCCATGCGGCCGACGTGAAGGTGCCGCGTTTCGCGTGGAAGACGGGTACGTCCTCTGCCTACCGCGACGCCTGGACTGTGGTGTGGAACCCTGAGTACGTGGTGGGTGTGTGGTGCGGACACAAGGAAGGGCGCTTCGGCGACACGTCTGTGGTGGGGGCGGTAGCCGCAGCACCATTCGCGTGGGAGCTGGCACGAGGACTTTATCCGCAGAACGAAGGGCCTTGGTTCGTAAAGCCGCCGGAGGTCATCACACGGGAAATCTGCGCGGAGAGCGGATTCCCGGCCGCGCCGGAGTGTCCGAAACGCGAGGAGGGCCGTGCGCTGCGTGGAATCTCCTCGCCCGCGCTCTGCACGCTGCACCGGCGTGGGACGGG
>CAMKJU010000077.1 GCA_946413265.1 uncultured Lentisphaerota bacterium
CATACAGGCTTGGCAGGCACTGGAACACGATCCAGGCATACCTCATACCCGGCATGAGCGCCAGAGGGTCCCCACAGATTCATCATGCTCCAAGGTGCATGGAACAGAACGGACATGTCCCCTTGGGCAAAACGGACATGTCCCTTTGGATGCAACGGACATGTCCCTTTTGGCTCCTCCAACGGGGGGTAGCTTAATGTTGGACTTCAAGCACGTTTTTTGGTGTGACTGGTGGCGTCTTACAAGACAAAGGGGCTTGAATAAACCCGCAGAAACGCCTCCGCGCCTCCGCATGAGAATCCGCCGGGGCCGCGCCCCGTGCGGAAATCGAGACGCACCGTCTCGCCGCCGAACGTCAGCTCCGCCACGTCGCCGCGCCACGGAATCCGCACGAACGGGCTTTTCACGCTCCAGTCGATCTTCTTCACGTAGGCCTCGCCGTCGATCGTGCTGCCGTCGGAGCCGTCAAGGACCATGTGGAAACGGTTGCCGTAGATGCCCGTGTAGTCGAGCGCGGACGGCGTGAGCGCGAACGCGGAAGCCTTGACCTTGGCGCGGAACTCCGCCTCGTCCTTGAAGTCGCAGGCGCGCGCGGTTTCCACGATCACCGGCGAGAACGCGTCCTCGCACACGAGGAAGCTGCCCTGCTTCTCGCACTTCATCTTCTCCTTCGGCCCGGCCTTCACGAGCCGCGCGCCGCCGCGCACGACGCGCACCGCGCTGTACGCGCCGCCACAGCGCGTGAAGTACCAGTCGCCGTCCCTCTGCACGCGGTCCACTCCGCCGGCGGCGGACAGCCAGACGCGCATCGCGCCGGTCTGCCCGGCGTGCCTGTTCCGCTGGGTGACCAGCGTGCCCTTGCGCTGCATCGACCACAGGCTGTTGTAGTTGATGTGCGGTTCGGTCGCGCCGATCGTGTGCATCCCGGCCGGCGCCGGAATCGGCAGGAGCTGCGCGTCCCTCGGCCCGTACACCACGCCGTGGAAGCGGTTCTGGGAACTGATCAGGCACCAGCTCCGCCCCGGCGCCTGCGGGTACATCTGCGTGCCCACGATGAAGTCGGGCGTCGCGTAGGTGTAGCGGTAGATGCGCCCCCATTCGGGATCGGGACGGTAGTGCGGATACCGGTCCGAGGGAAGCGTCCAGCCGAGCGGGCGCATCTCGACCTCGTACACGCCGCGCGCCGCCGCGTCCGCCGCGATCCTGCCGATGAGCGGATGCGGCCTGTAGGGGCTGTCCAGGCAGATGTAGTACATCTCCGTCGGCTTGCGATCGTACTGGGGATTCAGCCCGAAATACCAGTAGGCCCATGCGCCGGCCTCGGAAGCCGTGTCGCGCGCGCTGGTCGGATAGACGCGCGACATCCCGCCGCCGGCCGCGCCGTCGATCTGCTCCTGCGCCCACAGCGCCCAGAAAAGGTCGATGAAGTTGCGCGCGACCCTGCGCGTGTCCGGATTGTCAGACATGTCGTGGAGCGGATACACGTTCTTGACCGTGTGTATGCCGTACACCCGGCTCTGCGCCTCGATGAACATCGACCTCCCGGCGCGCTCGCGCATCCACGCCACGAAGAAACGCTCCCAGGCCGCGTAGTGCGCGTGCAGCGTGCCGCCGTCCTTCAGCCTGCGCGCGCCGAACGCGGGATCCGCCCTGAGCAGCAGGTGCATCAGCTGCCACAGCGCGGAATTGCGCTGGACGTGGTGGTTTTCGCTTTCGTACACGCGCCACGTCTTCACGCCGTCGCATTCCGCGTCGGCGAGCCGCGACATGTCGTAGCAGTAGCCGAACGCCATCTCCCTGAACGCGGCCTCCGCTTCCGGCGCAAGCCTGCCTGCCGCCACGTCGCCCTTCGCCCCGTAATGCAGCACGATGCGGCAGAGGTCGCCGATGTTCCAGTAGAAGGAGTCGCGGTCGTTGCGCACGTCCTTGTTCGCGATGTAGAAGCGGCAGTTCTCCAGCAGCTTCGCGTTGGCGAGACCGTAGAAGTTCGTCTCGGAGTTGTGGAACACCCTCGCCGCGAAGAGGATGATCTCGCGGGAATAGCCGCGCGCGACGCGCGGATGGCCGTGGAAGACCGGCGGGGAGACGGGCACGTTGCCGTACGGCTCTCCCCGGCGCGCGTTCCATGCCGCCTCGAAGCGCGCGTCGACGGACGCGGCCCCCTGCGCCGCCAGCGCGAATCCGGCGGCAAGAACGAGTAGACGGTTCATTTGCATCCCTGTCATGGCGCCCTGCCGGTGGCCTTCTTGATGAGTTCGATTTCCCGTGCGTCGTAGGGGGTGTGGTCGGGGCGGAAGATGTCGGTCACCCAGGGCCCCTTGTAGTCGAGGTTGACCTTGGCATTGGGCACGTGCGTCTGCGTCCTGCCGTTCACAAGCCCCCAGAGCATGCATCCCACGCCCGTCTCCTTGTATATTCCCAGCACGTCTTGGATGGTGCATCCCGTGTTGCGCATCATCCATTCGGTGCAGATCACGGGCCGCCCCATGCGGGAGTCGGCGGCGATTTTCCGGCGCGTCGCGGCGGCAGGCCCGTAGCAGTGGAACGTGATGATGTCGCTTTCGGCATGCACAAGGTCTTCCAGCTTTTTGTTGCCGTTCCAGGTACCGACCGTGAGCGGCTGCGAAGGCGCCACCTCGCGCGCCCAGCGGAAGCTCTTCCGCACGAGTTCAAGCGAATAATCCGCATATTCCTCGATCTTGAACGTCGGCTCGTTGTAGAGGTCCCACGCGAAGATGCGGCGGTCGTCCTTGTGGCGGGAGATGACGTCCTTGACGTATCTCTCGAGTTTCCAGTGCGTGCGGGAGTCCACGACCATCGTGTACCCCGGCGACGGCACCCATCCCCACATCCCCCATCCCGGCATCGGATCGTCCTGCCGGCCCAGGTGCGGATCCCTCCTGGGGCTGAACGTGCAGTCGTCGAAAAAGACAGGCATCACCTCCAGCTTCGCCTCGTGGGCAAGCTCGAGGTATTTCTCGAACGCGCACAGGAACCATCCGGGATCGTCCTCGTACACCTTGTACTGCAGGAAGATGCGCACGCAGTTGAAGCCGAGGTCCGTGGCGAGCTTGAACTCGCTGCGTATGAGCTCCGGGGAGAAGGTGTCCTTCATCCAGATCTCCACGTCGTTGGCCGCGTTCGCGGGTACGTGGTTGAAGCCGCAGTACCAGGGGCGTCCCTGCGCCCAGGCCTTCGCCCGCTCCGCAGTCCATCGTCCGGAACTCTCCGCCGGCACGGCGGAATCGCCCATTGCCGCGGGGATCGCCGCGGCAAGAACCAGACTTGTAGCAATAAGCATTCTAGCCGTCATATAGCCTCCTTTATGCATTCGGTCTGCCGACACTCCGCCGCAGACGATGCATATTCTACCAAAACCAGCCGCTTTGTGGTATAGTCGGCGGCATGGATTTATGGTATAATTTGAGGCGAGCCCTTCGGGGCGGAAACCATCCATCTCGTCCATCTTTGACGAACACTAAAGGTACCGACAAATGAAAACGACACTGTTTCTGCACGCCGCCGGCGCGGCTTTCGTGTTTGCGGCGCACGCAGGCGGATTCTCCGTTTCAACCTCGACGAAGCTCGAGGCCGATGCCGACTGGCGCGGCAAGGGCGTGGTGACCGTCTCGGCCGGCGCGACGCTCGACCTGGCGGGACGCCGCCTCTCGCTTTCCGGCATCGCTGGCGCTGGCACGATCACCGACACGGCCGGCGGCGGCGTGCTGTACGTGGACGTGCCGGAGGGCGTCTCGGCTGTAAACACCAACGTGTCGTTCGCGGGCTCCCTGCGCTTCGTCAAGGCGGGCGCGGGCGACTTCCGCCAGGCGTGCATGGGCCACAGCTACGGAGGCGGCACCCTCGTGGCGGCGGGCGCGCTCCGATGCAAGGCGGGCGACCTAAACTCCGAGCCCGCCAGACGGCTGAACTGGGGCCACCCCGGAACCGAGATACTGATCGAACGCGGCGCGACGCTCGACCTCCGGGACTCCTGCAACAACTGCTATTGGAACATCGTGCTCGCGGGCGGCCGGCTTCTTCTCCGGGACTCGCAGCCGAACCCCGCAGGCGACGCGCAGGTGCAGTACCTGAAGCTTCTCGCCGACTCTTCAATGGACGTGTGCGACTCCGGTTTCATCGGAAGCGGCTACGGTAGATGCCGAATCGACCTGAACGGGCGTCGACTCACGGTCAGTTGCGCGCGCGGCCATGCGGCGTATATGTTCAACACGACGTTTGTCTCGTCCGGCTCGCTGCGGTTCGTGGCTGCGGACGGCAGCAGCGTTCTGATGGACAAGGTCCCGGTCGACGCGTCGGAGGCGGGGGCCTTCTTCCGCGACGACAGCGCGAAAGGCGTTGCGCTCGTCCCCGCGCCACGCGAGATGCGGCTGACGGGTGGCTGGCACCGGGCGAAGAAACCGCCGAAGATGGAGAAGGTCGCGTCCATCCCGCCCGAGGGGTACGAGCTTTCCATACGCCCGGACGGCATGACGATCCGCCATTCCGACGACGCGGGCGCGTTCTACGCCAACACGACGCTCTCGCAGATGGGCCGCTGGGACGCGAAGGAGAAGTGCAAGGCGTACCCGTGCCTGGAGATCAAGGACTCGCCCAAGTTCAGGTGGCGCGGCGTCCATCTCGACGATTCACGCCACTTTCTCGGCAAGGACACCGTCCTGCACATCCTCGAGCAGATGTCGTGGTTCAAGCTCAACGTCCTCCACTGGCATTTGACAGACGACCAGCTCTGGTCGCTGGAGATTCCCGGCTATCCAGAGCTGCAGAAGTACGGCGAGGAGTTCCCGCTCCCCGGGCAGAAGGTGCGTTCGCGTGGCGAGAAGGTCGCCAACGGGTTCTACACCGCCAACGACGTGCGGGTAATCGTCGCGTACGCGAAGGCCCGCCACATCGCGATCGTGCCTGAAATCGAACTGCCGGGCCATTCGGCCGCGGCCATCTTCGCGTACCCCGAGCTGTGCTGCTTTCCTCAGGAGATCTACGCGCGCAATCGCGACGCCTACAAGTTCAACTACAGCAAGTTCACGGGCATCTACTGTTTCGGGAACCCGGACTCCGTCCGCTTCCTTGAAAAAGTGTTCGACCACGTGTGCGAGCTCTTCCCAAGCGAGGTGATACACATCGGAGGCGACGAATGCTTCCGGGACGGCTGGAAGAGGTGTCCCAAATGCCAGGCGTTCATGAAGCGGGAGGGGCTGAAAGGCGTGGAGCAGATCCAGCCGTGGGTGACGCGGCACTTTACGGAGTATCTCGCGAAGAAAGGACGCCGGGTGATCGGGTGGGACGAGATCTTCATCGAATCGGCAGACCGCGGCGCCGGCGGGTCGAAGATCACGACACTGCTCCCGAAGTCCGCGATGGGCATGTGCTGGCGCGCGCACGGGGCGGGCGCCTCCGCCGCGAACCAGGGCTTCGACATCGTGATGGCCCCGTATCAGTACACCTACTTCGACTATCGTCAGGGGCTTGCGGAAGATCCGTACCTCTACCCCGGCGGCTGGCTGCCGCTTGAGCGCGTCTACCAGTTCGACCCGCTCGCCGGCGTGGACAAGAATGGGCGTGCGCACGTCGTCGGGGGGCAGTGCTGCAACTGGACATCGCACACGTTCGGGCGACACGACCTTGAATGGAAGCTCTGGCCGCGCGGACTCGCGATCGCCGAGGTTCTGTGGACGTATCCGGACCCCAGGAAGCGCGACTTCGCCGGCTTCTCGGCGCGTGCCGAGGAGTGCCGCCGCAGGCTCATAGCCGCGCACGTCAACTGCGCCCCGCTCAAGTGAGAGCCCACTCCGCCGCCGCTTTATCGCGGCGGCATGGAGCGAACAAGGCAAGGGTGCGCCCAATATCGCAATATAGCGCGAAAAGACAAAGGAAAAGATGCAATGAAGAAGGCGGTTCCCGTTTTTCTACCTACGGCGGTGTGTCTCGCCGGGCTCGTGGCGCTCCCATGCGCGGCGGAAACGCCCCGCGCGCGCTTCACGCACAAGATGCCGGCCTGGACGAACGAGCAGCCGCTCAACCCGCCGCGCGAGGAGCTGGCGCGCGCCTTCGCCGACCCGTTCGGCAAGGTGCAGACGGCCACGTTCTGGTACTGGATGAACGGCAACATCTCGTGCGAAGGGATCCGCCGGGACCTTGAGGCGATGAAACGCGCCGGCATCGACCGCGCGTATATTTCGGACATCGGGTCGGACGTCCCCAGCCTGTCGAACAAGCCCGGCCCCGTGAAGACGTTCTCGCCGGAATGGTACAAGGCCGTGGCGACGGCGTTCGAGACCGCGAGCCGCCTGGGCATCGAGCTCGGGATGTTCAACTCCCCCGGCTGGAGCCAGAGCGGCGGCCCATGGGTGAAGCCGGAGCAGGCCATGCGGCGCGTCGTCGCGAGCTGCGTGACGGTGGAGGGGCCGCGCGACGGCGTGTCGCTGCCCGCGCCGAAGTTCGAGAACGCGCCGGCGGAACACGTACGCGACGTAGTGGCCGTCGCATACCCCGCCCCGAAGGGCTTTGCCGACCGTGTTGCGGCCCGCGTGTCGGGCGAACCCCTGCGTTCGCGCGGCGGCCGGCCGCTCGTGGTGGAACTGGAGGCGCCGTCCCCTTTCACGGCGCAGGCGGCCGAACTCGCGTTCACGGGCGGCACGTTCGCAGGAAAGGTGGCCGTGGAGGCGGAACTGGACGGCGCGTGGAAGAAACAGTGCGAGACGTCGTTCAGCCGCATGAGAAGCGAGCCGAACGTGGGATTCTCGCAGCACGCGCCGCTCGTGGCGGCATTCGCGCCAGTGGAGGCGAAGCGGTTCCGCGTGACGGTGCGCCAGGCCCACGGGCAGTCGGAATTCGCGTCCGTCGCGGTGTGTGCCGCGCCGCTTGTGGCCCGCGCCTGGGAGAAGTCCCTCGCGAAGATGTACGAAGGCACTCAACCGGCCTGGCGCGACTACATGTGGCCGGACGACCCGCCAGAGGCGCCGGGAACCGCCCTTGACGCGTCGAAGGCCATCGTGCTGCGCGGCAAGGTGGCAGCCGACGGCCGCCTCGACTGGAAGGTGCCGCCGGGAAGATGGGCGATCTACCGCTTCGCCGCCGCGCCCACCGGCACGCAGAACCGCCCGGCGAACCCGGAGGCGACCGGATACGAAGTGGACAAGATGAGCCGTGAACACGTCGCCGCCCACTTCGACGCCTATCTCGGCGACATCCTGAACCGCATCCCGCCCGAACACCGCAAGGCGATGCACTACGCAGTGCAGGACAGCTACGAGGTGGGCGGGCAGAACTTCACCGACGGCATGGCGGCGAAGTTCAAGGCGTCGTTTGGCTACGACCCCACGCCCTATCTGCCCGCGCTCTTCGGAATGTCCGTGGGCGGGCGCGGCGACTCCAGCCGTTTCCTCTGGGACCTGCGGCGCTTCGTGGCGGACGAGGTCGCATACTCCTACGTGGCCGGCCTGCGCGAGGCGAGCAACGCCAGCGGCCTGACGACGTGGCTGCAGTGCTACGGGCACTGGGGCTTCCCGGCCGAGTTCCTGCAGTACGGCGGACAGTCCGACGAAGTCTCCGGCGAGTTCTGGAGCGAAGGCGGGGCGGGCAACGTGGAAGTGCGCGCCGCCTCCAGCTGCGCCCACACATACGGCAAGCGGCGCGTGTGGGCGGAGTCCCACACCTCCAGCGGGCGCCCCTTCAGCCGCGCGCCCGGATACCTGAAGCGGCGCTTCGACCGCTTCTTCGCGGAAGGCGTCAACGCCACGCTGCTCACGCTCTTCATCCACCAGCCCGACGAGCGCCAGCCGGGCGTCACGGCGTGGTTCGGGAATGAGTTCCACCGCCACAACACGTGGTTCGGGCAGATGGACGTCCTCAACGCCTACATCAAGCGCTGCAACTACATGCTCCAGCAGGGCCTGGACGTCGCCGACATCGCCTTCTTCATCGGCGAGGGCGCGCCGAAGATGACCGGCCTCCCCGAACCGGCCTGCCCGCCGGGCAAGACCAGGCAGTGGGACTTCATCAACGCCGAGGTGCTGCGGGAGACGGCGGGCGTGGACGAAGAGGGCCGCCTCTCGCTGCCGCACGGCACGAAGTACGAGGTGCTGGTGCTGCCCCGCCTCGGCACCACGATGCGCCCGGAAATGCTCCGCATGATCGAGCGGCTCGTGAACGACGGCGCGTTCGTGCTGGGGCCGAAGCCGCTCCGCTCGCCGTCGCTCGCCGGCCAGCCGCGCGCGGACGAGGAGGTGAGGGAAATCGCCGACAGGCTGTGGGGAGACGTGGACGGCAAGTCGAAGCTCTTCCGCAGGGTCGGCAAGGGCGTGATCGCGTGGAACCTTCCCTACGACGACATCTTCGCCATGCGCAAGTCGCCGGAGGACTGCGCGTTCAGGGCGGAGACGCCGGTCGATTTCTCCCACCGCACCCTGCCGAACGCGGAAATATACTTCCTTGCCAACCGCGTGAACGGCAAGACCGCAGACCGTTTCGTGTTCCGCACCGCCGGGCGCATTCCCGAACTGTGGCGTCCCGTGACGGGCGAGATGCGCGAGGCGCCCGAATGGCGCGCCACTCGAGACGGCAGAACCGAGGTGCGCGTGGAGCTTGAGCCGATGGAAAGCGTGTTCGTGGTTTTCGCGCGCCCAGACGGGGGACGCACGGAACGCCATGCGCCGGTCAAGCGGACGACGCGGGAGCTCGCGTGCGCATGGGAGCTGGAGTTCCAGAGCGATCCGCTCCACCGCGGCCCCGCCGGGAAGATTCGCCGCGATGCGCTTTCCGACCTCTCGAAGAGCACGGATCCGGCGATCCGGCACTATTCGGGGAAGGTGGTGTACCGGACCACGTTCACGGCGTCGAAACCTTCCGCCGGCGAAATCGCGCGGCTGTCGTTCGGCGGCGCACGCGAGATCGCGCGCGTGAAGGTGAACGGGCGCGAGGCCGGCGGCATCTGGACCGCGCCCTACGAGGTGCAGGTGACGGATCTGCTCAGGGACGGCGAGAACAATCTCGAAGTGGAGGTGTGCACGAGCTGGGTGAACCGGCTCGTTGGCGACGCCGCGCTTCCGGCGGAAAAGCGCCCCACGTGGATTTCAGTGGGTGGGTACAAGGCCAACCACCCGCTCGTTCCATCCGGACTGTTCGGGCCTACGAGGCTTGTCGTCGAGCGACGGTGAAGCTATCTGAGAATAATCATTAGCCCGTTGCGGTCTATGATCACTTTCTTGCTGTCCGTGGAGAGTTTGACGGACCAGCCCTTCAAATTCAGAGAGGGTACGCTGGTGAACGTACCTTCCCCGGTGGCCTCGGCGAACACGTAGGATTCCGTCGTCTTGCCGGAGAGCTCGAGCGTGGTGCCCGTGAACGCGAGCGTGCCGGCGCCGGCGAACGTAATGGCCTTCGCCCCCATCGCCGCCTTCAGCACGCAGTTGGAGATGCCAAGGCTGAAGCCGTTTGCGTCCAGGTTCAGCCCGCCAGCCGCGAACACCACGTTCGTGAGGTTGCTCATGAACTCGCCGCTGGCCGCGGTCGCCTTGACGGTGCCGCCGTCGAACTCAACGGAGTTCGCCGAAACCGAGAGGATTCCCGGGGTGTTCAGGATTCCGCTGCCGCGCACGCGCAGAATGCCCGTGGAGCCCACATCGCCCACATGGACGGGCTGCGCGGCGTTCACCACGCCGCCCGCGATGTCGAAGATGCCGGTGGCAGGTCTATCTTGGTCCATCTGCCCTATGCACGGCGGCTGCTTCGTGATGTTCAGCTCGCCGCCTTCGATGTAATATGTGCCGACGCCGCCACAGAATCCTATTACAAAGTAGGAATTCGCGTTCACGGTGCCGCCGAACTGCCTGAACTCGCCCGACCCGCCGTCCCAGCCTCCAGGCACGAGGCTGCCGGTCGCGGTCAACGTGCCGCCGTTCATCGTGTATATGCCGTAGTGTCCGCCGAAGCCGATGTCGAACTCCCTCTTGACCGTGGCGTTGCCGCCGTTCTGCACGACTTCACAGTCGATTCTTTGGGCGATGATCGCGCAGTTGCGCGTCACAATCGTGCTCGGGATGCGGGGAAACACGATGTCTGCGTCGTTGACGGCCTGCACCAGCACCGTCGCCGTGTCCACCGCCACCGCAGCGTCCACGAAGTCGAGCTCGTTCGACGCGTTCGCCCGCCACAGGCGGGGCTTCACGCCGGCTGCGGAGTTCGTCACGCTCGCCAAGCCCTCCGACGCAATGTAGGCAATCTTGAGGTCGTGCCCGTTCAGGTCGAGCGTTGCGCCGTTTGCGAGCATCGCGTTTGTAATCGTGCTCCAGTCGCAGTCGGCGCCGAGGGAGCAGTCGCCGAAGGTGATGGACTTCACCGTGGCGGCGTAGCCGTCCGGAATCTGGAACGTCACGCCGGTTCCCGAGACGACGACAGTGGTCTCATCCGTGGGAAGAGCGCCTTCGATCAGGGTGCCCTGGGCGGTGTAGCACTTCCAGTTGGCGGGATCTGCCACGTCCCGATAAGTGCCCAGGCCCGTCCACTCGGCCGTGATCACCCTCTGCACGCCGCCGCCGACGGTCGCCTCGATCGTCTTTCCGCCGTTCACAAGCTGAACCGAGTAGTCGGCGCTCTCCTCTACGAACTCAAGAACGTCGCTCTCGCCCTCCGGCAGGGAGAAGGAGGCCGCGGTGAAGGATATCTTCTCGCCGGAGCTGAGCTGCGAGACGTCGAAGCATATCTTCGCGCCGGCGGCAAGCGTCACCGCGCCGGCGCACGAAACGGCGATGCTCGTTTTGATCTTGGTGTCGGCGTCCACGCTTATGTCGTACGGAATCGACGCCTGGGAGAATACGACGGTTCCACCGCCCGCGACGCGCAGCGTGCCAGTGCCGGAGAATGCGGGGAAGGCGTGCTCGAAGCCGGCCGTGTCGAACACGGAGGGATTGCCCGTGATCTCCAGCGTACGCGTCTTGGTGTTGGAGTCATTGTACGGCTGCAGGGTGAAGATATTGTCCTGAGTTGCGATGAGCGTTCCGTTGCCCCACGTGAACACCTGGCCGTTGCCAATGCGGAAGATCACGCCGCCCGTAGTCAACGTTCCTCCGTTGAGGTTGAGGGTGGACGTGCCGGTGTTGACGGTCGACGCCCCGACGTAAATCGTCCCGACCGTCGCCTCCCCGCCGTTGATGGTAATGGCACCGGATGCTGTCACGCCCGCAGTGTCATCCCATTGCGTTGAACTGCGCAAAAAGGCTTCGACCTTTAGGATTCCGCTGTTGAGCGTAAGCGTTGATGTATTTGATACGTCAATGCCGTTTCCTATGGCGAGGTATCCTCCTGTCCCGTTTGTCTTCTTCGCGCACCAGAACGTGCCGCCATTGATGTTCAGGGCAGCGGCTGAATCGCTGTTTTCGATGCCGATGAAGTTGCAGGATCCGGTGGCATTGCCGCAACATTTTATGGACGCGCCCTCGTTGAGGTTCACGGTGCCTTTGAAAATAATGAACCTATCCGTCGAATTTATCTGCGTATCCGCCCCAAGATCCATCGTTCCGTCTGGGGTGTTGTAGGTAAAACAGTCCGCCAGCGCGTCATTCGCGCAAAGCGCCATCACCACGGCAACCGCGGCAACAAATCCATTCGCAACAGTCTTCATGTCTCGCATCCTCCTTTTCCTGTAGCATCCTTGACACACCTATGCCAAATTTTGCGACTATTATATCCCCCCCACCCCCCGTTAGGCAAGGCTAATTTCACGATACGCCTAGTCGGCGCCGGCGCGCGCAGCCTCGTATATCTCCGCATGGACCGAGCGCAGGAAGTCGAAGTCGAACTTCACCACGGCGCGGTCGAACGTCATGAGGCCCATGAACTCCCAGTACTGGTCCTGCGCCTCGGTGAAGACGCATCCGCCCAGGCCCTTCCGCGCCATCTCCACGACAGGCTTCATCAGCTCCAAGTAACGCGTCCTGTTGCGTTCGCGCCACGCGCCGCCGTCATCCACGGGCACCGGTCCGAGCGGCGCACGCGGGTCGCGCATGCCCTTCAGGTACGGATGGCAGTCGCCCCGCATCGCAAGCGGGTCGCACGAATGCCCCGCAAGGCAGGCGTGGAGGCCGCCGAACTCGCCGCAGAACGAGACGCGGCGCGCGCTGGGCGGCGGCATGATGGCGTGGGGGTATCTGTGGAAGTCCAGCACGTCCGCATACACGTTTCCGTCCGCCACGTCGCGCGCGTGTTTCCAGCCCCTGACGTCCGTGAAGCCGCCCTCGTAGTCGTTCCAGCCCGACGGTCCGTCGACGAGGCGCGACGGGTCGGCGCGCTTGATCCAGCGAATCACGTCGCGCGTCTTGTCCGGTCCGGGCTGGCCCCATCCCTCGTTGAACGGGATCCACATCACCACGCACGGATGGTTGCGCAGCAGCGCAATGCAGTCCCTCAGCTCACGGCGGTAGCTGCCGTACCGCGCATGGGACGCCGTCCGGTCGTGCAGGCGGCTGTACTCGTTTCCGGAGGGGATGTCCTGCAGCACCATCACGCCAACGCGGTCGCAGTGAGCGTAGAACGCGCGCGGCTCGACCTTGATGTGCTTGCGTATCGCGTTGAAACCCGCCTTCTTGTGGAAATCGACGTCGAAGCGGCAGGCGTCCTCGGACGGCGGCGTGAGCAGTCCGTCCGGCCACCATCCCTGGTCCAGCGTCGCAAGGAGGAAGGTGAACGCTCCGTTCACGGTCACGCGCCGGATGCCGCGCGCGTCGAGGGCGGTGGAGACGGTGCGGACGCCGAAGTAGCCCTTCACCTCGTCCGTCCCCGCGGCGGAACGCACCGTGAGCGCCACGTCGTAGAGGTTCGGCGCGGCGCATGACCAGAGGCGCACGGGCCGTGGAAGCGCGATCTCCAGCGCGTCGCCTCCCGGCGCGAGCGAACCGCGGGCGACCTCCTTCCCGGCGAACGAGACGACGGCCTCCACCTGCGCGTCGCGGCGGCGGCCGCGCAGCTCCGGCTTTATGCGCACGGTCCCGCGCGCCGCGTCCGCGTCGATTCGCCAGTCCGCGAGATACGTCTCGCACACGCGCTCCGTCCACACGCTTCCGCAAATCCCGCTTACCGTGCCAAAGAAGGAACCGCCGTCCCTGTCCAGTGTCTGCTTCCCCGTGCCGCCCGGCCCGGCGTCCGTCGGATCCCACACGCAGACCTTCAGCTCGTTCGTCCCCTCCCGCACGAGATCCGTGATGTCCAGGCTGAACGGCGCGTTGCCGTTTTCATGCGGCGCATCCATCGCCTCGACGCCGTTCACATACACCTGGGCACGGTAGTCCACGCGCTCGAAATGGAGCAGCAGACGCCCCCCGTCCAGAGGCCCGACCGTGAACGCGCGCCTGTACCAGAGCAAGTCGTTCGGCGTTACCGCGCGCCCGACTCCGGAAAGCTTCGACTCCACCGCGAACGGCACGAGGATCCGCTCGGGAAACGCGCGCGGCACGTCCGCCGTCACCGCCGTCACGGCAAACTCCCATTCGCCGTTCAGGCACTGCCAGTTGCCGCGCACCATCTGCGGGCGCGGGTATTCGCGCCAGGCGTTCTCCGGCGTGACCGTGCGTCCCCACGCCGTCGTGAGCGTGTTCGTGATCGTCTCGGCCATGGGAATCGGCGTGTTCGCGGCCGCCGCGCATGCGGCGGACGCTGCAATGACAACAGCCGCAAGGGTTTTCAGTGTACTTTTCAGTCTGCTCTGGATCATCGCTGAGTTCCTTTTTAAAATCAAACATTGATGATATTTTACCCCCTGCCGTTTTTGTCAATTACAAACTGGTCAATTTTTTATCTTATTTGACAAGTCTATCTGCCCAATCGTAAAACGCCCTTTATCTCTCTGAACGCACTGAAGGCGGCGGGAGCGTTTCGCGCGGGCCGAGGAACTTGGGACTGCGGCGGAGAATCACGCCTGCGACAACAGCGACTGTTCGTTGAGATGACACAATCTGAAATGTGCATCACTCATGGGGCCAATACCTTTACATTCTACATCGACGCCTGGAGTTCCTTGACCTGCGCGAGCGAAAGGCCGGAAAACTTCGCGATGTCCTTCAACGCGAGCATCCCGCTCTTCAGCATCCGTTTCGCTGTCGCGAGCATATTCTCGCGCTTGCCCTCGCGCTTACCACGCGCCTCGCCCACGACAATGCCCTCGGCTCTGCCCTCGACTCTGCCCTCGGCTCTGCCCTCGGCTTTGCCCTCGGCTCTGGCCTCAACGCTGGCCTCGGCCGCACGGCGTTCCACGAATTCCTCAACTGCTTTGCACATGATGCGCCTCCCTTCTTCTGAATTTTTAAACTGACTAACTCTCTTCTTGAGAATCTCGAAATACATCTCAGCCGCGTCGCGGCATCTCATATCGTGCATCAGCTTTCCGATTTCCGACATGCTTTTCGTCGCGCCGTTCACGTAGATTATGTGAGTTCCGTCGCACAGCCGCTTGCCGGTTTCATCATCCCTGCGCTGATATGAATAGTAGTCTCGCCCCTCTCCCATCACGTCGTTCTCGGCGATGATGATTACATAAGTGTCGCGAAGTTTGCCGAAGTCCTCGCAGGATTTGAGCGCGTTCGCGTCCATCAACGCGGAATTGTACCTCGCCCTCTTCGGCTCCGCGCCTTTGTCGGCCCTCTGGATCTCGATATCGTACTCCTTGCCCTCGGAATCTCGCGCGAATACGTCAAAGCGCACGCCGCGCCCCTGGAGGTTCTTGATCGGGTACTCGGTCTGCGACTTGACCACCCTCAAGTCCTTCTTGTCGAGGATGATCTGTAAAATCAGTTCAATGCACTCCGGTGCGTTCTCAAGGCACTTCGACATGAAGGTGTCGTCCATGAGCCGGAAGTTCTCGATCAGCGCAAGGCACTCAGGATCCATGAAGTATGCAGAGCTCCCCGCCCTCGCCTTGCCAAGGGCGGACACTGTCCGTCTGCCAGAATGTATTGCCTTCGTCATGTCTCTGCACTCTATCTCCGCCCAGGGGCAGATCGCCTCCAAGCGGCGTGTATTTTACACTATTTCTCGTTTTCATGTCAAGAGACGGCGGCGGATCTTCCGTTTCATTCATTTCCCGTGGAATGCCTTGCGCCGGCGGCGGGATTTGTGCTACACTTACCGCCGTTGACACCTTGATCGTGTTGTTGCAGTCATGCGGTCTTTTCAGGTAGAGTGGCTTGAACCGCAAATGCCACGGAAGAGGGAAGACGGAAGAGACATGTCAAGGATTCCACGCGGAGAATCGGTGTTTTTGCAATTCATTCTCGCCGCAAGTCTTGCGGCGTTTGCTCCGGGAACGCTCTCCTGCGCCGCAGGAGAGGCTGACTGGATTTCCGTCGAACTGGCGAAACCCGTCTTGGGCGCTGACGCGGGACGGTCGTCATGGCTTGCGGTTCTGGCGGAGGTCAAGCGGGCGGATGCCGCATGTGACGCGGCCTGGCGGCGGATGAAGACGCGCGAGGAGTTGCAGCGGTACGGAAAGGACCTGCGCAGCCGCATGATCCGCGCCATGGGCGGTTTTCCGTCCGAGCGCTGCCCGCTGAACGCGCGCACGGTTTCCGTCCAAACGCGCGACGGCTACACGGTGGAGAACGTCCTGTTCGAGAGCTGGCCCGGCGTTCATGTCTCCGCCAGCCTCTATTTGCCGGATGCCGCGCGCTTCCCTCCGCCGCATCCTGGCGTGCTGATCGTTTGCGGACACGGCGGCGCGGGGAAGTCCGCCCCCTCCTACAGCAGGGGCGGGGTGATGTCCTCCCGTGCCGGTATCGCGGCGTTGGTGGTCGATCCGCTCGCGCAGGGCGAACGCGTCCAGGAGCGCGGGAAGGACCCTGCGGTCAACTGGGAAGAGCACAACCGCATCGGCTCGCTGGCGGTCCTTCTCGGCGGCGGGTTCCCGCGCTTCCGCGTGTGGGACGCGATGCGCGCGCTCGACTATCTCGAGACGCGCCCGGATATCGATGCCAAGGCTCTCGGCTGCATGGGGAATTCGGGCGGCGGAAACGTCACGGCCTTTCTGCAGGCGGTTGATCCCCGGCTTGCGGCAACGGCGCCTGCCGGATACGTCTGCTCCTTTTCCCGGGCAGCCGAAAAGGCGACGATCAGCCCGGGGGCGGCTCCGCAAAGAATGCAAAAACGCCACGGCGCGGCGACCTGGAAGGCCGCGCGCGCCGCGTATGTACATCAAAACTATCAGGCAGGGCTAGGGTCTGTCCCCACAGATTTCTACGTGCGCCTCTCGCGGGCGACAATGTACCATGCGCCGTCGATGTATGCCTCGGTGCGCGTCTCAGCGAACCGCGTGCGCTCCTCCTCGTTCAGGTATAAGGCGCGGTGGGCCACCCGGCTTACCAAGTGGTAGCAACTGTCCGTTTGAAAGTTCCTTGGGCGTCGCATGGCAGACAGTTTACCAAAAATTCAGTCACTCCACCACTCTTACTCGTGGAGCAGGGCGGGGCGTCCCTTTCCGGGTACGCCCGCCCCCTCATCAAACCGTACGTGCGGTTTTCCCGCATACGGCTTCCCGTGTGAAACTGTCATTGCCGATACCTCTTGCGACTCAGCATCAGAAGCCCCAACCTTTGAACTTTGGTTCTTCCTTTGCCTTTCTCGACAGTCCTTCCTGTCTGAGGGCGA
>CAMKJU010000078.1 GCA_946413265.1 uncultured Lentisphaerota bacterium
AGGACAATGTTGTTCTTGAAAGTTGTCATGGTTGTTTCCAAATCTCAATACGAGTTGGTGAAAAACGGAGATGCGCCCCCATACTGAGTGGTGGAAAAACGGATTTTTTGCTAAACTGTCCGCCATGCGAAAATTGAATAAATCTCAAATGGACAGAGTCTGCGAGCTGAAAAGTTGGGCGGCTCATCGCTTTCATGTATTTGCAGTGGTTGCGCTTGCGGCGACCGCTGTTTGTGCCGCGACGGCGGACGCTCGTCCAGTGTCCCTGTTCAGTCTACTATTTTGAATTTGTTGAAATAGTAGACCGTCTGCTTGACATTAGGGCAAAATTACTATATAATACGAGCGTTTCTCTAAGAAATGGAGGCTGATGTGGATTTTTATGGTAGAGATGAGCTTTTAATTGACCTAGACTCGCTTTGGGGCAAAAATTCCCCATCGCTTGTTACGTGTCGCGGAAGGCGGAGGATCGGCAAAAGTACATTGATTGCACGGTTCGCTGAGTTGTCCAATGCACGTTTTATCAAGATAGAGGGGGAGCGACCTGATGAGGACATGAGCAATGTGGACGAACTAGCCACCTTTGCCGAACAGCTTTCCTTGTATGTGGATAAAGACATCCCCGTTGCGAAGAATTGGCTTCAGGCGTTCAAGACGCTTGATGATGTGCTGGACGACCGCAGGACAGTAGTATTACTTGACGAGGTATCTTGGCTTGCTTACTTTGACAAGCGTTTTGCGGCCACGCTTAAGATTGCCTGGGATAATATGTTCAAGAACCATAGGCAGCTTGTATTTGTGGTCTGTGGAAGCGTGTCGACATGGATTAAGGAGAAGATCGTTGACAGCAGATCATACTATGGACGGCGTTCTCTGGATATTGTTGTACCGGAGTTGACGCTTAAGGATTGCGCGCGTTTCTGGTCGGGAAGGTCGGATCGGGTTTCTGTTAGGGACATTCTTGATGTGCTGTCGATAACAGGGGGCGTGCCTCGGTATCTGGAAGAGGTCAATCCGTCACAGTCGGTTGACGATAACATTCGGAGAATGGCGTTTCGTCCTGATTCGATCCTTCGCAGGGATTTTGACGAGATGTTCAAGGATGTCATCACGAAGCGCCCTCGCATGGTTGCGACGGTTCTGGAGGCGCTGGTTGACGGGCCGATGACCATGTCGGAGATTTCAGGTGCGATTTCAGTCGGTGTCGGTGGCAATGTGTCGGCGGCATTGAATCAGTTGGTTGAGGCCGGACTTGTTGCGCGCGACATAGGTATGAATCCAGAGACGGGCGATGAGATAAGGGAACGGCGGTATCGCCTGAGCGATAACTATGTCAGGTTTTACCTGAAGTGCATTCGCCCGGCAGCCAAGACCATTGACGCTGGGACGTTTAGGTATTCCAGGCTTGGCCGATTTGAGGAATGGAACGCCGTAAAAGGGTTCGCGTTTGAGAATCTGATCGTTAATCATTATGGCGAACTGCTGCCGTACTTGCATTTGGGTGAGTCGCATGTATATTCGGCGGCGCCCTATAGGAAGAACGGCCCGAAGGGGAAGGGGCTTCAGATCGATCTGCTCATTCAGACGCGCCGGTCGCAGTGCGTGGTTGAAATCAAGCGTAAGAATACGATTGGCAGGGGGATTGTCGACGAAGTCGCAGAAAAAGTAAGACGGTTAAAACATGCTCCTGACTCTTCGGTCAGGGCGGCGTTGGTATATGACGGAGATTTGGCGGAAACAGTTCCGGCGGACGGATATTTCGATGCGATTATTCCGTTCCGCCGATTGATTGGAAAGTGAGGTCTAAAGATGGTGCGTCACAACATGAACAAAAAGATGATACTGGTAATGATCTACGCGGCTACGGTGGCGTTTGCCCCGTTTGTCTCAACCGCCGCGACGGCGGACGCGCTGCCGCCCGCCGCGTATTTCCGCACGCGCCCCGCGAAGCCGGAGATCGATTCCGGCGTGTTCGCGCGGGACGCGGCGCGCGACCTCGGGGAGGTCGACCGCATCGTGAAGGGCGAGATTGAGGTCGTGGGCGTCACCTGGGCGTTCCCGTCCAACCGCGTGGACTGGCTCTTCGACGCCTCGGCGAAAAAGGGGCCGTACAATCCCGAGTGGACATGGCAGCTCAATCGGATGTCGTTCTGGACCGCTCTCGCGCGGGCCTACACGCGCACCGGCGACGAGAAGTACGCCCGCGCCTTCGCGCAGCAGTTCTCCGACTGGCTGAAGCAGACGGGCGGTGTCCCGCCGGAGCGCGGATACAACGACAGGGGCTCCCCGTGGCGCACCATCGAGGAGGGCATCCGTCTGATGGGTTCGTGGAGCGTCGCGTTCGAGGCGTTCAGGAAGTCGCCTGCGTTTACGGACGAGCTGCTCCTCGCCTTCATCAAGTCGGCACACGCGCAGGCGCGTCACCTGATCGCGCACCGCACGGGCGGGAATTGGCTCTTGATGGAGATGACGGGCGCGTACTTCTTCGCGTTCGACTTCCCGGAGTTCGAGGATTCGGAGTCGATTCGCCGCGAGGCGCTTCGCGTGTTTTCGCAGGCGATCAAGGAACAGGTCCTACCCGACGGGTTTCACTACGAGCTCTCGCCGAATTACCACCAGGTGTTCCACTCCTCCGCGACGCGGCTGTATCTGCGCGCACAGGCCTGTGGGTTCGGACACGAGATTCCCAAGGACTTCCTCGATACGCTCCGCCTCGGCACGGAGGGTCCGCTCGCGCTCGTGACGCCGGCCTTCACCCTGCCGAACTTCAACGACACCTTCACCGATCCGCTGGCCTCGTCGCTTTCCGCCGCCGCGAAGATATTCCCGGAGCGGCGCGACTTCCTGTGGCTCGTCACCAACGGGCGCGAGGGCGAGCCGCCGAAGGGCGAGACGGCGTCGCGCTATCTGCCGTATTCGGGATTCGCCGCGATGCGCACGGACTGGACGTCCGACGCGACGTACCTTGCGTTTGACGTGGGGCCTCTTGGAATGGGGCATTGGCATCAGGACAAGCTCTCCTTCGTGCTGTGGAAGGGGAATGAGTGCCTTGTGTTCGACGACGGCGGTGGACAGTACGAAGCATCCAGAAGAAGAAGCTATGGCCTTTCTGGGTACGACCACAACACGCTGCTCGTTGATGGCCTTGCGCAGAACCGTTCGGGACCGAAACGCGTCACCGCGCCTATCGACGCCGGCTGGCGCTCGACCAAGGACGAGGACTTCGCCTTTGGAATCTACGACCAGGAGTTCGGTCCGAAGCGCCAGAAGCTCGCGAAGCAGCGCCGCGAGATCACGTTCGACAAGAAGCGCGACGTGATCACCATCTGCGACGTGGCGGAATCCGCCGACGGCAGGGAGCACGACTACACGCTCCTCTTCCAGCTCGACACCACGAACGTCGTCGTCTCTGCGGACGGCAGGCGCGTGCGGGCGGACTACGGTGCGGGGAAGAAGTACGCACTTGAAATGGAGATCGGCGGCGACGGCGGCGAACGGGCGGAGGCGGTCACGGGTCGCCTCAAGCCCTCGATGGCCGGGTGGTTCGTAGGTCGTGAGTACTTGGTGCCGATGGTCCGTCCCGCGACGACAGTCTTCGTGAAGGCGCCGAAGGGAAAGACGCATCGCTTCCAGACGGTCTTGCGGCCCGTTCGTTCTTCGGCGAACTCGTGCTGGGCCTCTGCGAGAGCGGTCGGCTGCCCGCCAAGCGAACGGCGAGATGAGGTTCTGGGTGACGCGATCCTCACGGATGGCTGGAAGTTCTCGAAGGACCCGACGCACACGCTCGCGGCCGAGGGCGTCGGCTTTGATGACTCCGCATGGGAGAGCGTTCGCGTACCGCATGACTGGGCGATATCGGGTCCGTTCAATCCAAAGGAACACGGCGGCTCGGGCAAGTTGCCGTGGAGGGGCGTGGGCTGGTACCGTCGTTCGCTGACGCTTGACGCGGCAGATGTCGGCAAGTCGGTTTTTCTGGACTTCGATGGCGTGATGGCGTCGCCGAAGGTCTATGTGAACGGACACTTCGCCGGCGGCTGGGACTACGGCTACGCGAGCTTTCGCGTGGACGCGACGCCATTCGTGAAGTTCGGCGAGAAGAACGTCATCGCCGTGCGTGCCTCTACGCTTGACCACCATTCGCGTTGGTATCCCGGCGCGGGCATCTACCGTAAGGTCGTGTTGAAATTGCGCAACCCGGCGCATTTTGCCTACAACGGCATCTTCGTGACAACGCCGCAGGTGTCCAAGGAAGTGGCCACGGTGCGCGTGGCGTGGGAGCTTGAGGGAAATGTCCCCACCGGTGCGCAGGTGGAGGTCTCTCTCGATGGTAGGGCGGCCTCGCCGAGGCCGCCGCGGCGCGCTCGGCGAGCGCGCCCTACCACGGGAGGGGCGCATTTTACTGCACCCGCTGCGCAGGGGAGCCTTGAATGGCGAATTGAAAATCCCGCGTTGTGGGACATTGAAACTCCTAATTTGTACGAGGCCGAGGTGTCGCTTGTCAACGGGGGAGAGACCCTCTCGCGCGAGCGGGTCCGGTTTGGCATCCGCACGATAGCATTCCCCGTCGCCACGGGAAGCCTCACGAACGACTGGGCGTCGAACGGTTTCCACCTGAACGGACGCCGCGTGCAGCTCAAGGGCGTGGATCTCCACTCCGACCTTGGCTTGCTCGGCATGGCGTTCGACAAGTCGGCGATGCGCCGCCAGCTGACGTTGATGAAGGAGATGGGCGCGAACGCGCTGCGTACCAGCCACAACTGTCCCGCGCCAGATGTGCTGGACCTCTGCGACGAGATGGGCGTTGTCGTGTGGGACGAGTGCTTCGACAAGTGGGACGGAACGGCGGGGCGCCGAAAAGACGAGAACCTTGAGGAGTATGTGGAGCGCAACCTCCAGGCGTTCGTGAAGCGCGACCGCAACCATCCGAGCGTTATCACGTGGAGCATGGGCAACGAGATTCAGCCGTACATCGAGGGGTCGAAGTGGCGTTCGCGCGTTGACGGCATGACGGTCGGGCGCTTCCGCAGGTTCCGCGCCGCGATCCGTTCGCTCGACCCCACGCGTCCCGTGGGCATCGGCTGCTGTGACGTACACGCCGTTCCAACCGGCATGTTTGCCGAGCTGGACATCAGCGGATGGAACTACGGCGCCAAGTACAGGCACGTGAAGGCCAGGAATCCCGACAAGCCCGTCATCTACACCGAGAGCGCCTCCGCCCTGAGCACCTATGGACACTACGAGATGCCGCCCGCCGCGAAGAAGACGGACTGTGAAAAATCCGCCTTCGCAGTAGGTGCATACGAGCACTGTGCGGTGCCCTGGGGCGACATCGCGGACGTCGAGTTCGACCGCATGGAGCGCGACCGCTATGTGTGCGGCGAGTTCGTGTGGACGGGCATCGACTATCTCGGCGAGCCTACGCCTTTCGGCAAGGAGTCGCGCTCGTCGTACTTCGGAATAGTCGATTTGACGGGTGTTCCAAAGGACCGCTACTACCTCTACCGCAGCCACTGGAACACGAAGGACGAGACGGTCCACATCCTGCCGCACTGGAACTGGAAGGGCCGCGAGGGGAAGAGCGTGCCGGTGTACGTCTACACGAGCGGCGACAGCGCTGAGCTGTTCCTCAACGGACGCCCGCTCGGCGTTCGCAGGAAAGGGGAAGACGCGTCGCCCCGTCCCCCATACTACGACGTGTGCGCGAAGTACCGTCTGCGCTGGTTTGACGTTCCGTACGAACCGGGCGAGCTCAGGGCCGTGGCATATCGTGGCGGGAAGCGCATCGGCGAGACGGTGATGAGGACGGCAGGCGATCCTGTCGCGCTGAAGTTGACAGTGGAGCCGAAACAGGCGGACGATCCAGGCGCTCTCGCATGGGTACAGGTGGATGTGCTGGACGCAAAGGGCGTGCGCAATCCCCTTGCGATGAACCGTGTGAAATTCAAGCTCGAGGGTCCGGGCAAGATCCTCGGCGTAGGCAACGGGAATCCACACGAGTTTGAGGCGTTTACGGAAACGGCGTCTCATCCGCTCTTCTTCGGCAAGGCCATGGCGGTGATCCGTCGCGAAGGTCCGGGAGAACTCACGCTTTCGGTCTCTTCCGACGGCCTTTCTCCGGCCCGAGCCACGATTTGGTGAATGGGAAAAATAAAAATGAACAAAATGATGACACTGGCGATGATCTGCGCGGCTACGGTGGCGTTTGCCGCGAGCGATGTGGACGGCGTCAGATTGACTACGTGGTCGGCAAGCGGTCTGCGGAGCGCACGAAGAACCCCAGCGCCTATCCGCAGACGAGCGACGAGAAGTTCCCGGCGAACCTGGCGGTGCGCGTGGGCGGCTCGGTTGCGCTGAAGCGCGTCCTCCCCGACGACCCTGCGGACCATCGCGGCATCCTCTCGTGGCTGGCGCAGCCGCGTAAGGGCAACCTCCGCGATGCGGGAAGCTACGGCTATCTTGTGGAAGTGAAGATTCCGCCGGAGGCCGTGAAGGATGGCAAGGCGACGATCCGGCTGGAATCCGACGCAGGCCTCGCCGTCTATGGCCCGCGCTTCGGCCGCTATCCCCTCGGGCCGATTGCTGTGCCGTGAGGTGTCGCCATGAGGAACCACATATTGCCAGTTATGGCGTTCCTGTACGTAGCCTTGTTTCATACAAAGTCAATGGCACGACACTACCGGTGCGCGAGTGGAAGCTCTACGGCATCAAGGCCGCGCACACCGACATCGGGCTCACCAATCCGCAGTACATCCAGCGACACTGGACCATGAGGCGCATCGACGAGGCGGCGCGTCTCATCGACGCCGACAAGCGGGCCGATTCCGATCCGGCCGCGTACCGCTATGTGATGGAAGGCGTGTGGTTCTGGGACAACTATCATCAGGACAAGGGGATGGACGCCGCCTGGCGCATTGTCACCAACTACATGGCGCGCGGGCGCATGGACGTGGGCGTGACGTGCGCGGGCAACCACACGCATCTCTACTCCGCGACGGAGATCGACCGCTCCACCCTCACGAAGCGTTTGCTGGAGCAGAAGTGGGGCATCCACACGCACACGTTCTTCATGGCCGACAACCCCGGCAAGCAGCCGAAGGGGAAAACGGCGATTTATCCGTATCTCTTCACGGATTGGCTCCAGATGCACCAGCCGGACGGCGATTCGATGAACTTCACGTTCCGCTTCGCGATCACGTCGTATCGCTGCGGCCCGCTCGGTGATCGGGCCCTACCATGCGGCGGTCGCGATTCCGGCCCGCTCGGTGATCGGGCCCTACCGGGTGGGGTGGTAGGGCCGCCTCGCCGAGGCGGCCGCTGGGCGCATGTCGCGCGGATGTGCGAGGACTGGCTCGATCCTTATGCGAAATGGATGCCGAACATTTTGGGGACAGACTGGCGCTAGCGATGAGAATATGGTAAAATGTTTCCCATGCACGATAGCCATGAAAACCGCAAACGACTTCTGGACGATCCTTACCTCGCCCCATACGCGGACGCGGTAAGGGGACGCGCAGCGCACGCCCGCGCGCGGGCACGCGAGCTGACAGGCGGCAAGGGACGCCTTGCCGACTGGGCGAGCGCGCACGAGTACTTCGGCCTACACCGCACGCCCGAAGGATGGGTGTTCCGCGAATGGGCTCCGCACGCCACGGCAATTTGGCTAGTGGGCGACTTTTCGAAATGGCAGCTCCTGCCACGCTTCAAGCTTACGCGCATCCCCGGCACGGACGTGTGGGAGCGCACATTCCCGGCGCGCTCGATCCGACACGAGCAGTACTACCACCTGGAGGTACACTGGGACGGCGGACGCGGCGAACGCATCCCCGCCTACGCACGACGCGTTGTACAGGATCCGCAGACGAAACTCTTCAGCGCACAGGTTTGGGAACCGAAGAAGCCGTACGTATGGAAACACGCGACATGCGACAGCCGGCAGTCGACGTCCGGTGGAAACGCCCCGCTCATCTACGAGGCCCACGTGGGCATGGCGCAGGAAGATGGCAAGGTCGGCACATACGCCGAGTTCCGCGACAAGATTCTTCCCCGAATCAAGGCGGCCGGCTACAACGTGGTACAGCTGATGGCCGTGATGGAGCATCCTTACTACGGCAGCTTCGGGTATCATGTCTCCAGCTTCTTCGCGCCGAGCTCGCGCTTCGGCACGCCGGAGGATCTCAAGAGCCTTGTCGATACGGCGCACGGGATGGGGCTTCGGGTGATCATGGACATCGTCCACTCCCACGCCGTCAAGAACGAGCGCGACGGACTCTCGCTCTTCGACGGCACGCCCTATCAGTATTTCCACGATGGTCCACGCGGTTGGCACACGGCATGGGACTCGCGTTGCTTCGACTACGGCAAGACGGAGGTGCTGCACTTCCTCCTCTCCAACTGCCGCTACTGGCTCGACGCCTTCCACTTCGACGGATACCGCTTCGACGGCGTCACGTCCATGCTCTACCGCGACCACGGCCTTGGCACGGCATTTGTGGGTTACGCGCAGTACTTTGACGGCAACGTGGACGACGACGCCTGGTGTTACCTCGCCCTTGCGAACCGCGTGATCCACGAGGCGCATCCGCGCGCGATCACCGTGGCGGAGGACGTGAGCGGCATGCCCGGCTGCGCCGCTCCGCTCGCCGACTGCGGCATGGGTTTCGACTACCGCATGGCGATGGGCGAACCGGACTACTGGTTCTACCTCGCCGAGAAGGTGCGCGACGAGGACTGGAACATGCACGGAATATTCCACGCACTCACGGACAAGCGCGCCGACGAGAAGGTGGTGAGCTACGTGGAGTCGCATGACCAGGCGCTCGTGGGCGGGAAGACGTTCTTCTTCCAGCTCGTCGACAAGGCGATCTACTGGGGCATGGGCGTGGACCAGCACGGTCTTGAGACGGACCGAGGCGTGGCGCTCCACAAGATGGCGCGTCTCGCCACGCTCGGCTGTTCCGGCGGGGCGTACCTGAACTTCATGGGAAACGAGTTCGGGCACCCCGAGTGGATCGACTTCCCGCGCGCCGAGAACGGCTGGGACTACAGCCACGCGCGGCGTCAGTGGTCGCTCCGCGACGACCCGGCTCTGCGCTTCAAGGGACTCGGCGACTTCGACGAGGAGATGATCCGCGTCGTCACGAAGCACCGCGCGCTGCGCGGCACCTCGCCCGTGCTGCTCGCTGCGAACGACGCCGACCAGACGCTCGCGTTCTGGCGCGGCGGACTCGTGTTCGTGTTCAACTTCAGCGCGTCGAACTCCTATTCCGACTATCCCGTGCTCGTGCCGCCCGGCAGCTACCGCCGCGTGCTCGACACGGACGAGATCCGCTTCGGCGGCCAGGGACGCATCGCCGCGCGCCAGACGTTCTTCAGCGAGTCATCCGTCGTCGGCGACGAGCGTGTGGACCACATTCGCCTCTATTTGCCTGCCCGCACGGCCATTGTGCTTGAGGTGCGCTGACGGGAAGCGAGGATTATGGTATAATCTCCCCCACTGGAAAAGCAAGAGATGGAAAAACTGTATCCACTGACGTTTCGTCCGAACATCCACACGGCCCTTTGGGGCCGCGAATCGTGGGAGATTTCGGGGCACCACTCGTCTCCGTCGGTCGTGGCGGAGGGTCCTCTCGCTGGGCGCACGCTCGAAGAGCTCGCCGAAGAGTATGGCTCTGCGCTCACGGGCGCGAAGGCGCACGACCCCACGCGGTTCCCTCTGTTGTTCAAGGTGATTGACGCACGTGACCGCCTGAGCGTGCAGGTGCATCCCAATGAGTCCACGTGCGAGTTGACCGGCGGCGAGCCGAAGACGGAGATGTGGCATGTGCTTGGCGGAAGGGGACAGATATTCGCGGGACTGAAGCCCGGCACGACGCCTGCGATGGTGGAGGAGGACGTGCGTACCGGGCATTTCGAGGAGACGCTCGCGCGTCATGACGCCCAGGAGGGTCTCACGCTCTTCATCCCAGGTGGTCTCGTACACGCCATCGGCGAGGACGTTCTCATATACGAAGTGCAGCAGAGCTCCAACACGACGTACCGCCTCTATGACTGGGGACGGGTGGATGCGAACGGAAGGTCGCGCAAGCTGCATGTGGCGGAGTCGCTCAAGTCGATAGACTTCTCGTTGCCCGTACCCATCTCGCGCACTGCCGTGTCGTGTCCGTTCTTCACTTTCCGCCCCGTGTTGTCGCAGGGCGAGTTCGTCGTCGCGCGTAACCCAGCCACCTTTACGGCCGTTTACATCGTCAATGAAAAACGCAGCGTCCTCGTGCCTGCCGGATGTGCGGCGCGGATTGCCTGCACTGGAAAGGTCTTGGTGACAAGGCTATGAGGGGAAAGTTCATAAGTTTTGAAGGGCCGGAGGGCGGCGGGAAGTCCACGCACGTGGCGGCGCTCGCGGAGGCGTTGCGCGCGGAAGGGAAGTCCGTGCTGGTCACGCGCGAGCCGGGCGGCACGCGTCTTGCGGAGCTAATCCGCGGTCTTGTGCGCGAAGAGCTGGAGGACCCGCCAGTCACGCGCGCGGAGGTTTTGCTGTTTCTCGCCTCGCGCGCGCAGGTGGTGGCGAACGTGATCAAACCCGCGCTAGCGCGTGGGGAGTGGGTGCTCTGCGACCGCTTCAGCGACTCCACCTTCGCCTACCAGGGCTACGGACGCGGCATCGACGTGCAGCTTCTGAGGGAGCTCAACGAGTTCGCCACGGAGGGCCTTGTGCCCGACCTCACTATCCTCTTGGACGTGCCGCTTGAGGTCTCCCGCGCCCGACTCGCCGAACGGCAGCGCGCGACGGCGGCTGCGGCCGACCGCATCGAATCGGCGGGAGAGGCGTTCCACAAGCGCCTGCGCGAAGGGTTCCTCGCACTCGCCAAGGCGGAGCCGGACAGGTTCGTCGTGATTGATTCGTCGGGCGACCGCGACGATGTGGACCGCCAGATAATCGAGGCCGTGCATGGACGTTGACCACGCCTACGATCTGATTGAGAGGGCGGTGCGCGCGGGCCGTGTGGCGAACGCCTACCTGCTCGTGGGCGGAGTTCGCGGCATGGCGGGTGAACTCGCTGATCGCGTTCTGCACCTGCTCTTCGGTCCGGGCGACCTGCGCGTCCATCCAGACATCCACCGGCTCGCTCCCGCGAAGAAGACGCGCATCATCTCCGTGGACGCAATGCGCGAGCGGATGATTGACCCGATGGAGAAGACCACCTTCATGGGCGGCTGGAAGGCTGGCGTGGTGCTTGGTGCAGACCGACTCAAGACTGAGAGCGCGAACGCGTTCCTTAAGACGCTTGAGGAGCCGCCGCCGCGGACGCTTTTCCTCCTGCTTTCCGAACGCCCCGAACAGCTGCTTCCCACGATCATCTCTCGTTGCCAGCGCATCGACCTGCCGGACGCGCGTGCGCAACAGTTGGAGGAACCGTACCGCACGCAGGTTCTGGACGTGCTGGCGGGGGACGACCTCACGAGCGTGACGGCGCGTGCAGCCGCTGCCGCGAAACTCGCAGCCGTGCTGGAGGCGCTGGAGGAACTTGCCGCGGCGCGCGTGCAGGAGGACATTGAAGAGGAGTCGTCGAACGCTGGTGAGGAAGTGGACGACGATGCGCTGAAGGCGCTCGTCTCGTCGCGCTACCGCGAATCCCGCGCGGATTTCGTCGCCACCGTGATGAGCTGGTTCCGCGATTTGATGGCGCTCTGCGCCGCCGCTCGCAGGGCGTCGTTGGACGGAGACGACGGCGGTGAAGTGCCGCTCATGAACGAGCCGCGCCGCGCGGTGCTGGAGCGGCGCGCGCGCAAAATCACCCGTGCGCAGGCGTTTCGCAACGTCGAGGCAATAGAGTCGTTCGCCACGTCGCTTGAGCGCAACCTCCCCGAGCTGCCGCTCCTGTCTTTTCTCATCGACAGGCTGGCCTTCGGAGCGGAAGGGGGACTCTGATTGGAGACGTCCGTCAACCAACCCCGCATCGCCCACGTCCGCATGCCGGAGAAGGGGCTCTTCACGGTGCGCTGTCCCGATGCGTTCACAGCGCAGAACGGCGCGCGCGTGGTGGTGAACCTGGACTACGGACTAGACCTCGCGGAACTCTGCGACGTGGCCACGTTTGACCCCGCTCGCGACGGCGCGTATCCGCCGGGGTTCACGCTGGTACGTCTGGCGATGCCTGAAGACATCATCGCCGCCACGGAAAACGAAGTGAAGGCGCGCGAGCTGAGAGAGGTTTTCCTTGCGGCCGCGCGGCGTGTTGTGCCGGAAGTCCGCGTACCATACGTGCGGCTTTCGCTGGGAGGTGGGCGCCTGTTCGTGCGTTACGTGTGCGACCGGATGCGACCGGACCTGCGGTCCGTAATTTCTGATTTCCGGAGGGAACGACATGTGGGCGTGAGCGCCTGGCAGATGGGGCCGCGCGACGAGGTACGCGTGATGGGCGCGTTGGGCCAGTGCGGACGCGTCTGCTGCTGTGCGTCATGGCAGCAGAAATATCCCGGTGGCCTCACGTCCGACTCACTCAAGAGCCTCGGTCTTAACTCCGCCGCGCTCAACGGCGTCTGCGGACGCTTCAAGTGCTGCCTCGCCTTCGAGCGCGAAGCGCCCTCGCAATAAAGAAATTGGTGGACCCGGCGGGACTTGAACCCACGACCTAGCGATTATGAGTCGCCAGCTCTGACCAACTGAGCTACGGGTCCTCTGGCGCCCCTGACAGGACTCGAACCTGCTACCCGCTGCTTAGAAGGCAGCTGCTCTGTCCAGATGAGCTACAGGGGCTCATGGAAAACGCCGTATATTTTACCACAATTCGGCGCAGATGTGCTATAATCTTATCATAATTTTTCAAGCACTAAAAAGGAACAACAAAATGAAGAACTCGATCGAATCAATGTCCTGGGGCTCGTTTGACGGCGAAGAGGTGCGTCTGTGGCGCCTCGTGAACGCGAACGGCCTTGAACTCCAGTTCACCAACTACGGCGGACGCCTCGTCAAGGCGATCGTTCCCGACCGCAACGGGCACTTCGAGAACGTCACGCTCGGCTGGCCGACGCTCGACGAGTACGTGGCCGAGAACGGCGGCACCTACTACGGCGCGCTCGTTGGCCGCTACGGCAACCGCATCGGCGCGGGCAAGTTCACTCTTAACGGCAAGGAATACACCCTCGAGCTCAACAACGAGCCGGCCGGCATCCCCTGCGCGCTGCACGGCGGCCTGCGCGGCTTCGCGCTCCGCAACTGGACCGTCATCGAGGAGATCCACGACGAGGACAAGGTGGGACTCGTTCTGGAAATCAAGTCTCCTGACGGCGAGGGCGGTTACCCCGGCAACGTTACAGTTCGTGCCACGCTCATCTTTGACAACAACAACGTGTGGCACATCGGCTGGAAGGCGACGTCCGACCAGGCGACGCCCATCTCCCTCACCGACCACGCCTACTGGAACCTCGACGGCGTGGACGCCGGCACCACGGTGATGGGACACCAGCTCTACGTGAACGCCGACGTTATCACCGCCTACGGCCCTGCCATGATTCCCACGGGCGAGTTCCGCGACGTCACCGGCACGCCGTTCGATTTCCGCACGACGCATGCGATCGGCGACATGCACGACTGGGACTACGACCAGCTCAAGTACGGCGCCGGCTACGACATGAACTGGGTGCTCCGCAAGACGCCCGGCGACGAGCTCTCGCCCGCCTGCATCCTCACGTCGCCCGTCACGGGACGCCAGATCGAGGTTTGGACCACTGAGCCCGGCATGCAGATCTACGACGGCTTCTATCTCCCTGCGCCCAATACCGGCGTGGCGCTCGAGACGCAGCACTTCCCCGACTCCCCGAACCATCCCGAGTTTCCCTCGACGATAGTCCGGCCCGGCGTGCCGCTCTACTCGACCACCGAGTTCCGCTTCAAGATCGTGTGATAGAGGCCGTCTAGCCGACAGGACAACCAACCGCAAGGAGATGGGAAGATGAAGATTCGCATAATCGCCGCGCTGCTGGCCGCCGCCTCATTCGCGGCGGGCGCGGGCGAGCACATATACCTCTGGCCCGAGGGGAAGATGCCAAACGCCCAGCCGCACCAGATCGCGGCCTCTACGGAGGACGCGCGGGCAAAGGGCTTCAAGGCGGATGAATGGCGCCGTCCGTACATCGAATGGTGCAAACCGCCGGCGAAGCCGAACGGGTGCTGCATGATTCTCATCTCCGGCGGCGGCTACAACTGTTACTGCGACGTGGGGCTCATCCGGATGTGGAACAAGAAGTTCACCGAGCAGGGCTTCCAGTGCGTGACGTTCGTCTACCGCACGCCGCGTCCGAAAGGCATTCCAATCCACCAGAGCGCGTGGGAGGACGGACAGCGCGCCGTCCGCCTGGTGAGGGCGTCCGCGAAGGAGAAGGGCTTCGACCCTGAGAAGATCGGCACGATCTCGATGTCCGCCGGCTCGCACCTCGCGACGCTTCTCGCCACGAGCGCGCTCACGCCCGCCTACGCGCGGATCGACGCGCTCGACGACATCCCCTGCCACATCAACTGGGCGATTACCGGCGCGATCGCGTACGCCATGACCGACGGCATCGGCGTTCCCAACACGCGCAACGGTCAGGCCGTCGACGCAAAGCTCGACTCATGCTTCAAGTTCGACGCGAAGACCGCGCCCATGTGCATGTTCCACGGCAGCGCGGACGTCTATTCGCCCACGGCCTCCACGTTCGTCTACCGTGAACTGCGCAAGCACAAAGTGCCGGCCGAGCTCCATCTCTTCGCCGGGCGTCCGCACGGGTTCTGGGGTCAGGACGGGAAGGGCGACAAGGCGGCCGCATACGACAACTGGTTCGACCGCGCGATGGAATTCCTGACGCAGCTCGGCTTTACAGGCCCGCTTGCGCCAGCCGAGGACCTGATGAAGCGCTACGCGAAGGACTTCCACGATCCGGCTAAGTATTCCAAGGAGGAACTGTGGCCGAAGGGAAAAATTCCCGACTTCCAGAAGCACCAGTGCGTGCCGTACCTTGAGTGGTACATTCCCGCGAACCTCACCACGAAGGCGATTCAGATCATCTATTCGGGCGGCGGCTACGGTGGCAACAGTCCCGATAGCTTCGAGGTCGCGCCCGCGCGCCGCTTCCTGAACGAGAAGGGCATGGCGGTAGTCACGATGAAATACCGCACGCCGCGTCCTAAGGGACTCGCCAAGCACACTACTGCGTGGCAGGACCTGCAACGGTGCATCCGCATCGTGCGCAGCAAGGCGGCGACGAAGGGGCTCGACCCCGACCGCATCGGCATCATGGGTTCCTCGGCCGGCGGACACCTCACGCTCATGGGCGTCACCAGCGCGCGCAGCCGTTCGTACTGGGACGTCGACAAGCTCGACAGGATTCCGTGCAATGTCCAGTGGGGCGTGGGCATCTATCCCGCGTATTCGCTCACCGACGGCGTCGACAAGGGCAACACGACCGGCGGCAACGATGACGACGCGCGGCTCGTCCCCGAGTTCGCGTTCGACCCCGACACGTGTCCGATGGTGTTCATCCATGGCGATGCGGACGGCTGGGCCGCGATGAACTCAGTGAAGGCGTGGGAACAGATGCGCCGCATGGGAATCGCGAGCGACCTGCACACGCTCTGTCTGCGTTCGCACTGCTTCCAGCGGAAGGCATCCCCCGGTACCGGAAGCTACACTTGGCTCGGACGAATCTGGGAGTTCATGTCGGGTAAGGGCATTAACAAGTGAACAGTCCCCTCTTGCTTTCGCTGTTGGGAGTTTAGAAGATTAGGAGATTGGGAGAAATGTTCAAAAAATCTCCAGAACTCCAAGTCTCCAAATCTCCAAGTAGCGAAAGCAACGAACGAGAAGAGATGTCTGAAGAAGAGCAAGAAGCCGGTGCCGAAAAGCCCAAGTGGCCGAAGAAGCCGCCGAAGACGGAGGCCGACCTCGCGGCAATCGCGTATCTGGACAAACTCCGCGCGGGCGGCGGGGATCCGCCGCCGAGGGACGTGCCGCTCGCGTGCATCGTGAAGGTGACGGAATACGAGAACGTGCCGAAGGCCAACGAGGCGTATGCGATGGTGCGCGTGGTGGGGGCGGACGGCAAGACGTGGCGTCTCTGCGTGCATCGTGGCACGGTTAAGGTGGGCAAGAACGCGCTGTTCATCTCGGATGCGGCAGCGCTACCCGTCGAGGACCGTTTCCGCAACCCGGCGGTCTGCACGGTGAAGGAGAAGGTGTACAAGTACGGCTTCGGAGTGAAGGTGCGCCGTCTCCTGCCGCATGTGCAGCGGCACATCTACCCGCTCAACTGCGGCGTGCTCTATCCAACGTCCGCTTTCGCGGAGCTGAAGGGCAAGCGCGCGGGTATTCATGTGGCGGTTCTGCTGCATATCGACCGCGCAGAGGAACTAAAAATCCGCCAGCAGGATCCCCACGCCTGGGTGCGCTACTACCAACCAGAATCATAAAGGAACGATGAAAAATGAAGATAGTAAAGACATGTTGTTGTACGCTTGCTGTCACCATTAACGTGGCGGCGGTCTGTGCTGCGAAGCCGGCGGCTGAGCGGATGGACCGCTCGAAGCTGCTCATCGGCGCGTACTGTCTGCAGGAGAACGCGAA
>CAMKJU010000079.1 GCA_946413265.1 uncultured Lentisphaerota bacterium
GGGCGGAAACTCAATACGAAATTGGACCTTGCTCAACTATCTGAAATCGCCGTGCGATGTCAGATTTTTGCGCTGGCGTCGTATTACATTTGAAGAATATGAATAGCTGCAACAAACGTGTGAAAAGACTGGCAACTTTCAGGCGGACGCGATTTCTCGCGTCGGTCATACTGTCGTCATCTCTGATTGTGTTTGTTTATTCTCCTCTTCTGGCCGCGCTGACGGTCGCCGGAATCGCCGTGCCGTTCGCGACGGGGCGCTTTATCAACTCCCTCGTCGGTGGGATGTCGCCTGTTGCACCATTTGTCCTGCTCGCCGCGTTGCTAACCCTCAGAGCGGTCATGACGCCATGTCTCCAGAGGTTCATCCTCTCCCGCTCAAGAGATATCGAACTGAACCTCCAGCGGCGCGTTCTTGACGCCGTGATGGATTTCTCCCCTTCCGAACTCGCGCCGCTCGCCGATGGTACGCTCGTCGCAAAGCTGACGCGCGACGCGTATGCGGTGGGCGGGTTCGTGAGCGGACTCTACCCGCGCCTTCTCGGCGCAGTCGTCACGATGTTCGCAGCGGGTATCGCCCTCTATTCGCGCTCGCCAGCGCTTGGTCTTTCTTTTGTGGCGCTCATTCCGCTCTGTATTGTCCTCTTCATTCCCTTCGCGCGGCGCTTCGCAGCCAACTCCCACAACGTGCGCACGAAAAGCGACCATGCGTTCGCCGTGCTCTTCGACTCGTTCCGTTCGCTCCCATTCCTGCGTACGCTCAACGCGGAACGCCGCTTTGCCGATTCACCACGACAGTCCCTTGGCGATTTCAAGGACGGCAACTGCGCGATGGACGGTCTGACGGTGTCGTTCGGAGCGCTTCTGGGGGTTTTTCTGGTTGTCGGCGAAATTGTCGTACTTGGTGTTGCGGGCACATTCGCCGCCAAGGGCGCGATTCCCGTAGGGGACGTGGTTGTCTATCAAATGCTTTTCCTCGCGGCGATGCAGTCCGTGCAGGGAATCGTCTCCCTCCTCCCCGAAACGGCTGCGCTCCGCGAAGGTGTCGAGTCTCTCAATGAGATATTTGCGCACGCGCCGCCACGGCGGGGAGGAGTCCGCATCGACGCCGTGGAGAGCCTTGATTTCCGCAACGTGACGTTTGCCTATCCGGGCGCATGCGCAAAACCCGTCGTCCAGGACTTCTCCGCCACATTCCGCGTCGGTAACGTCGTTGCTCTCGTCGGCGCCAACGGCACCGGCAAGACAACCATTCTCAAATTGGCGACATCCGCCCTTGAACCGCAATCCGGCGAAATCCTCGTCAACGGCTCGCCCCTGGCAACGCTCGACACCGAGTCCTTCAGGCGCAGGGTCGGGATCGTTTTCCAGGACAGTCTGCTCGTTTCGGGGACTATACGCGACAACATCACCCTGCGCGATCCCGCGTTTACACAGGAGGATATAGACGAGGCCATCGCGCTGAGCGGGCTTGAAGAGGTCGTGAAACGTCTCCCGCTCGGACTCGACACGCGCGTCGGTCTGTGGGGACAGTCCCTTTCGGGAGGCGAAATGCAGCGCCTCGCAATTGCCCGCGCGCTCATCCGCAAGCCAAGCATTCTCGTTCTGGACGAAGTGACGAACCATCTCGACGCGGAAGCGCGTGAAACATTCGGAAAACTGCTCCGCTGCCTCGCGCCCGGACGCATCGTCCTCGTCGTCAGCCACGACCCCGCGCTTATCAATCTCTGTGACGAAAAAATTTATTGTCAGATTCGAGAATAACCTTCGTATGTTAGTGTGCAACGGACGGGTGTCCGCTGCATTGGTTAACCAATAACAAAAAAAGGAAACAAAAAAATGACACCAAATGACATCGCGACCAGCATCGCCAGCCTCGGTTCTGCCGAACAGGGTGGCGTCAGGTGGTCCACCATGGCAACATACTGCCTCTGCGGTTCAAGCCAGGTCCCTGATGATCAGCGCTCCTGGGACTGAACCAAGCCGTAAATCCGGCATTGATTGGGGTTGGCTTCGCCAGCCTCAATCAATTACCAGCATACTGGGCAACAGAAATGATTTTCATCTCCACCTGCAGCCAAGACGAGACAACTGATATCGTCATGCGGGAGCTTCCCACCGACTATGTCCTGCGCTTCAACATCGACAAGCCTGATGACTTTGCCTGGGACTTCCACCGAGACGGATTCCGCATCGCGGACAAAGTCTCTGGCAAGGAGCTAACCGACAAGACTCTCACGTCGTTCTATCTCCGCAAACCCATGTATTTCGATCTTATCGACGTACCGAAATACGGTTGCGTCGAAAATTGGCGGAGAGAGGAGACCGACGAGCTTTTCAACGATTTCTTCCGCGAGTGCCAAGGCCGAGGGCTTGTCGCACTCGTCCGAAGCCAAAACAACAAGTACGGCAAACTTCGGCAGCTACTCGTTGCAGGAAAACATTTCCATGTCGCGCCGTGGCATTTCTTCCACGGCGAACTTCCAGCAGAACTCGAAAACGGCAGATGGGTCGTCAAGTCGGTGACGCAAACGCCTATCGGGCAGGGCAAGGTGTTTTTCGTAAAAGAAGTTGATCCACGTGCGCTTGACTTGAGCTATCCTTGGTTCGTCCAGGAGCGAATAGAAGGCGAAGAAGAAGTGACGGTCGTTTACATCGCCGGCAAAATGTATGCGGCGAACGCGCCGCGTGACTCCTTCGGCGGCGATGACTCGCGCAAGGCGCTTTTCGTGAATCCGATCTCTTGGCCGCGCTGCGAACTCTCTCCAGCGGAAGAACGCGCCATCAAAGGCTTCATGGACGAGACGGGCTACCGTTTCGGACGCTTCGACTTCATCCGAAAGGACGGCGAACTGTGGTTTCTGGAGCTCAATCCCAACGGCCAATGGGCGTGGCTCGACGAAAAGAACGAACACGGCCTCGTCTCGATGGTCGCAGACGCAATCAAATCAGAGGATCAGGCTCATATACTTCTGAAAAAGCACCGTCCCGCAAAGTGACCTAACCTAGTAGTAGTCCACCGTGACTTTCTTGCGGTAGTTCTTTTCGAGGGCGGTTGCGATGCGCTTGACGACGCTGCGGCGGAGCTCGAGGTCCTGCGGGACGTTCGGATCCTGGTGCGATTCGTTCACCTTCGTGCCAATCACGAACTCGATCCTGTCATGGCGCATCATGCGTTCGAGAATCGCCCGCGCGGCGGCTGGTTCGCGTTCCGCCGGACGCATCTGTTCGAGCGCCGTGAGGACGCGCCCCAGCGTGAGGATGCCCTCCGTCGCGATGCCCACGCCTTCCATCGTGCCGACGGGCGGAAGGCCGCCCGACGTCCGCATGTCGGAGAGCTTCACCTTCACCTTGACGCCCAGCTCGCGTTCCATGATGTTCGCGGTCGTGCCGCCGCAAATGACGACGTGGTCGAAGCCGAGTGTCGCCTGGCGGGCGTACTCCGCGTCGTGTTCCTTGTAGAACGGCGGCCCCGTGAGGATGCGCATCACGCGCGGATGGCGCAGGTAACAGACGACGCAGCTGATGTCGTCCTTGCAGCCGTCCGGCGTGAGGTAGAGCGCCTTGCGCGCAATGGCCTCGCTCAAATCACGCGCCGAGATGTCGGGATCGGCGGCGATCTTCTCGCGCGCGAAATTGAGCACCCCCGAGCGCCGCCAGCCGAACTTCATGTCCTTCCGCACGCCGAGGCCGGACTGCGTCACGCCGTCAGAGCAGAGGATGATGCGGTCGCCGGAGCGGAAGTCGGCCTCGCACTTGCGCACCTCGCGGTCGGGCCAGTGCGAGGAGACGATCTGCTCGTCCTTGAGCGGCGCGACCTCCTCCGTGCCGCGCAGGTGGATGTAGCCGGGATTCCCCATCTCGCTGATCCGCGCCTTGCCACCAAGGCGGAAGTCGAAGAGCGAGAACGTGGCGTAGCCGATCTTCCTCACCTCGCAGACGGGCAGGGAGTCCATGATGATCTCGACGGCCTCCAGCATCGGCACGTTCGACTCCAGGAACTTGATCGCCATCGACGTGGTCATCGTGGCGAGCACGTTCGCCTTCACGCCGCTGCCGAGTCCGTCGGAAAGCGCCACGAGGTGCCGGTTCTCCTTCTCGACGGTCATGAAGCGCACGTCGTCGCCGCAGGCGCCCTGTCCGGTCTTGGTGTACTGGGCGGCCTCCATCTCGATGAAAAGGTCGTCAGCCATTGAGGTATTCCTCGCTGCCGCCCTCGCGGAGGCGCTTGCCGACGGTCTGCGACTCGTACGCGCCCGCGATCTCGTTGAGCATGATCTCCGTCTCGGCGATGTGCTCGCCGAAGAGGCGCGCGACCTGCTGGACGGTGTACACGTTCTTGCGGATGACGTCGCGCGCCTTCGCGGCGATCTCCTCGCGGCGTCCCTCGTTCTTCGTGACGTCCTGCACGACCGCACCGGCGAACTTGCCCACGCTGATCGGGAACACGCTGATCGTCACGATGCGCCCCTTCCACGGCTGGCGGTACTTGACGATCTCGCTGCCATGCGCGACGGCCCCCGCGAAGAGCTCCGCGAAGTCGGGCATGAAGCCGTCCATGCCGAGTCCGTCGAGGTTGCCAAGCGCGTCGAACTCCTCCAGCGCGCCCACCATCTCGGCGAAGAGGCGGTTGCACTCGACGATGAGCCCCTTTGCATCGACGATCACGACACCCGCCGGGATGTACTTGATGAGCGCGTTGGACGTCCGCTGGAAATTCTTCTTGAGGTAGATGTGGCACATCGCCTCTTCGGCCTTGCCGGCGAGGAGCGCCTTGGCGAACTCGCGGCACGAGTTGTAGCCGCACGCGCCACAGTTGATCTCGTCCGCCTTCGTGGTCTTCCCCACGCGCGCAAGCGCGCCGGCAATGGCGGACTCGTCCGGCTCGTCGTCCACGACGGCCTCCGCCGTATACGCGGACGTCCCGCAGTGCGCAAAGCACCGCCCTGACGACGCGCGGATCGGCGCCGTCGCGTCCGTCGCGAACAACGTCGCGAGACCCGAGGCGCCACGAGGCATCGCCGGACCGTTCACGCAACCGCCCGGACACGCCAGCACCTCGACGAACAGCTTGCGCGGGAACTTCTCGGGATGGCGCTTGAACTCCGCAGGGTCGAAGTCCTCCAGCATCCGTCGAAAATCCTCGAGGCCCGATACGGAAACGTACCGCACGTCCGTCTTGCCGTCGCGGAGCGTATCGTTCATGCCGCCCTCGACGGAGTAGAAGCGCCCTTCCTCGGCGGGTCCCAGCGCGAGCTCCGCCTCCTCGCCGAACGTGATTCCCCTTTCTTCGAGGAACTGCTCAAGCGCGGGGAAGAGAACCGCCAGCGCCAGTTCGTCGGGATGCGCGTCGGACTCGTTCTTCTTCGCCGCGCAAGGTCCGAAGAACACGATCTTCGCCTCGTGGCCGTACTTCTCCTTGATGAGGCGGCAGTGCGCGCGGACGGGCGAGGGAAGCGGCGAGATGAACGCCGCGTAGCCGGGCAGGTACTTGCGCACCATGTCCACGGCCGCCGGGCAGGCGGACGAGATGACGAGCGGGGAGTCCGTTTCCTGAAGGAGCTTCGCGACGTGCGCGCTCACCGACTCCGCGCCGTGGGCCGTCTCGCTCACGCCGGCGAAACCAGCCGCCTTCAGCGCGGCGGCGATCTGTCCGATCGTCACGCCCTTGAAGTAGCCGGCGAAGCTCGGCGCGATGGACGCGTACAGCTTCGCGCCGGACGCGACGAGTTCCTTCAGGCGCGCGAGGTCGCTCCTGATCTTCTTCGCGTGGGCGGGACACACCTTCACGCATTCGCCGCAGGCGACGCACGCCTCGGGAATCACGCTCGCCTTGCCGTCAACGATGCGGATGGCCTTCACGGGACAGTGCCGGACGCACTTGTAGCAGTCCTGGCACTCGTTCTCGGTCGTATAGACTGGACTTGTGACCATTATGTTAGCCTTTCTCCGGGAACGTCGTCTCGAGAATGTCGCGCATCACGAGCGGGTCCACGTGTTTGTAGATCTTGCCGTCCACGACCACGATCGGACCGTCCGCGCAGTTGCCGGTACACAGGCTCGCGCCGAGGTCCACGTCGACCTCGTCCTTGAGCCCGCGCGAAGCGAGGAAGTTCTCGCACGCCTCGACGGTCTTCTCGTTCCCACGTGCAAAGCAGGAACTGCCCATACAGATAACTATTTTTGGTTTCGCCATGATGTCCTTTTCATTGCGGCTACCGGTCTCATCGCGAACATTATATCATAAACCATGTTTCCTTGCCGAAAGCAATTGTGATTTGCTCGGCCTCACATTGGTAGGGCCCGCTCGCCGAGCGGGCCGCGTAGGTTCCCCCTGGTAGGGCCCGCTCGCCGAGCGGGCCGCACCTTTCACGCACCTGTGCCTCCCGCGCCGAGCGGCCGCCTCGGCGAGGCGGCCCTACCATCTTACGAACGAACCATGGGCTACGCGCTGGCTTTCCTGGTAGGGTACGCTCGCCGAGCGGGCCGCGCCCAGTCGCCCCTACCACATACGACAAAACGGCCAATCCTCAGCCGCGACGCACAACCCTTTGGCGACAGGATTGTTTACAACATACCGCCACTTCTCAACACGCTCTTCCTCGTTGCGCAAGCGATGGTCGAAGAACCCCTTCTGCCAAACGATACCACATTTCCTCGCAAGAAACCGCTTCCAGTTGGCAAGGGTTCTATCCATCGCGGCATCGGCGACGAAGGCGGCGATGAAATGGACATGATCGGGCATAACGAGTGCAAGACACGGATACCATTCGCCATTTGTTCTGCGGAACTCAACGGCGTCAAGAATGATCGCCGCCGTGGCTTCGTTGGCAAGCGGACCGCGACGCCCTGCATCGGCTGGAGGAATGCCGTAGTGTGCGCGGTCTACACAAACGGTTATGAAATATTCCGCATGTGTGGCATATGGCGAAACGCAAACAGGTGGCACATGGTGAAGCCGCCGCCGAACGGGCAGGGCGTCTGAGTTCGAGCAACTGGCCTCATCAATGATTTGCATGGTAAATAGTGTATCAAATCATCCTACGTCGTGGCAATAGCTACGCACGTAACCGATCTAGGCAATGTCATTTCTTTCGGCCGCCTCGGCGAGGCGGCCCTACCATCTTGCGAACGAACCATGGGCTCCACGTGAGTTTTCCCGGTAGGGCCCGCTCGCCGAGCGGGCCGCGTAGGCTCCCACTGGTACACGTTGCGGCTACTCAATGTCGACGACGCTTGCCCAGTGGATGAGCAGCTCGTGGTTCTTCGGCGTCTGGTCGCGGCTGGATTCGGCTGCGGCGACGATCGGGAGCCACTTCTGCACGTCTGGGAGCTTGACCTTCAGCGCCTCGCACGCGAGCGCCATGTACTTCTCCGCCGCCGCGATGTGGCCCGAGAGCCAAAAGAGAAGATACGTGCGCGCCACGTCGGCGAGCGGGTCGCCGAGGCGCACGTGGCTCCAGTCGATCACGCGCCAGTCGCCCTTCGGCGTGATGATCACGTTCGTCGGGTTGAAGTCGCCGTGGCAGAGCGCCTTGCCGCGCGGGAAGCTCTGGAGCTTCATGTGCAGGTCGTAGCGCGTCTCACGCGGCAACGGCGAGGCGGAGATCTGCTTATCGAGCTTGTCCGCGAGGTTGCCCATGCGCTCGGACGTCTTGGAGAAGATCTCGCACTGGATCGCGACGAACTCCTTCAGGTACTTCACGAGGTTCTTCTTGTCCTTCGCCATCACGTCGGCGAGCGTCTCGCCCTCGATCCACTCACGGCGGATGCACCAGTGGTCGCGGAGCTTCATCACCTCAATCACCTTGGCGACGGGAAGGCCCGTCTCGGCGGCGCGCGCCTCGTTCATCGCCTCGTTCAGGATCGCGCTCACCTTGTAGCTCGGCCCGAACACCTTGAGCACCGTGTCCTTGTCCCTCGTCACGACCTTGTCGGTACGCTCGAGGAGGACTCGATCCTGCTTGCTCGGACGTCCGCGCTTCGCGGGAATCTTCTTCGCAGATACCGCTTTCGCAGCAGCCTTCTTCTCTTTCTTGGTCTTCATTTTCCTAAATTCCTTTCAGATTGTCTCTAACTTCCTTTTGACTTCTCTTATTTGCTTTCGCTACTGGGAGTTTTGGAGTTTAGGAGGTTTGGGGGTTTTTTAATAATCTCCAAAACTCCTGATCTCCTCATCTCCCAGCAGCGAAAGCAATCATCAAAGTCATCCTCTTTTAACCACTCACACCGCCTCGTGCTTGCCGTAGTAGGCGTTGAGGTACATCTGCTTGATCTCCGACATCAGCGGGTAGCGCGGGTTCGCGCCGGTGCACTGGTCGTCGAAGGCCTGCTCCACCATCGCGTCGAGGCGGTCGAGGAAGTCCTTCTCGTCCGGCACGTAGTCACGGATCGTCGGCTTGATGCCGATGCGCGCCTGCAGCTCGCGGATGGCCTTGATGAGGTTGTTGAACTGCTCGCCCTTGGACTTGCCCGCGATGCCGAGCGCGTCGGCGATCTCGAGGTAGCGCTCGAGCGTGTGCGGGTGGTCGTACTGCGGGAACGTTCCCATCTTGCGCGGCACGGGGTCGGCGTTGAAGCGCAGCACCTGCTCCATCATCAGCGCGTTGGCGATGCCGTGCGGGATGTGGTGGAACGCGCCGAGCTTGTGCGCCATCGAGTGCATCACGCCGAGGAAGGCGTTGGCGAAGGCCATGCCGGCCATCGTGGCGGCGTTGGCCATCTTCTCGCGGGCGACGGGGTTGGCCTTCTTCGCGACGGCCGCGTCGTAGCACTGCGGGAGGTACTTGAAGATCACCTGCAGGGCGCGGATCGCGAGGCCGTCGGTGTAGTCGGTCGCCATCATCGAGGCGTAGGCCTCGAGGGCGTGCGAGACGGCGTCGATGCCGGACGCGCTCGTGAGGCCGGGCGGCGCCATCATCTGCATGTCGGCGTCCACGATGGCCATGTTGGGCATAAGCGCGTAGTCGGCGAGCGGGTACTTGACGCCGGTCTTCTCGTCGGTGATCACGGCGAACGGCGTCACCTCCGAGCCGGTGCCGGCCGACGTGGGCACGCAGACGAAGTACGCCTTCTCGCCCATCTTCGGGAACGTGTACACGCGCTTGCGGATGTCCATGAAGCGCATGGCCATGTCCATGAAGTCCACTTCCGGGTGTTCGTAGAGGACCCACATGATCTTCGCGGCGTCCATCGCGGAGCCGCCGCCGACGGCGATGATCACGTCGGGCTTGAAGCCCGCCATCAGCTTCGCGCCTTCCTTCGCGCAGGCGAGCGTGGGGTCGGGCGCCACGTTCGAGAACGTGGTGAACATGATGTCCTGCTTCTCGAGCGACTTCTCGATCGCCTTCGTGTAGCCGTTCGCGTAGAGGAAGGAGTCCGTCACGATGAACGCCTTCTTCTTGCCGAGCTCGCCGCCGAGTTCGCGGAGCGCCACCGCGAGGCACCCCTTCTTCTGGTACACCTTCTCGGGCGCGCGGAACCACAGCATGTTTTCCCTTCTCATGGCCACTGTCTTGATGTTTAGGAGATGTTTGACTCCGACGTTCTCGGAGATGGAGTTCCCGCCCCAGCTGCCGCAGCCGAGCGTCAGCGACGGAACGAGGCTGAAGTTGTAGATGTCGCCGATGCCGCCGAGGCTCGACGGCGTGTTGACGAGGAGGCGACACGCCTTCATGCGGTCGGCGAACTTCGCGAGCTTTTCGCGTTCGCCCAGCTCGTCGATCCAGAGGGACGACGTGTGACCGAGTCCGCCGTTGTTGACGAGCAGCGCCTCCGCGATGTCGAGCGCGTGGTCGAAGTCGCGGCTCTTGTACATGCCGAGGATCGTGGTGAGCTTCTCGTGCCCGAACGCCTCGGAGTTGTCGGTCGAGGTCGCCTCGCCGATGAGCACCTTCGTGGACTCCGGGACCTCGAAGCCGGCCATCTTCGCGATCGTGACGGGGCGCTGTCCCACGATCTTCGCGTTCAGCGCGCCGTTGATGAGGAGCGTCGCGCGGATCTTGTCCGCCTCCTCCTTGTTGAGGAAGTAGCAGCCGCGCCGCTTGAACTCGTCCTTGACCTCGTCGTAGATGAGCTGGTCGGCGATGACCGTCTGCTCCGTGGCGCAGATCATGCCGTTGTCGAACGTCTTGGAGTGGATGATCGAGTTGACGGCGTTCACGAGGTCGCAGCTCGGGTCGAGGATCGCCGCCGCGTTGCCCGCGCCCACGCCGAGCGCCGGCGTGCCGGAGGAGTAGGCTGCCTTCACCATGCCGGGGCCGCCCGTCGCGAGGATGATGTCCGCCTCCTTCATGAGGAGGTTCGTCTTCGGGAGGCTCGGGGCCTCAATCCAGCCGATGATGTCCGCGGGCGCGCCCGCCGCGACGGCCGCGTCGAGGACGGCCTTCGAGGCCGCGATCGTGCTGTTCTTGGCGCGCGGGTGGGGGCTGATGACGATGCCGTTGCGCGTCTTGAGCGCGAGGAGCGTCTTGAAGATCGCGGTGGAGGTGGGGTTCGTCGTGGGGATCACGGCGCCGATCACGCCGATCGGCTCGGCCACCTTCATGATGCCGGCGGACTCGTCCTCCTCCACCACGCCGCACGTCTTCGTGTCCTTGTACGCGTTGTAGATGTACTCGGCCGCGTAGTGGTTCTTGACGATCTTGTCCTCGACGATGCCCATGCCCGTCTCGGATACGGCCATCTTGGCGAGCGGGATGCGGATCCGGTTCGCCGCGAGTGCGGCGGCCTTGAAGATCGCGTCCACCTGCTCCTGCGTGTACGTGGCGTACTTCGCCTGCGCCGCGCGCACCCGCGCCAGCGTCGCCTCGAGGTCGGCTACCGGGTTCTCCGGCGCGATTCCTGCTTCGTTTTCCATGTCTATCTGCTCTCTTTCGTTCTAGCGTCTGCCCAAACCTTTTTCAGGCGGACGCGGATAGTATAGCACTTTCGTTATCGGTATTCAAGTAGCGATATGAAAATATTTATTATTTTTTATCGCTACCCCAGGTGTACATTCAACCGTCCTTGTGGTATACTAGCGCGCGCCATGGAGAACCCGAAAGAAAACCCGCTTCCGCTGCCGACGATACGGCGGTATCCGATCTTCCTGCGCGCCATCGGAGAGATGATGGACGCCGGGGAGGCGTTCATCTCGAGCAGCGTGCTCGCGGAGCGCCTCGGTCTCGACCCCGTGCTGACGCGGAAGGACCTGGCGATGGCGGGCGTGCCGGGGCGCCCGCGCCGCGGCTATCCGGCGGAGGAGCTCCGCGCGGCGATCAACCGGGCGCTGGGGTGGGACAGCGCCACGGACGCGGTGCTCGTGGGCGCCGGCTCCCTGGGGAGCGCCCTTCTGGGCTATGCGGGCTTCAAGGAGCAGAACCTCTCCATCGTGGCCGCGTTCGATGCGAACCCACGCCTCGCGGGATCCACGGTGCACGGCGTGAAGGTGCGCCCGCTCGCGGAGATGGCGCGGCTCGTCCGCCGCCTCAAGGTGCATCTCGCGATTCTCACGGTGCCCACCGCCGCCGCGCAGGCGTGCGCGGAGACGCTCGTGGAAGCCGGCGTGCGCGGCATCCTGAACTTCTCGTCCGCGCAGCTCTCCGTCCCCGAGGGCGTCATCGTGCAGAACGTCGACCTCGCACAGCCCCTCGCAGTCCTTTCCCACGCCATCGCCCGGCACGGGTAGATCTTAGCCATGAGCGGGGCTTATTGATTTCTCGCCGTTGCGCGCCCCTCTCAACCTGGCGATTTCCGCACAGAGGGTGACGATTTCCGCCTTGAGGGCGGCGATCTCCTCGTTTTGGGTTTGGCGGCGGCCGAGCCTGGCGGCGGTCATGCGTTCGCGAATGCCGCCGTTTTCCTTGAAGTCCGCCGCCATTTTCGCCATGTGCGTGCTCATCATTCGATCTACCATGTGGCAAAGCGTGTTGGCGCAGTTGGCGAATTCCTCGGCGCTCCATTTGACGAAGTAGGGCTCGTAGTCTTCAAGGATGTTGTGCGCGCGGCAGAATTTCAGCATTCCGTCGTAGCGCGGGTGGAGCTTCGGCTGCCAAAGGGACAATCCATGCGCCCGAAGGTAATCGAGGTAGTCTTCCTTGAGTTCCTTGATGCTCGCACGCGCCACGTTCAGGAGCTTGAGCTCCATTTCCGTGGAAGTCACGCCGTCGGCGAATCCCTCGACGATGTTCTGCTTGCCGCTCCGCGCCGCCTGCACCATCTGATCGACTGTACGGTCGCCGAATTTCGGCAGGAACCGCTTACAGAATACGACCGTCATCTGGTAGAGCACCACGGTCTTCTGGTAGAAGTAGAGGTTCTGCCAGTTGGTTTGTTTTTTGAGTATCGGTAATTCAGGTTTCATGGGTGATCCTTTCTAGTGGGACTAGGTGGGCTAGAGGGGCTAGGTGAGCTAGAAGATCTAGTGGGGCTAGATGGGCTAGGAAGCCTAGCCTCTCTAGTACTCCTAGCTTATCTAGAAATTCTAGCCTTTCTAGCTTTTCTAGCTCCTCTAGCACTTCTAGCACCTCTACCTAGTTACCGTTAGCGCAATCAGTATACCCAATCTCCACGTGATAATCATCACATGGATTTCACATAATCATCACATAATCATCACGTCCACGTGATGATTCAATAGATACTAAGGCCTGTCTTGCGAAGGCTATTGCGCTTTATTGGATGCGCCTTTGAGCGTAATCCCCACGTTCAAGGCGTTGCGGCGAGGGTTTGAACGGGTGAACGTCCACGGCTTCCCGCGCTTTACGTCAAAAACGGTGAGCGTGGAGGAACCGCCGCCGTCCATGTTGACTGCGTCCGTCACGCCTTCCCTGCGCAGGATTTCGTAAAGATCCATCCCGAAGGCACCGATGCTGTAGTCCGGCTTACGGCCATCCACGACGAGCAGCACGAGCGTCTTTCGACTTGCGTCGAGTCCGAACGCTGTACGTTGCGCAGGCGCCTGATTCTTCAGACGGCGCGCGTAGGCCGTGGGCACGCCATTCGTCATGATGAGGCCGAACCCGCCGAACGCGAATGCAACGTCCTTTGCGCGATTTTCCGCGACGGACGTGACAATATCCGCCTTGCCATCCTTGTAAACGACGAAGAGAGCCCCTCTCCTTGGTCTTTTGGGCTGCGACAGCTCTACGCCGTGCGAGACGTTCCATCCCTTGAGCGACGCATACGTGGAACGAAACGCCGCCGCGCAGTCCCAAGGTCCCCACGGAGTGGCGTTCACCGCCAGCACGACAGGTTCGCCCGCCGCCCTGCGCTGCATCATGAAGTTGGGCGTCGTCTCGCGTTTCGTGTGGATCAGCACAGTCCTGTTCGTGTAGTCGGGCATCGGCTCGCCCCACTTCTCGTCGCGGTCGGTTGCGGTGAAGCCGATGCCGGGTTCGTCGAGGTTTATCCGCGCCACAAACGCCTTCATCAGCTGTGGCTCGTCCAGCGCGTATGCCCTGAGCGTGACGCCCCTGCACAGTTCAACGGGGCGCTGCCACATCTCATGTTCCGGCGGCACGCCGAGTTGGGCATCGCCAGCAGTCACAGCTATTGCCACGACCGGCAGGCAAAGACTGCATGCCGCCAGAAAAACGATTGCCGACACTTTCGCTTTCATCGTCTTGCGCCCTTAACTTCTAGGGCTCTTTATTTCGAGAACCTGACCACGAAGCCGCCGCCAGAAGCCATGTGGATCTTCAGCATCTCACCCGCCTTGACCATCCGCGTCTCGTGAACGTATTTCGTCGGCTGGGCATCCGCCACGTCGGCGTCCCTGAACAGCTCCGCCTTCCATTCCCCGTCGCCGAGGAAAAAGGTCTTCAACTCGAAGTCGCGCGCGTCCTTGTTCGTGATCGCGGCGGCATACCACGAACCGTCCTTCGCCTTGCGCGCGACGGCGGCGAACGACTCCGGACATCCCCCGAGGCCGACCGTGGCGTCCCACACGACGGGCGTCGCCGCCATGAACGAGAAGCACTCCATGTTCTTCTCGTACTTCGTCGGGGAATCGCTCAGCATCTGGAGCGGTGCCTCGTAGAGCGCCATGAGCGCCATCTGGTGGCAGCGTGTTCCTACCGAGCCGGGGTTGCGTCCGTTGCCCTTGTACGCACCGATCGGATAGTTGTCCATCGCACCGGGCGTGTAGTCCATCGGACCCGCGGTCAGGCGCAGGAAGAAGGCCGCGACGTCGTTGTGCGCCATGTCCTTGTTGGCGGGCGCCCACTTCATCTGCTCGAGGCCGTGGATGCCCTCGTAGTTGATGACGTTGGGATACGTCCGGTGGAGGCCCACCGGACGGTACACGCCGTGGTAGTCCACGAGGAGCTTGTGCTTCGCGCACGCCGCCGCACACCGGTCGAGGAACGCGGTAATCTCCGCGTCGGCGCGGTCCATGAAATCGACCTTGAAGCCCTTGGCGCCGAGTTTCGAGAAGTACTCCGCCACGCGCTCCTCCTCGCCGTACATCTGCGCCCACGCCATCCAGAGGATGATGCCCACGCCCTTCTTCTTGCCATATTCGATGAGGTACGGGACGTCCACGCGCGGACTGTACTTCCAGATGTTCAGCGCCTCGCTCCAGCCCTCGTCGAAAATCACATACTCGACGCCGGCCTTCGCCGCGAAGTCGATGAAACGCTTGTAGCCTTCGGTCGTGCAGCCCTTCTCGGTGCCCTTGTTGTCGAAAGCATTCCACCAGTCCCATGCGACCTTGCCGGGTTTGACCCACGAGAAATCCGCGCCCTTCGCGGCGGGTTCGGCGAGCGCATAGACGATGTCCGACTCGCAGAGCTTCGACGGCGAATCGGCCAGAATGAACGTGCGCCACGGAAGCGCACGCGGCGCATCGGCCTTCGCGATGAAGTTCTCCGTCTCCGTCACGCGCACCCAGCGTCCGCCGGTCTTGAGTCCTTTCTCCTTGCCCCATCCGCCCACGCGGGTTGTCGCCTTGGGGTACTTCGCGAAAAGAGACGAGAGCCGTGCTCCGGCATCGGTCTGCTCCACCTCGCCGAAGTACAGCGCGGGGTAGTCCTTCAGGCCGGACTCCGTGAGCGCCACGGTCTTACCTCCGACCGAATAGGCGAACGGGAGGTAAAACGCCGCCTTCGCGTCCGTCTTGAGTGCCGTGGCATCGGCAAACTGCGGAACGGTCTCCTCGCAGCCGAGGCTGTTGCGGGGCGTGCGGTTGTACCAGCAGCGGGCGGCCTTCGGGACCGTGAGGTCCGCCTTCTCGTTCGTGATGATGCCCGTCTTCTTCAACTCCAGACGGTACGCGACGCCGTCGTTACGCGCGACGAGCCGCACGGCAAAGTCACCGAAGTCCGCGAACGTCTCGTTCCCCGCAAGGCTGACACCAGCCTTCTTGTAGGTCGGAGCGGGGACAGTCCCCGCAAGCGTCCGCTTCGTGACGGACGCCGCCTCTGAAATACCCTTCACAAGGCACGTGCCGTCAAGGCACACACCGATTCCCGACTTTGCGGCGACCACGACGCCATCGCGCAAAACCTCATACGCGAGCGGATCGGCGTGCAGGCGGATTGCGTTCCGTCCGTCCGGCGACACGGCCTCTCCGATCTCGGCCGCCGTGCATGCAGATACGGCGACCGCCGCAACGGCGCCGATTACAGCCAGTTTCCTTTGCATCGTCTTCATTCCTTTTTGTTAAACCTTCCTTGCAATGCTGACAAGACTTTCTTGCGAACGGAGGGAATTATAGCACATTCCGGCCGAAGGACACAAGCGAGCATCGATAACCTGACTATTATCACAAGACCGGACTGCACAGAGAGACCGTCACTTTTCTTTTCGTAGTGGTGCCGCCCGCCGTCCCTGCCGCCGCTACACTTCTTCGCTCACTACGCACTCGCCGCCGTGAAATACCATAACGAGCCGGTGCAAGGCAACCGGGGGCAATCCGGATGTTCCGGAAGTTCCGGATGATCCGGAAGCTCCGGAATTCAGCCGCCAGGCTTTGGCGAGCGCCGGATCCGCCGAATACCGGTCGAGCTGTTCGACGGCCTTCGCCTTGATGTCGGCGAGCTGTTCCGGCGTGGGCGCGGGGTCGCCGGCCTTCACGTACTTCATCTCGATGAGCGCCGCGTGCGCGATGTCCGGCCAGCGGTCGAGGCGCGGCGCAAGTGCGATGTCGTAGAAGCCTCCGCCCGCCTCGCGCTCGTGCCTGACGAGGTACGGCCCCTTCGCAGCGGTGAGCAAGGCAACGAGCGTCGACTGCACCACCTTCTCCCCTTCCACCGCGTCGCGCACCGCGAAGTTCTCTTTCACTATTTCGGCGAGGATGTCGGTGATGCCATTCCATGCGCCGTTCTCCGCGAACGTACAGAGGCCGTCGTTGATGTCGAACACGCGCTCGTCGATCTTGTGAACGTCGGAATACGCGGCGGGGATCATCCTCGCTGCGAGTTCCTTCAGCGTCTCGTTCGGCACGCCGAAGACAGCGTTGCCGAACTTCTCGCCCGTGATCGTCGTGATGCCGAGCCAGTAGAGAAGCGACGTGAAGTTTTCCTTTTTCGTCAGTTCCCGCGCCTGGAACGAATCGACGAGCGGCTCGGAGAGCGCGCCGC
>CAMKJU010000080.1 GCA_946413265.1 uncultured Lentisphaerota bacterium
CTGCGGCGGCGTGGCGCGCCTTGACGGACCCGTGATCGGCTGTTCCGTGGGCTGGGACTGGCTCAGCGGCGTGCGCGACCGCGAGGCGGGCATCTGGCGCAAGGTGACGCTGTCGGCGACGGGCGACGCGAAGCTGCTGGATCCTCAGGTGGTCACCGACCTGCCCAAGCTCCCCAAGCTCGACACGGCGACGGTCTGCGTGAACGTGCCCGTGCGGAACCTCTCCGAGAAGCCGCTCGACGGCGTCGTCACGGTCGCGTTCGACAGCCTGAAGGTGTCGAAGAAGGTCTCGCTCGGTCCGTCCGAGACGAAGACGGTCGCCTTCGCCCCGGCGGAGTTCGCGGCGCTCACCGTGAAGAACCCGCGGCTCTGGTGGCCGAACGGACTCGGCGAGCCGGCGCTCCACGACATGACGATCTCGCTTGAGGCGGCCGGCAGGGCGAGCGACGAGAAGAAGCTCAGGTTCGGCATCCGGAAGTTCGAGTACTTCGCCGGCAACAAGCCGGAGTTCGCGCTGGCCGTCAACGGCGTGCGCGTGTTCATGAAGGGCGGCAACTGGGGTCTTGACGAGATGCTCAAGCGCGTGCGCCGGGAGCGCATCGACCATCAGGTGCGTCTTCACCGCGAGGAGAACTTCAACATGATCCGCGACTGGGGCGGGATGAGCCAGAGCGACGAACTCGCGGACGCCTGCGACAAGTACGGCATCATGCTGTGGGAGGACTTCTGGCAGTTCAACTCGATCGACCCCGTCAACACCGACTTCTACTTCGCGCACGTCACGGACACCGTGCTGCGCTTCCGCAACCACCCCTCGATCGTGATCTGGTGCGCGCGCAACGAGGCGACCCCGCCGAAGTACCTCGACGACGAGATGCGCTTCCTCCTGAAGGACCTCGACCCCACCCGCCACTACCAGGCGAACTCCGGCGGCGGCTACGGCTTCAATTCCGGCGGCCCGTACGACTGGGCGCCGCCGGCGCGCTTCTCGCGCTTCATGGACGATCCGTCGTGGCGCAAGAGCGAGACGTTCAAGACGGAGATCGGCGGCGTGTCGATCCCGACGATCGAGTCGCTCATGGCGATGTTCCCGAAGAGCGACTGGGACGGCATCACGGATGCCTGGGGCGAGCACAACATGTGCGCCGGCGGCGGGCGCAAGTATCCGCGCTTCATGGCCACGCGCTACGGCGAGGTGAAGAACTTCCCGGACTTCGTCCGCAAGGCCCAGCTCATGAACTACGAGACGCACCGCGCCATCTACGAAGGGCGCATCGGGCGCATGTTCGAGCCGATGGAGGGCGCGCTCCTCTGGATGAGCATCCCCGCGCAGCCGAGCCTCATCTGGCAGTCGTTCACGTACGACCTCGACACGCACGGCTCGTACTTCGGCATCAAGAAGGCGTGCGGCGTCCGCCACGTGTTCTTCAACGAATCCGCTGAGGGCGGCATCGTGCAGGCGGTCAACCACGGACGCGAACCGTTCGCGGGCACGGCGCGATTCTCGATCTACGGACTCGACGCCAAGCTCGCCGGCACGCAGGAGTTCGCCGTCCGCCTCGGCACGGCGGAGAAGAAGAAACTCGGCGACGTCAAGTGGCCCGACGGCCTCTCCAAGGTCCACTTCATGAAGGCCGAGCTGTTCGACGCGTCCGGCAAGCTCGTGGACGACAACTTCTACTGGCACAACCGTGCGTGCAATCCCGCGAAGGCGGAGGAACTCAAGGACGACAACAAGATCGTCCGCTACGACGACCTCCGGGACCTGGAGAAGCTGCCCATGGTCACGCTCGAGACGCGGGCGAAGACGATTGAGCGCGACGGCAAGGTGTACGTCGGCGTCGTGCTCACGAACCCCTCGTCGTCCGTCGCGCTCATGGCTCACCTCCAGCTGCGCGGCGCGAAGTCGGATCGGCGCGTCCTGCCCACGACGTACTCCGACAACTACGTTTCGCTCCTGCCGGGCGAGAAGAAGCGCATTCTCGTGTCGTGCGACAAGGCGCAGCTCCGGGGCGAGGCGCCGTTCGTGACGGTGGACGGCTGGAACGTGACGGCCGCGAAGTCGGAACTGATGGGTCCGAACGAAGTGGCCATGGTCAACGCCCCGCAGTGGGCGCACCAGAAGGGCTTCGGCTTCCTGCCCAAGCCGCTCGTCGCCAAGGACGTCGTGCGCATCAACTGCGGCGGATACAACCGGGGCAACTTCGAGAAGGACCCCGGCTTCCTCGAGGCGCCGGTGGGCTTCCGCACCGAGGACATGGACCTCTCCGAATGCGCGAATCCGGGTCCTGCCGACATGTACCGCACGGTCCGCTGGAGCGAGTCAACGTACTCCAACCTCCTCACCCGTGCCAACGCGCTCTACACGGTGCGTCTGCACTTCGCGGAAAGCGAGAAGTCGAAGTGCGACGGCAAGAACAGGATGGACGTCCTCGTGAACGGCGAGCCGATCCTCAAGGACTTCGATCCCGCTTTCGCAGGTCTCTACAAGGCCGGCGTCAAGGAGGTCAAGCACGTCAAGTCCGACGCGCGTGGCTACGTGAACCTCTCGTTCGTGAAGGGCAAGAAGATCGGCAACGAGTCGCGCGACCCGCGCATCAACGGCTATGAGATCATCCCGGAATAAGCTGAACGAGGCGCAAAACCTTTATGAAAGCAACTCATCTCTTTTTCGTTTCGCTTGTCGCGCTTCCGGCGTTCGCCGCCGTGCGCCCTGCGGCGGTGTTCACCGACGGCGCGGTGTTGCAGGCGAACCGTCCCGTGCCCGTGTGGGGCATGGCCGATCCCGGCGAGAAGGTCGTCGTCAAGTTCGCCGGACAGACGAAGACGGCGAAGGCGGGCGCGGACGGCACGTGGCGTGTCACGCTCGACCCGATGGCGTATTCGTCCGTCGGCCGCCAGCTGGTCGTCTGCGGGACGACGTTCTCCGACGTGCTCGTGGGCGAAGTGTGGCTCGGCATCGGACAGTCGAACATGGAGTATCCGCTCGACCTCTGCGAGGAGGGCAAGGCGATCTCGAAGGGCGGCGTGCTGCCGCGGACGATCCGCTACTTCCACCTGCCCAAGGACGGCGACGAGAAGCCGCGCGACATGTTCGCCGTCCCCGAAGGCGTGAAATGGCGCGCCTACGTGAAGGAGAACGAGCCGCAGAACAAGCGCTCGTCGATGCTGCTCGCGCTCTTCGCGCAGCGGCTTGCGCCCGCGCTTGACGTCCCCGTGGGCGTAATCGGCGCGGCAGTTGGCGGCGCGAATCTCGAGACGTGGATGAGCGCGGAGGCGATCGCCGAGGCGGGGACGGAGGAAGAGGCGGCGAAGCTCCTCAAGATGTGCGAGGGCTGGCACCAGAACGACATCAAGCGCTGGGAGAACCGTCCGGAGCGCGAGAAGAACCGTCCCTATCCGAAGATCAACTACGAGAGCCGTCCCACGCAGGTGTGGAACGCGATGGTGCCGCCGCTCGCGCCGTATGCCGTACGTGGCATGATCTGGTACCAGGGCGAGATGAACTCGGGCTGGCAGAAGTACGAGAAACAGTTCCCGTTCTTCGTGAAGCATCTGCGCGCGGCGTTCGGCGTCACGGACCAGCCGCTCTACATCGTGCAGCTGCCGGACTTCCGCGAGAACCACTGGGTGCGCATCCGCGACGTCCAGCGGAAGATGGGCGAAGCCGTGCCGAACTGCGAACTCGTCGTGACCATCGATGGCCACGAGATCGAGCTTCACCCAAGGGACAAGACGACGCTCGCCTCGCGTCTTGCGAACCTCGCGCTCGCCGGATGCTACGGAAAGGAGATCGTGGCGCGCTCGCCGGTTCCTGTCAAGGCGGCGGCGAAGGGTGGCCTGGTGCGCATCGCCTTCAAGAACGTGGGCGACGGACTGAAAACCTCGGACGGAGCCGCGCCGCGCACGTTCGAGCTTGTCGCGTCCGGCGACAAGGGCGTGGCGTGCGACGCGAAGATTGTACGAAAGACCGTCGTCGAGCTCACCGTGCCGGCGGACATGCCCGCGCCGACGCGCGTCCGTTACGCCTGGTCGCCCGACCCGGACGTCAACCTCGTCAACTCGGCGGGCCTCCCCGCCACCCCGTTCGAGATCGAACTGCAACATTGATTGCCCGCGACCATTTGTCGGTCCTCAAGATGGCGGCTCCCTCCCCTTTCCCTTTTTCCTTTCCGCTCCGGCATTTTTTTGAAAGTTTGGCTTGCCCCTGAGCCGTGAAAAGCGGTAAAATAGGCAAATCCATGAAAATCAAAGAAATCCTTTCGTCAGGGCAGCCGTCCCTGTCCTTTGAGGTGTTCCCGCCGAAGGCGGACGCCTCGTTCGAGCCTATCCGCGCAGCCGTGGCGCGACTCGCCCAGCAGCGTCCGTCGTTCATGTCCGTCACCTACGGCGCGTCGGGCAACGCGCAGGCGAACACGGTGGAAGTGGCCGCGTTCGTGCAGAGCCTCGGCGTGCCGGCCCTCGCGCACCTCACGTGCGTGGCGGCGTCGCGTGAGAAGATCGTGGACGAGACGGCGGCGCTCCACGCGGCGGGCATCGAGAATGTCCTGTGTCTGCGCGGCGACCTGCCGCGCGACCTCGCGGAACCGCCGCCCGGACACTTCGCGCACGCGGTCGACCTCGTACGCGCGCTCAAGTCGGGCGGATTCTGTCTCGGCGGCGCGTGTTACCCCGAGTGCCACCCCGACTGCGCGCACATGGACGACGACATCGAATACCTCAAGCAGAAGGTGGACGCCGGACTCGACTTCGTGACGACGCAGATGTTCTTTGACAACAACATCTTCTACCGCTACCTCGCGAAGCTTCGGACGCGCGGCGTGACGGTGCCGGTGATCGCGGGCATAATGCCCGTTGCGAACGGCAAGCAGATCGCGCGCATCTGCCGTCTCTCCGGCACCTACCTGCCCAGCCGCTTCAAGGCTATCGTAGACCGCTTCGGCGATCGTCCAGACGCGATGCTAGACGCGGGCGTCGCCTACGCGACGGAGCAGATTGTGGATCTCTTCGCGAACGGCGTGAATGCCGTACACGTCTACACGATGAACCGTCCAGAAGTGGCCGAGCGCATCATGTCTAACCTGCGCGGAATCATCGGCGATCGTTGACCCCGCGCACTTGTAATCCAAGAAGCGAATTTGTTATAATTCGTCCGTCCCGCAAAAACTCCAATGGAAGAAAACATGAAACCAGCAAAACATGTCGTCTCGTTTGCGCTAGCGTGCGCGGTAACTGCAATGGTCCAGGCGGAGCTTCCGCCGTGGCGCACGCCCAAGGTGAATTCCATCAACCGCCTCCCGGCGCGCGCAATCGCCGTGCCGTGCGAAAGCAAGGACGCCGCCCTCGCGATCGCAAAGGGCGAGAAGCCCCGCACTGATTCAAAATGGCTTATGTCGCTGAACGGCACATGGGATTTCAAGTGGAAGCACACGATCGACGCCCCCGGATGGGAGAAGACGGCGAAGATCGCCGTTCCCGGATGCTGGCAGCTGCAGGGCGACTACGACCCCGCGCTCTACACCAACGTCACGTTCCCGATCAAGAACATCGGCAACGGCGACCCGATGTCGGAACCGCCGAAGGAATTCACGAGCCACTACTACCGCAACCCCGTCGGCCTGTATTCGCGCACGTTCACGTTGCCTGCGGGCTGGAAGGGGCGGCGCACGGTGATCCACTTCGGCGGCGTGAGCTCCGCCATGTACGTGCGACTGAACGGCAAGGACGTCGGCTACAGCGAGGACAGCCGCCTCCCCGCCGAGTTCGACCTCACGCCGTACCTCCGGGACGGCGAGAACGCGCTTGAGGTGGAGGTGCTCAAGCACTGCGACGGAACGTTCCTCGAAGACCAGGACTTCTGGCGTTTCTCCGGCATCTTCCGTGACGTCTGGCTCGTCTCCGAACGCGCCGAGGCGGCGAAGGATCTCGTCGTCGAGGCGACGCTTTCCGACGACTACAAGATCGGCACGCTCGTCGTCCGCGACGAGAACGGCAAGGCGCTCCTGGAGAAGACGTATCCCAATCCGAAGCTCTGGAGCTGCGAAGCGCCCAACATGTACTACGAGACGGTCGAGATCGCCGGCGACTACCGCGCCGTCGCGTTCGGCTTCCGCAAGGTCGAGATCAAGGACGCCGTGATCTACATCAACGGCAAGCGCGCGATCTTCAAGGGCACGGACCGACATGAAATGCAGCCCGAGAGCGGCTACACCGTGACGCTTGACGGGATGAAGCGCGACATCGAGATCTTCCACAAGCTCAACATCAACGCCGTGCGGACGTGCCACTACCCAGACGATCCGACGTGGTACGAACTCTGCGACCGCGAGGGCATCTACGTTGTCTGCGAGGCGAACATCGAATCGCACGGCGCGGGCTACGGCAAGGACACCTACGCGAAGAAGCCGGCCTTCCTCGAGTCGCACGTGGAGCGCGGCGTGAACATGGTCAAGACGTTCCGCAACCATCCGTCCATCGTGATCTGGTCGATGGGCAACGAGGCGGGCGACGGCCCCAACTTCGTGGCCGAGTACAAGGCGATGAAGGCGATTGACAACACGCGCCCCGTGCAGTACGAGCGCGCGCAGGACACGGACCACAGCGACGTCAAGTGCCCGATGTACACGCGCCCGTGGGATGTCGAGAAGTACGTTAGGAACAACCCGAAGAAGCCGTTCGTCCTCTGCGAATACACCCACGCCATGGGCAACTCCAACGGCGGCATCCAGAAGTACTGGGACCTCGTGTGGAAATACCCGTCGATGCAGGGCGGGTTCATCTGGGATTTCGTGGACCAGGCGGTGTGGAAGACGGATGCCACGGGCAAATGGCTCGCCTACGGCGGCGACTTCGGCGACTACCCGAACGACGACAACTTCAACTGCAACGGCGTCGTCGCGGCGGACCGCTCGTTCCATCCCGGCGCGTGGGAAATCAAGCACGCCTACCAGCCCATCATCGTGAAGTCGTGGGACTGGACGACGAAGACTGCGGTCATCTTCAACAACTACCGCTTCACGTCGCTTGACGGCATCACGGGAACCTGGATTGTAAGCAAGGAGGGCACCATCGTGGCGAGGGGCCGCCTGGACCTCTCCGGATTCGCGCCGGACAGTGAAAAGGCCGTGTCGGTGGCCGCCCCCGATGGCGATGCGATTACGTTCTGGTTCAAGAAGAAGGGGCTCAAGCGTCCGATGCTGGCGCATGACCAGTTCACCAAGCCATTCACGCCCGTTCCCGCGCCGGCGACGACGGGCGCAGCCGCGAACGCGGGTGCGTTCCGCATCAACCTCTGGCGCGCGCCGATCGACAACGACCGCGGCTGGAAGATGGACAAGGTGTGCAAGGTGTGGCGCGACGCGACCGCCTCGCAGAAGCTGCCCGACGGCGTTACGGCGTCTTTGACCGCTTCTGCGGCGGGTGCGGGTAAAACGCTCGTGAGTCTGTCGCTCGACGTGAAGAACGGCAAGTTGCCCCCCATCCCGCGCGTGGGCGTCTCGTTCAAGATACCGAGAGATTTCAAGAGAGCAGAGTGGTACGGCCTCGGTCCATGGGAGAACTATTCCGACCGCGCCACGGCGGCACTGCTCGGCAAGCATTGGGCGAACATCGGCCTGTGCCGGGGACTTGCGGGGAAGGACGGCAAGATCGCGTACGTGCCGAACGCGCTTAACCCCGACAACTACTCCGAACCCGGCGAGCAGGGCTACCGTTCGGGGTGCCGGTATGTGGAGTTCGTGAACGCCGCCGGAAAGAAGATCCGCGTGACGGCGTTAAACGCGCCGTTCGGATTCAACGCCTGGCCGTATTCGCAGGAGTCCCTTGAAAAGGCGAAGCACCAGTGGAATCTCTCGGACGAAGGTGAAATCACGGTCAACATCGACGCGGTTCAGATGGGCGTCGGCGGCGACAACAGCTGGGGGAACCGTCCACACGGCGAGTTCATGCCCGGTAAGGGCAAGTACGAGTTGCAGTTCCTCGTGGAAGGCATCGGGGACTGACCTTTGATTGAAAACTTATGAGATTCCCAATCACTCATAACTGCAATGAGCATGAGAATACTTGCTAGTGTCCTGGCCGCAGCGGCCTTGTGCAACTTGTCCGCCGGCGGTGCGCTTTCGCTGGAGGGCGGGTTCCGCAGTCCGCCCGACTCCGCGAAGCCGCAGACGTGGTACCACCTCATGAACGGCAACGTCACGAAGGAAGGCATCACGCGCGACTTCGAGGAGATCGCCAAGGCCGGCCTGGGAGGCGTGCAGATCTTCGACGTAGGATGCGACATCCCGCCGGGCGAGGTCCGGTTCGGCTCGCCCGAATGGTTCGAGGTGCTGCGCCATGCCCACAACGAGGCAAAGCGGCTCGGCCTGAAGCTCGGCATCCACAACTGCTCCGGCTGGTCCTGCTCGGGAGGCCCGTGGGTGAGGCCCGCCGACGCGATGAAGGTGACGATGCACTCCGAGACGGTCGTGACCGGCCCGGCGAGGTTTTCCAGGCGTCTCCACCGCATCAGGAAGGACAACGGATTCTACGCCGACATCGCGGTGCTCGCGTACCCGACGATTGAGCCGGGCGCGACGCTCTCCGACGCCGCCGAGAAGACGGGGCGTTGGCGCAATAGGGGCGGCCTCAAGTACGTCCGCGACACAAAGGAGTTCCCCGCCGCCAAGGTCGTCGCTAAGGACAGGATTGTCGACATCACCGACAAGATGGCGAAGGACGGGACGCTCACATGGGACGTCCCGGAGGGGAAGTGGACGATCTTCCGCCTTGGCTACATCTGTAACGGGCGAGTGAATCGCCTCCCCTCGAAGGATGGATACGGGCTCGAGGTGGACAAGCTTTCGGCGGAGGCGTTCGACCGCCACTTCGACGCCTACATGGGGCGGCTCTGCCGCGAACTGGGGATGCGCGCGGGAGACGTCCACGAAACGGGCCTCACCAACATCCACGTCGACAGCTGGGAGGTCGGATGCCAGAACTGGACGCACGGGCTCGAGAAGATCTTCGAGAGGCGCGTCGGCTATTCGATAATCCCGTACTTGCCCGTCCTTGCGGGGCGTGTCGTCGGCTCCGTCGAGGAGAGCGAACGGTTCTGCGAGGACTTCCGCAAGCTGCTCGCCGACCTGCTGGCGGAGAACTACGGCCGGCGCTTTGCGGAGCGTAGCCACGAATACGGCCTCGTTATGACCGCCGAGCCGTACGGCCCGAGCAACGCCGACGACATGCAGTATGGCGAAGTCGTAGACGTCCCGATGTCCTGCTTCTGGATGGACGGCACGTGCGGCCCGGGGAAGTACCCGTGCATGGACAACAGCCACTACGCGGCGTCGCTCGCGCACGTCTGGGGGCGGCGCTATGTTGCCGACGAGGCGTTCACGTCCGGCCCCCCAAACGGCGGACGCTGGCTTGAGACGCCTTTCTCGATCAAGTGGCAGAACGACCGCGCGTTCGCAAATGGCTGCAACATGATCGTCTACCACCGCTTCACGCACCAGCCGTGGACGGACGACAGGTACCTCCCCGGCATGACCATGGGCCGCTGGGGGATGCACCTCGACCGGACGCAGACGTGGTGGCCGCTCGTCGGCGGTTGGTTCCGCTATCAGGCGCGCTGCCAGTGGATGCTGCAGGAAGGCGGGTTCGTGGCCGACGCGCTCTACTGGAACGGAGAGGCGGTTCCAAAGTACGGATGGCCGAAGGTCGACCTTTCTGAAGGATACGGGTACGACGTCTGCGCGACGAGAGCCGTCGAGCTTCTAAAAGTGAAAAACGGGAAGGTCGTCGTTCCGGGCGGTGTGGAATACGAGATTTTTGTGTTGCCTGACACTGACACGATGAGCGAGAATATGGTGAGGCGGATCGGCGAGTTGCTGGATGCCGGCGCCAAGGTCGTCGCGCCGAGGCGTACGGCGCGTGCGCCTGGCCTCATGCGGGCCGCCCGGTGGTCGGCCCCTACCGACGGTAGGGCGCGATCACAGAGTGCGCCGCAAGAATACCGTGCCCTCGTCGATTCCGTCTGGGCGAAGGGAGTGATGGAATGCCGCGTCGACGAGGCATTGAAGCGGCTTGGCGTTGCGCCTGACTTCCAGAGTGAAGTGAAGGATGCTGCCTGGATTCATCGCAGGGCAGGATCCGCCGACTGGTATTTCGTCGCCTGTGGCAACACGACGAATGTCTCTTTCGAGGCGTCGTTTAGGATTACGGGGAAGGTGCCGGAAATATGGGATGCCGAGACGGGCGAGGTTCGCGACGCGGCGAATTGGCGCGCAGAGGGCGGCCGCACGGTCGTTGCGTTGGATTTCCCGCCGAGCGGAAGCGCGTTTGTGGTGTTCCGGAGGGCGGCCGGTAAGTCCAGGTGCGCCGGAAAATCCGGAAAGCCCGGAAAATCCGGATTGTCCGGAAAATCCGGATTGTCCGGAAAATCCGGCATTTCCGGCCCTTGGCAGGTGACGTTTCCGGTTGATTGGTACACGGGCGGGAAGGCCGTGAAGACATTCGACTGGCCGACTCTCAAGGACTGGACTACCGACGCCGATCTCGACGTAAAGTACTTCTCTGGCACGGCCACATATAGGAAGAGTGTAAAGTGTAAAATGGAAAGTGTAAAGTTGAAGAATTGCGCGCGCCTCATCCTTGACCTTGGCGAGGTCAAGGACTTTGCCGAGGTCACGGTCAACGGCAAGGCATATCCGCCGCTGTGGCGTCCACCATTCCGCGTCGACATCACCGACGCTGTGAAGACCGCAAGCGGACAGCAGCACGATCGCATCGATCTTGAAGTCAAGGTCACCAACCTCTGGCCCAACCGCCTCATCGGAGACGATGTCCTCTACCCGGAGGACTGCAAATGGGAAATGCGCTGGCACGGCTGGCAGAAGCTCAACGAGCCGGGGATAAAGGAGATTCCGCAGTGGGTGAAGGACGGTAGGACTTCCCCGACCGGACGCCACACGTTCACGACGTGGAAGCACTGGACGAAGACGGATTCGCTTCTTCCGTCGGGCCTACTCGGCCCAGTGTCCGTCGCAACGTCGTCGTCGCATGATTCCGTCGCGCACTAAGTCCGCCGCTGACCGATTACATTCTCCCTTGCGCCTTTGGTGAAAAATATGGTATAGTATTGCCGTAGCAACGGTAAACCATGTTTTCAACTAGCGAAAGGAAAAGGCAATGAACCGCATGATGAAGATCATCGCGGGCGGGTTCGTCCTGTCCGCCGCCATCGCCGCCCACGCGGGCGAGAACCTGATCAAGAACGGCACGTTCGAGGGAACGGCCACACAGGCGGACTGGGGCGCGTACGCAAATGCCGCCAACGTGAGTGCAGGGAAGTTCCGCTGCGACAACTGGACTTTCTACAACTCCAGTGACGGTGGCGTAACGAAGGTTGACAGCACGGCTGGCCTTGGTAAGTCTGGAGGTACATGGGCGCCGAGCATCCCATCCTCTGTGGCGGGGCAGTTCGTGCTCTTCATCCAGGCGTCGAAGGACGTCAACGCGCCGCGTACCGCATACGTGGAGCAGTCTCTCGGTACGCTCACAGCGGGCGTCTATCGCGTCTCGTTCACGTATGGCGTGCGCGCTTCGGCATCACCAATTACGACTTACATTGAATTGGTCGATGAGAACGGAACCGTGTTCAGCGTGGGTAGCGTCAACACGACGACACAATCCGCGCAGTCGTTCTCGAAGGACATCCTCCTTCCAAGCGGCACCTATACGTTCCGTTTCCGTCATCCGTTCGTGAAAACTGACCGATCCAACGTCTTCGAGGGCGTGTCGGTTGTCCGCCTCGACGACGAACTCGCGGACGCGATGCGCGCCGCGGTGTCCAGCGACGTCCTTCTCTTCGACACGGACGGCGTGGGCAACGCGACGCTTGCCGATGCCACCATCGCGTGGAGCGGCAACATGCCCACGGCAAACGTCCCCGGTACGCTCACGGTCAGCGGCGCGAACATGATCGCGGCGTATGCCTCCACGCCCGGAACCTACACGCTCATCACCGCAGGCTCCATCGTCCTGGAGGAGGGCGCGACGCTCGCGCTCGATTCGCCCGCCGTCACGGACGGCCTCGTTCGCACGTTAAACGTCGGCGCGAGCGCCGTCACCCTCACCGTCGCGCTCGACCCCGCCCGAACGGAAATGGTGATCGACGGCGATTTCGACATTCCCGGCATTTCATACGGCGCCACCAAGAGCGAGGCCTGGGGCGGCTACATGTACCGCAGGGACGGTTCCGTGATGCCGTGGTGGCAGTGTGGCTCCTATCTGGAAGGCGCATGGGGCGAAAGCGGCTGCGGCCTTGGCAAGGCCGACGGTACATGGCTCGTGGCAGGACAGACGAACGGCGGCGTGTATTCCTACTTCATGCAGACCGGTTCGCGTTCGGACGGGACGTTCAAGAAGCCGGGGCCGCTGGTGCAGGACTTCGGCGCGACGCCGGCGGGCATCTACCGCTTCAAGTTCAACTACGCGGCGCGTCCGAGCCACACCGGCCTGAACGTCGCCGGTGCCGTGCGCAAGGACGGCGCGACAATCCACACCGCGATGACCGCGCCGGCGACGAATACGAAACTAGCGGAGCTCTCGCAGGTCGTGGCGCTGCCGTCCGCCGGAAACTACGGCGTGGCGTTCGACGTCCAGTTCAAGGAGAACGCGGACAGAGGGGCCGCCGTTGACGACGTTTCGTTCCTGCGCACCTCGGTTGCCGGATGGGGCATTGCGGACGGCGTGGTGACGCTCTCCGGCGCGGCGGAAGTCCCCGCGCGGAGCTTCGTGGACGGCGACGCGGAGATCGCCTCCGGCGCCACGCTCGCCATGGAGGGCGACTCCTACGTGGCGGGGCTCACGGTCGCGGGCACGCTCACGGTGAAGGGGACGGTCACGATCACCCTGCCGTCCGCGTATGATGCGATGGAGGCGAACTTCGTTCTCGTCAAGGCGGATTCGCTCGTGTTCGACGAGGGCGCCTCGTTCGTCATCGACCCTGCCCAGATCGCCATTGACAACGAAACCTACGTCCGCTATGCCGTCTTGGACGTCGTCGGGAACACGGTCGTGCTGCGGATGTTCGCTGAAAATCCGACGACGAACAACTATCGCAAGAGCGCGGCCGCGTGCGTGGACACGCTATGGCAGACGCCGGGCAACTGGTCGCGCGACCATGCGCCGACGAGCGGCGACGGCAATGTCATCTTCAACAATCCGGGGACGATCCTGTTCGACAACGTTTATACCAACACGGCAAAACTCAACCACTATTTCCGCAACGGAAGGCAGGCGCCGGTCGTCTTCGACGCGACTTCCGATGAAAACGGCTACGAGTTCAACGGCGACTACATCATGGGCGTGGGCGGCAACAAGATGGCCGGATGGACGGAGTTCCGCCGCGGAACGTACAACGGCATATACTTCTACGTGAACGGCAAGAGCGGCGGAGGTGTGAACAGCTGGTTCAGGCTCGATTTCACGGGCGCGACAGTAAACCTCGTCAACTGCATCCAGTGCGGCTATTCGGTGGAGTCCGACAGCGAGATGAACGTCTCCGCCGGCACGGTGAACGTGTTGCAGGATTTCAACCCGAACATCTCGGCGCGTACGACGCACCGTCTGCGCATCACGGGCGGCGTGCTTCGTTTCGGGGACGACATTCAGGCGTGCAACGGCGTAGATTCCGTGTTCGATGCGGAGATCACGGGCGGCGAGCTAGACGCAGATGTGATCAACGTCGCCTATAGCGCCGTAGGTTCCCACGGCGAACTGCGCGTCTCCGGCGGCGTCGTGAGGGCGAACGGCATTTCCGCCCCGGCGGGTTACGGCGAGTTCATCTTCAACGGCGGCGCTCTCGCACCACATGCCACTTCCCCAAATTGGATGAACGGCGCGCGCCTCACCGTCGCGGCCGGGAAGAGCGCGATCGTCGATACGGAAGGGAATGACGTCACCTGGAGCGCGACTGTTGCCGATGTCTCTGGCGGCGTCGCTTACGGCTTTGTGAAGCGCGGCGCGGGCACGCTCACGTTCCCGGGGGCGCAGACGTTCACGGGCGCAATTTCCGTGGAGGGCGGTACACTCTTCGCGCCCGTCGCGGTTGCGGCGTCCGCGGTCAGCGTCGCGAACGGTGCGACGTACAGCATCGTGGATAGTGCGGCGTCGCAGACGGTCTCCGTTCCGTCGCTCACGCTTGACGGCGGCGGACGCCTCGCGATCGACGTGACGGACGCGGCTTGCGACACATTCGCAAGCAGCACGCTCGACCTCTCCGGCGCGTCGTCTGCGAATCCGGTGTTGATCGTCGTGAACCCGGTTGGCATCGCGGAGCTTCCGATGGGTGTTGACTACACCGTCATCGCGTCCGGCCTCTCCTCCGGCGACGAGGCGAAGTTTGCGGTGAACGGAATCGACGCGCGGCTCGCCGTGGTGAACGGTGCGCTCGTGATGCGCAGCTCGAACCGCCTGAAGGTGACGGCTGAATGGAGCGGCGCGGCGAACGACGGCGGCAAGTGGACGACCGGCGGCAACTGGACCGGCGGAGAGGCGCCGCAGAACGGCGACACCGCCGCGTTCAACCTCGCGGCAGGAGGCGCGACGGACTTCGACATCGCGGGTCTCGCGCTCGGCGGGCTCGTGTTTGGTGATACGGCAGGCGCATTCACGCACGGCGGCGCGGAGCAGCTGCGCGTCGCGAACGCGCTCACGAACGCCTCCGCGAACGCGCAGACGTTCACCGCGCCGACGGTTCTCGGCGTCGCGGGACAGCCGTTCGAACTTGAGACGGCGGGCGACACGGTGTTCACGGGCGTGACGTCCATCGCCGCCTCGACGCTGACGAAGAAGGGCGCGGGCACGCTCGCCGTGCCGGGGCCGACCGTCCTGACGGCGCAGCGCATCGAGGTCGACGCCGGCACGCTCCGCGTCGACGAAAGGGCGGTGACGACGGATGCACCGGTTGACGGCGCGATTGTGGTGAAGGACGGTGCACGGCTTGACGTGAACCTTGGCGTGGCGGGTCTCGACCTGGTGAAGACTGAGCCTTCCCGCAGCAAGACGATCTATGTCGAGGGCAACGGCCCCGACGGCGCGGGCGCGCTCTACAACTCCGATCCCGCGTCGAACGGCAGCGCGACCTTGAGCCGCGTGGTGCTCACGGGTGACGCGAAAGCGGGCGGCAGCCATGTCGGCGTGCGCCGTCTCGACACGTCCGCGTTCCCGGAGGCCTCGCTGACCGGCCCCTACGCCTTGACGGTTGATACGGGACGTGGCGGCACGAGCGACTACTTTTCGCTCGTGAACGCGAGCGTCGATATTCTGGGGATGAACCTCACTGGAAACGTCCAGTTCGAGGGAACCATCACGGGCGGCATCTCCAACGGCGTGGCGGTGGCGGACGGCGCGCTCCTTCGTCTCTACGGCGCCACGCTTCCCGAGACCGTCCCCGTCACGGTCGCGCCGGGCGCGACGGCGGCGCTGACGAGCGACAGCTCCGCCTGCGCGGTGAACGGTCCGCTCACGATCGGCGCGGGCGCGACGGTGAACGTTACGCCGAACTCTCCGATTACGTTCAACGGCGCGGTCACGAACGCCGGCACGTTCGTGCAGGCGGCGAAGGGTAACATCTATTTCGACGGCCCGTCCGTGGAGGGCGGTACGTATGTCGCAAACAACAACCACCTCTGGTTCGGCGGCGCGATCGACTCGCCGGAGAGCGAGATCGCGATCCGCGGCGTGAGCGCCAGCGCGGGCATCATTATCTTCGGCGCGCAGAGCACACTGCCGGGGACGGGGTTGCCGAATTTCAAGGCGATCAACGTGACGGGGCCGTTTGCGGAGGCGCGCTTCATGCCGCGCGCGGCGTGCGAGATCACGAACAGCCTCTACGACGCCGTCGTCGCGAACGCCGGCATCGTGTACATCGACAGCGTCGAGCACGCGGCGGCGACCGTGACGGTGAAGAACGCGACGTGGACGACAAAGGGCGACTTCAGGCTTGGTTCTGTGGATGGAAGGGGTTCCTACTTCAAGATTGCAGACGGTGCCACGCTCACCGTCGCGTCCGGACATGGCCTCTACACCGCCCACAGCGTCTCAAGCCCATACGAAAACGTGCTTGAGGTCGCTTCCGGCGGCGTGCTGAACTATCCCGGCGCAAACAACTACTTCCAGATCGGGCGCGGCTCTACCGGCGTCGACGCGAACGCCCTACCGCAGAGGCTCCTCATCTCCGGCGGCACGGTGAACATGCCGACGGCGCAGCTCCTCATCGGCGCGTACACGCGCACGGCCTACGCCGACCTGACGGCGGGTCTCCTTGCGGTGAAAGAGCTCCAGCCCCGGCAGACGAATGGTCAAATCGCAAACTGGGGGAACGCATACGACGTGCGCTTCACGCAGACGGGAGGCGTCCTTGAACTCGGCTCCGGCGGAAGCACGAGCGCGAGGCCCGCCGTTGACAAGCCGTATCTCGACCTGGCGGCCG
>CAMKJU010000081.1 GCA_946413265.1 uncultured Lentisphaerota bacterium
GCAGATTGCTGACGGGGGTGTTGTAGCCAGCTTTGGTGTATTCCGCTTCGGCGGTGAAACTGAGGGCTTTGCCGCTTCGGTAGGTCAGGCGGGGCTGGATGCGCCACAGGTATTCGATGTCGTGGCCGCGGCCGAAGCAGTTGGCATAGCCGGTGTTGCCGAAGTCCTTGTTTTTGGCGTAGCCGAGGAAAAGGCCTGGGCGCCAATGGCCAGCGTTGCGCGAAAGGTCGACCCACACGGTGTTGAAGTGCCAGTCGCTGAAGGTCGAGTCGGCCAGCATCAGGTATCCGCCCAGCGAGCAGCCCTCGTAGAGGCTGTTGTTGAGCAGCGTCTGCGCCTTGATGTCGAGTTGTCCGACTCTCGCCTTGCCGAAAATGGTGTAGCTCGGCGACGAGTGCAGGCGCTGTTCGGCGTCGGGCACGATGGGCTGGATGGTTTTGAGGTTGGCGGCGCCGCCAAACAGCAGTGACGGAGTGCAGTACATCACGCGGAGATTCAGTTCGGGAACCAGGCTGTTGCGCGCAAAGAGGGTGCTGGTCGCCGCTGCGCCGTTCAGCAGGCCCTGGCTGGCGTTGTCGAGCTGCCACATCGCCGTGGCGGCGATTTCGACGGGACCCAGCGGGATGCGGTAGCGCACCTGGTTGTAGCGGGCGTAGGGGTGGAACGGCGCGCCCATATTGAGTGGGTTGGTCATCGGCATAATTTCTGGGACGACCATAGCGTACCAGTACTGGCCGACCAGCAGCGCGCCGCCGCGTTCCCAGTACTGCGCCTTCTGGGGCGGTCTGCACGAGACATACCATTTCAAGGAACTCGGGTTCATCCGTATCGGGCCCAATCCCACCACCAACCTCTCCGAGCGCGTGAAGGAGGCCATCGACCACATCGGTATGGAACACCGCCACCGCCATCCCGAACTCCCTCGGTAGCATGCTGGCCACGAAAGCACGCAGGCGGAAGATGTGGTATAATAAGCGGCCATGAGCGAGAGTCTGTTTTTCCAAGACCTGGCCGTGATGATGGCGGTGGTCGGTCTGGTGTCGGTTATCTTCACGCGCCTTGGTTGGCCGAAGGTGATCGGCTACCTGCTCGCCGGCATCCTGATGAGCGAGCACACGTGGGGCGGGTCGTTCCTCGCGGACCCCAAGTCCATAGGCACCATCGGCCAGCTCGGCATCGTGTTCCTCATGTTCACGCTCGGACTGGAGTTCAGCGCGGACGACATGAAGAAGGTGAAGCACGTCACGGTGCCCACGGCGATCTTCGACACGCTGATGATGATCTGGCTCGGCTACACGGTGGGCACGCACATGCTGGGCTGGGGGAGCGTGCCGAGCCTCTTCCTCGGCGCGGCGCTGTGCGATTCCGCCACCACGCTTCTCGCCAAGACGATCGAGGAGATGCGCTGGGGCGAGCGCCCGTTCGTACGCTACATCTTCGGCACCACGATCTTCGAGGACATCCTCTGCGTGGGCGTGATCGCCCTCGTGACGGGCGTCGCAACCGGGAAGGGGATGAACATGGGCGCGGTGGGGATGTCGCTCGGAGGGCTCCTGGTGTTCTTCACGGGCGTGCTCGTGTTCGGCCTCGTCTTCGCGCCGCGCATCCTCAACCGCGTCGCGCTGCTGAAGGACGACGAGACGCTTCTCCTCACCATCCTCGGGCTCTGCTTCTTCGTGAGCTTCCTCGCGTTCAAGCTGGACTACTCCCTCGCGCTCGGCGCCTTCCTCGTGGGCATCCTCGGCGCGTCAAGCGACGTGCGCAACCGCCTCCACGAGCTTGCCGGGCCGCTGCGGAGCATGTTCTCGGCCGTGTTCTTCGTGACGATCGGCCTCCTCGTCGACCCCGTGACGTGCTTCCGCAACATCCCGCTGATCCTCGGCCTCGTGCTGCTCGTCGTCTTCGGGAAGGGGTTCAACTGCTGCTTCATGTCGCTGCTCACGGGCCAGAGCGTGAAGAACGCGGTGCAGACCGGCTTTGGCCTCGCCCAGATCGGCGAGTTCGCCTACATGGTGGCGCTCATCTACATGACGGAGACGGGCGACACGGCGAGCCCCATCTACCAGGTGGTCGTGGCCGTCTCGCTCGTCACCACCTGCATCAACCCCGCGATGCTCCGCGCGTCGGACCGCGTGGGCGACTGGTGCGAGGCGCATCTCCCGGAGCGCGTGCGCGGCTGGATCGCGGCGTACCAGGACTGGCTTTCCCGCATCCGGAACGCCTCCGTGCCGTCGCAGCTGCAGAAGCACCTGCGCAGCCGCGCCGCGTGGCTCGGCGTGGTGTTCCTGCTGAACTTCGCCGTGGCGATCGCCGCCACGATGCTCGCGCGCCTCGACTATACGCTCTTCTCGCGTTTCTTCAACGACCACAAGGCCTTCTTCTTCTGCCTCGTGGCGAACCTCTTCTGCGTGTTCATGCTTGCGCCCGCGCTCGGGCTCGCGGTGTCGATCGGGCGCGACGTCGCGGCGGTCCTCACGGGGACGCGCCAGCCGAAGCGCTGGAAGGCGGCCGTGCGCCAGTTCGTCACGTGGGTCTGCTGGGCGGTGGTGTTCGCGCTTTCCTTCGTGCAGCTCGTGATGATCAACGTGAACCTCCTCCCCACGGAGCTGCCGGCCCGCGTCACGATCGACGTGCTTCTCCTGGTGGCGGCGGTCGTGGGCTGGAAGCGCTTCAAGCGGGCGGGGCACGTGGCGACATATCGTTTCAACTCCGCACTTGCCGCAGAACGTCGGCGTACGCGTCGGGCGACCGCGCGTGGCGACGTAACGCTCACCGTCCCGGGAGATTTCTACGAGCATTTAGCAATCCCCGAGGCCTCTCCCGCCATCGGAGAGTCAATCCGCTCGCTCGACATCCGCGCCAAGACGGGCGCGAGCGTGGTAGCGGTGGAGCGGGCCGGGAACCGTTTCCGCAACCCCGGCCCCTCGTGGACGTTTGAGGCGGGCGACGTGGCGGTCGTCATCGGCGATCCGCCCCAGCTAGCCGCGCTCCACGAACTGTTCGCTGTGCGAAAAGCGCCGTAAATTGCACCGTGGCGTGTCGCAACTTGTCACCGGTGTGGCGAAATGACACACCCGATGCCGTTGAATGCGGGGATTTAGTGTGTGGCATGGTCTGTGCTGTTCCTTTCGTGGCGTTTCAGTTCTGAGACGCCAGGAGGAATAACAAATGAATGCCGACAAATACACAACGAAAGTACGCGAGGCGCTGGGCGCCGCGCAGAACGTGGCCCAACACCACGGCCAGCAGCAGTTTGACGCCGAGCATGTCCTTTTTGCTTTACTGAAGGATTCTCAGGGGCTGATCCCCAATCTGTTTACCAAGATTGGCGCGAACCTGCCCACGCTGACGGCGCAGATGGAGGAGTCTATCAACCGTAAGCCGCGCATCACCGGCCAGATCGAGGCCGATAAGTTCTACATCTCGAACGATCTCGCCAACATCCTCATGCGGGCGGAGGACGCCGCGAAGGAGATGAAGGACGAGTATGTCTCGGTGGAACACCTGATCCTCGGAATCATGCGCAACGGCGCGACGGACGCCGCGAAGGCGATTAAGAACGCGGGCGTGACGGAGAAGAACTTCCTCGCGGCCCTGCGGGAGGTGCGCGGTAACCAGCGCGTGACGACGGACAACCCGGAAGGTCAGTACGAGGCGCTGAAGAAGTACGGAAGCGACCTCGTGGAGATGGCACGCGCGGGCAAGCTCGACCCTGTAATCGGACGCGACACGGAGATCCGTGACGTGATCCGCATCCTTTCCCGTAAGACGAAGAACAACCCCGTCCTCATCGGCGAGCCCGGCGTGGGCAAGACCGCTATTGTCGAGGGACTTGCGCAGCGCATTGTGCGCGGCGACGTGCCGGAGGGGCTGAAGGACCGCACCGTGTTCTCGCTCGACATGACGGCGCTCATGGCCGGCGCGCAGTACCGCGGCCAGTTCGAGGAGCGTCTGAAGGCCGTCCTGAACGAGATCAAGGCGGCGAACGGACGCATCATCCTCTTCATCGACGAAATCCACACGATCGTGGGCGCGGGCAAGACGGAAGGCTCCACTGACGCGGGCAACATGCTGAAGCCGATGCTGGCGCGCGGCGAGCTGCACTGCGTGGGTGCGACGACGCTCGACGAGTACCGCAAGTACATGGAGAAGGACGCCGCGCTGGAGCGCCGTTTCCAGCCGGTGATGGTGAACCCGCCCTCGGAGGAGGACGCCGTCTCGATCCTGCGCGGACTGAAGGAGCGTTTCGAGAAGTACCACAACGTCCACATCCAGGACGCGGCCATCGTGAACGCGGTGACGCTCTCCTCGCGCTACATCCAGGACCGCTTCCTGCCGGACAAGGCGATCGACCTCCTCGACGAGGCGTGTGCCTCGATCCGCACGGAGATGGACAGTTGTCCGGCGGAGCTCGACGAGGCTACGCGCCACGTGCGGCGTCTGGAGATCGAGGCGATTGCGCTTGAGAAGGAGACGGACGAGGCTTCGAAGAAGCGCCTCGAGGAACTGCGCAAGGAACTCTCCGAGCTGAAGGCGAAGGCCGACGCGATGACAGCCAAGTGGAAGAACGAGAAGGCCGTGCTGGAGGACGTGAAGCGCGTGCGCGCGCGGCTCGACGAATGTCGCTTGGACTACGACTGCGCCGTCGCAGCGGGCGACATCGCCAAAGCGTCGCAACTGAAGTACGGCGTGATTCCGGAACTGGAAAAGAAGCTGAAGCTACACGAGGCAGAGATCGGCAAGGACGGCGGACAGCTCCTGCGCGAGGAAGTGACGGCGGACGAGATCGCCGAGGTGGTGAGCCGCTGGGCGGGCATCCCCGTGACGAAACTGCTGGAGGGAGAGCGCGAGAAGCTGTTGAAGCTCGCCGACAAGCTGCATGAGCGCGTGATCGGTCAGGACGAGGCGGTGGACGCCGTATCCGACGCCGTGCTGAGGGCGCGCGCGGGCGTGGGCAACCGGCAGAGGCCGTCCGGCGCGTTCCTCTTCCTCGGGCCGACGGGCGTGGGCAAGACGGAACTCGCCAAGACGCTTGCCGCCGAGCTGTTCGACGACGAGGCGGCGATGGTGCGCCTCGACATGAGTGAGTACATGGAGAAGCACAACGTGTCGCGGCTCGTGGGCGCGCCTCCCGGCTACATCGGTTACGAGGAGGGCGGACAGCTCACCGAAGCCGTGCGCCGCAAGCCGTACTCCGTGGTGCTGCTCGACGAGATCGAGAAGGCGCATCCGGACGTGTTCAACATGCTCCTGCAGGTGCTGGACGACGGACGGCTCACGGACAGCCACGGACGCACGGTGAGCTTCAAGAACACGGTCGTGATCATGACCTCCAACGCGCCGAGAGAGGCGTTGAAGAGCATATTCCGTCCCGAGTTCTTGAACCGGCTTGACGAAATCCTCGAGTTCAAGTCGCTCACCGAGGACCAGATCAAGGCCATCGTGAAGCTCCAGCTGAAGGACTTCGCGAAGCGGCTGTCGGAGCAGGAGATCGGTCTCGAAGTCGACGACGCGGCGCTTGCGGTGCTCGCGAAGGACGGCTACGACCCGGCGTACGGTGCGCGTCCCGTGAAGCGCGCGATCCAGCGCGAGCTGGAGACGCCGGTCGCGCGCGCGATCATCGCCGGCAAGTACCCGCCGCAGTCGACCGTGAAGGTGACAGCCTCCAAGGGACAGCTTGTCCTGGACTAAGTCGTTGCTCAACAACAACTTGCACTCTTGCCGGCACAATTGCGTCGGTGGTCCTTGGCGGCTGTGGTATAATATCCAGCCGACCAATGGACCAAAAGACGACAGATCGCAGCACATTCGCCAAGGGATTGCTCTTGGCGATCCCCACTCTTGTCATCTGGGGCGTAACGTATGTCAACACCAAGGCGCTTCTGGACGACTTCTCTGCATTTGAGATACTCTTCCTGCGTTTTCTCATGGCGTATGGGGTGCTTTGGTGTCTGAAACCACGGCGGCTTGTTGCGGATGGATGGCGAGAGGAGGCTGCCTACGCCGGGATGGGGCTTGCTGGCGTGACGGTTTACCAGTTCCTTGAAAACTGCGCGCTGCACTGGACGAACGCATCAAACGTCTGCATTCTCGTTTCGGTCTGTCCGATGACGACCGCCATACTCTCGCAGGTCATCCTTGGGGAACGCGTGCTCACTCTGCGGTTCATTGCCGGGTTCGTGATGGCCATGACGGGGATAACGCTTGTGTGCCTGAACGGCGTCTACGTGTTGTCCTTCCATCCCGTGGGCGACCTGCTCGCCATCGCCGCAGCGCTGTCGTGGAGCTTCTATTCCGTTCTCGTGACGAAGGTGAACGCGCGCGGAAGAGATCCAATACTGACCACTCGCCGCATGTTCTTCTGGGCGCTCGTGGCCATGCTGCCGCTCCTGGGCATCTCCATGATGCCGGGCGGGGATAAGTTCGCGGACGGCATATTCGCGATCAACTTCTCCGCATCGGCCAACGCGGCGCGCCTGACGCGTCCGGTCAACCTGATGAACCTAGGCTTCCTCGGCGTCCTCGCGAGCGCTCTCTGCTTCACGGCGTGGAACGCCGCATGCGAGCGCCTAGGGACGGTGCGCGCAACGATCGGCATCTACATTCTGCCCGCGATCACGATTCTATTTGCCTGGTTCTTCCTTGGCGAAAGGCTTACAGCCATCGGCGCTCTCGGCGCAGGCCTCATTCTTGCAGGCGTCATTTTGTCGGAGCGGCGAGCGTAATGGAGGAGTCGGTTTAGGACCATCCTTCTATTTGACACAACAAGTATCTCGTTCGCGACCTGATTGAGAATGAACCAGAACTTTGTCGATAAAGATTTTTATTTTATCAATTTCCCGATTGCGACATGCGAACGGAATGTGATAGACTAATGGCGTTCTCCGCGAGGAGGGCGGGCATAGTTCAAGGAACTGACTGGGTGCGTCAAGCAACGTATGTAGACCGACATCCCTCAGAACCTTCGGACATAAAAAGTCTCAACAGTGGAAAAAACGCAATGCAGGAAAAGGCGGATACAAGGAAACTGAAAGTCTATTGCGAGACGACAGTCATAGGAGACATGACGTCCCGCCCGTCGCCGCTTATACGCAATCTTGCCCGTCAGATGATTACGCGGGAATGGTGGGACGCTATGGCTCCGCAATCAGAATTCTACGTGTCGCAACTGGTCGCCATAGAGTCCGCTCGTGGCGACGATGATGCCGCCCAGAGGAGGAAAGATTTTCTTGCAAACTTGAATTGGCTTGAGTATGGAGCGGTTGCGCTTGACCTTGCTCGAAAATTCCTTGCTGCGGCGGCCATACCAGAGACTTCCTTTGACGATGCGACGCATGTTGCCATTGCAACCGTCTCTAAGATGGATTGCCTTGCAACGTGGAATTGTCGCCACATAAACAATCCCCAGACAATGCCTAAGATCATTACCGTGTGCGAACAGAATGGATTTAAGTGCCCCTTGATTGGCACTCCCGAACAATTGAAGGAGGTGTATCATGGAAACGACTGAACGCGACACCCTTGAAGAGGTGTATGAGGTCAAGAGGAGCATTTCATCATCCTTTGAGACCTACGAACAATTCGCCGAATGGCTGATGTCAGAACAGGAGGCCGCAAAAAAGGACGGCGTTAAGTTCATTGCGGCTTGAAAACCGACATCCCACCTCAGAGCTGAGAAAGGGAAAGCCATAGAACAGTGAAACGGTCGAGTGTTGGGCGCGCCCAACCACGGTCGCCGCAATGGTATGGTCATGCGTCTCTCGTGACCGAACTACTTTCATGAATTACGACAGTGACTACAAGGGTACGATGCTTATTTTTAAGAAGGTGCCCTAGAATGAGGATCATTTTAAGAAAGTAAAATAGCCATGGCAGGTAAATTTCTTTACCGTTGATGCCGGAATTTGACAAGATTTGATTTCCGGCTTGCCGCAACGGCGGCGTTTTGATATGCTTTTCCACGTTCCGCGAAAACTCGCCGAACATCGCTCTTTGACATACCGGCGGTTGTGAGCTGCCGGGCCGGTCGCCACATTGGTAGGGTCACGCGTCCCGCGTGACCGAGATGGTAGGGCGGTTTCGATGAAACCGCCGCCTCCGATGGAGAGCGGCAGAACACTGCCGAGCACACGGGTGTGTGCCAACGGCCATACGCACGTCAGCGCAACTTATGCTATAATAATCGCCGCAGAAAGGAGTGAAAAAACATGGCAGAAGTAATTAGAAAACTTGTCGTCAAGATTGGCGGCAAATGGTTTCTTGAACGCGACCCTTTTGACATAGGGTCCGGCGGTTGTTATTACACCGAACCGTACATGCCTCGTTTCAATTCCGCTGAAGAGGCCCTTGAGCATGATTTTGCGAATTTGATGGGCGACATGAAACGAGCCGCGTCAGGAGTGTATGCCGATGCCTGAGCAAACAAAGATCGTTGCTTCTGAAAAGGGGGTAATTGCCGCCGAACACACGGGTGTGTGCCAACGGAAGGATAAAATTAAAGAATGCACCGTTTGGTTTTACCTCAGTGCGGTGCATTTGTTCTAAAAACAATAGAGGCTATCAAAGGAAAAATCCATGACAATCAAACTAGACAAAAGAAGCTCACATGGTGGGTATTCGTTAATACGAGCATGGAACGGGCAACTTTTGTCTGTCAAATCTAAACTAGGATCTCACTTTAGCTTTCTGCCAAAATTTTCATCATCTGGACGCAATAAATTAACTGTTTGGCTTATATGCTTGAACTTCATTGCCCCAGTATTATGTCTTGCTAACACAAGTCCAATCATAGTAACCGGAGGTGGTGTTGCCTTGCAGACGGCCATAGCGAATGCGCCCGATGGTTCTACCATCCATGTACACCCCGGTACTTACACGCCGATTTGGACACATGGACGGGCGCTTTACATCAAGGCCGTAGAAGGATATGACAAAACAATAATTGATGGTAACAATACCAATCGATGTGCAACGCTCTCCGAATACGCTTCTTACAACGGCACAGCTTCTACAAACACTGTTTTGGATGGTTTTTGTCTAATAAACGGTTATACTGATTGGTATGACGAGAACCACGCCGAGGTTGACTGTTATGCAGGTGGTGTTTACGGCGGAATGGTGTTGAATGGCGTCATAAAAAATTGCTCTGCTTGGGTTGCTGGCGGAGCAATGCATGCCATACTAAGGAACTCGATTATAATGCGTTGTAGAGCCAGTAACGTCTGCGGAGGAGCTTCTGAATGCGATTTGGAAAACTGCCTTGTTTATGCAAATTGTGGAGACATCGCTAACGGTGGCCTGTCAAGCTGCTTTGCCGTGAATTGTACAATCGTCTCAAACAGGGTAGGAACAGAAGACTATCAACTTGGTATGATAATGGACGAGGCGGGGTACTATTGGAATCCTCCAGGGGCTAGTTGCGGTGTAACTGGAGGAGTTATGAGAAATTGTATCATTTGGGGAAACATAGCAAAGACATGGCGGGAAGAACGTTTTTGGGATGAAGACACGCAATCATGGAAGACAATTAAGATTATCTTTGATGTATTGGCTAATTATGATTGTTGCATGCTTGAAAAATGCTTCACGCTTCCCGCTGTCCCTAAGGATAGTTGGCATATTATGGAAGAGCATTACACTGGTTGGAATCCAACACGTAACTTTCCATGCCAGTTTGAGCCAGGTCCGAATACCAATAACTCTGCCCCCCCTAGTTTCATGGCCGCAGACGATTTCAGACTTCGTTTTGACAGTCCTTGCATTGATACAGGAAAAGCCGTTTCACTCTGGTGCGATGCGGACTTGGTTGGAAATAATCGGTTTGTAGGTAACTCAATTGATATCGGCTGTTATGAGTTTCAGCGCAAGATAGACATTCAGCCCGGCGGTGCCGAAACCAGTGTAATTGCATCTGTGCCGATGGACTTCTTTGACAACGACGCCAAACCTATTCTTCTCGCCAACAATGGCAACTATGAGGCGGCGGCGTTGGCAACGGCAGCAAATAACCTAAATGCCGTCTGGGAATGTTATGTTGCAGGTATCAGCCCAACGAACGCGACGGAATATTTCCGTACCCTAATTGCTATCTCAAATGGAGCACCGGTAATTACATGGACGCCCAAACTCAACACTAACGGTGAGGTGCGGGTGTACACGGTGATGGGCAAGACGAACCTGACGGATGCGGCGTGGATTTGCCCCACAAACTCCAGTCACCGGTTCTACAAGGTGAAGGTGGAGATGCCGTAGGGTAGCGACGGACGGGGGCTGCGCCCCCGTACCCCTGCGGATAGCGGCTCATTCCAGATTTGGGGCTGCGCCCCCACGCCCCTGCTGGTAGTGGCTCATTCCAGATTTGGGGCTGCGCCCCCACGCCCTTGCGGGTAGTGGCTCATTCCCGATTTGGGGTTGCGCCCTCGCGCCATTGCTTAAGCAAAGGCTGCGGTTTGGGCTTGATCGCACATCTCTATGATGAGATCGTTCATCAGAAGGCAATTTGCGCGAAAGATGCCGCCGGTATCGGTGACAGACTGCGGAAAACCACTGAGGATGAGAAGTCGGTCTGCCGCCAACTCACGCGAATCTTCCGCCGATGGATCGTAATGTGGCGGAAGTGCGCACGGGCGCATCTTGATGAAGCGGGCACGCGGTTCCTCCTTGAGTCGGCGTAATGCCTCTTTCTCGCCCGGCGAAAGAAACCCAGATACGGGAATCATGCCGCGCCGCGCCTTTTCAACGATTTCATCAATTGCCGCTGCATGCTCCTCGGGCGTTTTCTTTCGCGTGAGGCGCACGGGGAAAAGGAGCGGAGAGCCGAGCAGCGTGAGGTTGCCGATGGCATCCCAAGAGCGATTCGCCGCCAGTATGGGATGGTGGATATTGGCATGGCGTTGGAAGCGCATCTTCCAAAGCGCACGGGCGGGATTGAGCCGGATATAGCGGCGAATGGCTTTGAGCTGCCGCGATGAGAATGAAAGATCAAGCCAAAAGGAGCGGTTCCATATTGCGAAGGACGGGGGCTGCCGCCCCCGCGCCCCTGCGGGCAGTGCCTCTGCTGACGGATGGAAATCATTTCGGATTGAGCTTGGCAGGGGCGCGGGGGCGGAGCCCCCGTCCGTCGCCACCATCATACGCTCCGTCTCTTCCATAAACCAATGGATGAATACAAGGGGGCGAAAGGTGGGATCTCGATCAAAATTGACGATCAAGAGCAGATGCACGTGATCAGGCATGATCACAGAATTGGAGGCGGTGAGCGCGGGATTGAGCGTGTGCAGATGCCGCCAGAGAGCGACCACGCATTCCCCTAACGGCGTGGGAATCGGCCGGCTTTTCTCATCAACGATGCGCGAGAGAATCTTCCTTCTTCCTTCCACGCACAACGTAATGAAGAAGAACTGCAATCCATGATGGGCGAAATTGAGATTCATTTTGGAAAGGCTTGCTCTTTCAAAAGTCAAAGGGTTTACATTGGCCTAGCGTGAATCCTTTCACGCCACGCTGATTTCGTGGAGGCAGGTGACGACCTTGAAATCTGGGCTTTTTCCGCTTTCGGCTCATTCACAGCGCGAAGCTTGTCAGCGGCTGCATTTGCCCGCACTGTTGCCTTTATACTATGCCTCTCTTCCATCTCTTCTTCTCCTTCGTTTGTGTACAAGTTGTCCTCTCTCCGCGTCCAAGCAACGTGCCTTGCGTGAACAAGATGCCTCATTCCGTGGACAACGGCGAGAAATGACGGCATTATATAATAGAAATGGTTCCATATCAAGTGGAAATGCCGCCATGTGAAAAAGAAATGACGGCATTTGCGATGCATGTCCACACGGGAATCGCATCCTGTCCATAGCCGGGAAGCGTTTTGTCCATACGGCAATCGCATCCAGTCCACAACCAGTGAATCATGCCATTGCCACGGCATAACGGATTTGGTAAAATAGCGGCCAACGGCACAATGGTAGTGCTAGTGAATTGGCTTGCAATCGTGTATGGAGAAAAAGTGAAGAAGAAACTTCCTAAGAAAGATGACTTTCGTTGGGATGGTTTTGTTTTCTTTGCAAGTTGAAAGGATGCAGACATGACTCTTCAGCAGCTTAAGTACGCGGACGCGGTTGCGGCGTGCGGATCGATAAGCGAGGCGGCGCGGCGGTGCTTCGTCACGCAGCCGACGCTTACGGAGGCGGTGCGTCTCCTGGAGGAGGAGCTGCGCATCGCCATATTCACGCGGTCGCCAAAGGGCGTGAGTGTGACGCGCGAGGGCGAGGAGTTCCTGGCGTCCGCGCGGCAGATCCTCGACGACGCGGCGCGCATCTCGGAGAAGTACACGGGCAAGGCCGTTAGGCGTCCGCAGTTCGCGGTCTCCTGCCAGCACTACGCCTTTGCCGTCGAGGCGTTCATGGACGTCGTGGGGGCAAACGACGCTGAGTCCTACGACTTCACGCTGCGCGAGACGGTGACGAGCGAGATCATCGACGACGTGGCGCGCCACCGCAGCGAGGTGGGCGTGCTCTACCTCTCCCGCCGCAACGAGCGCGCGATCATGAAGATACTGCGCAAGGAGGAGCTTGTGTTCGAGGAGCTTTTCGAGGCGAAGCCGCACGTGTTTTTGGGAAAGAAGCATCCGCTTGCCAAGAAGAAGTCCATTCGCCCGCAGGAACTTGACGACTACCCGTATCTCACGTACGAGCAGGGGGCCGAGAACGCGCTCTACTTCGCGGAGGAGGTCATGCCCGCGATAGACAGGAAGAAGAACATCCGCGTCAGGGACCGCGCCACGATGACGAATCTCGTGCTGGGTCTGAACGGCTTCACCGTCGCGTCTGGCGCGCATGCCAAGGGATACAACCCCGCGATCGTCTCAATACCGCTGAAGATGGACGACTCCATCCGCGTGGGGATCGTGCGCCGCGGCGGCATCCCGCTTTCCGCTGCGGGGGCGGCGTTCGTGGACGCGATCCGCGCGCGCCTGGCGGACAAATAGAAGGGCTTCTTGCAGCGTGGGTTCCCGTCGCGCATGGTATAGGAATAACCTATTGCCATGCAGTGAATCTTCCGATTACCCATTAGCGGGGGAAATGTGAGATACTATTCGCCGTTGACACCACCAGAAAGGAGCAACGGCAATGAGCAAAAGAAAATACCATATCGAGACCTTGGCGGTACACGCCGGACAGGACGTGCACGGCGACCCTGCGACAAACGCGCGGGCCGTGCCTGTGTACAGGACGACCGCCTACAACTTCCGAGACTCCAAGCACGGGGCCGACCTCTTCGGCCTACGCGAGCTCGGCAACATCTACGCCCGTTTGATGAATCCCACGAACGACGTGCTCGCGAAGCGCATCGCGGCGCTCGAAGGTGGCGCGGCGGCGCAAACGCTCGCCTCGGGCACGGCGGCCATCTACTTCACGATCACCAACATCGCCCGCGCGGGGGACGAGATCGTGGCGGCGAGCAACCTCTACGGCGGCACGTTCAGCCAGTTTGACGCCATTCTGCCGAATGTGGGCATCAAGGTAAACTTCACGCCGGTGAACGATTTAGAGGCTGTCGAGGCAGCGATTACGGAGAAGACTAGGCTTCTCTTCATCGAGGCTGTCGGCAACCCCGCCCTTGACATTGCGGACATTGAAGGCTACGCGGCCGTAGCACATCGTCACGGTTTGCCGCTCGTCGTCGACGCCACCTTTACGCCGCCGCCGCTCCTGCGCGCGCTTGACCACGGGGCGGACCTCGTCATACACTCTCTCTCGAAGTGGATTGGCGGACACGGCGCAGGCATCGGCGGCGTCGTGGTGGAGAAGGGCGGCTTTGACTGGACGAATCCGAAGTTCGCGCTCTACAACGAGCCGGACGCCGGATACCACGGTCTCCGTTTCGCGCATGACCTTCCCGAACCGCTGAAACCCATTGCGTTTTCGATCCGACTTCTTACGGTCGGCATCCGCAACCAGGGTCCCACGCTCGCGCCCGACGCGGCGTGGATTTTCCTGCAGGGCGTGGAATCCCTTCCGCTCCGCATCGCGCGCCACAGCGAGAACGCGCTCGCGGTCGCGAAGCACCTACAGAACCATCCGAAGGTGGCGTGGGTCAAGTACCCATCGCTCACGCAGCCCGAACTCGCGGCGAAGTACCTGCCAAACGGCGCAGGCGGCGTGGTCGTGTTCGGAGTGAAGGGCGGCGCGGAGGAGGCGCGGAAGGTCACGGACGCGGCGAACGGGGAAATCTTCTCGATCCTCGCGAACGTGGGTGACGCGAAGAGCCTCATCATCCATCCGGCCTCCACCACGCACTCGCAGCTCTCCGACGAGGACTTGCGCAAGGGTGGCGTCGCGCCGGAGCTGATCCGCCTCTCCATCGGCCTCGAGCACATCGACGACATTATCGCCGCGCTCGACGAAGCCCTGGAAGTCATCTAACCCTTTGCCCCCGTCTCAATCCCCCATCCCTGAGGCGGGGGCATTAAACAAAAACAACCGCCGAAATCGGCAAAAAAAGGAGAAAAGAAAATGAACGCAGCAAGCAACAAACTGTTCCGCACCGTAATCTCATCTGTGGCGGGAGTGTGCATAAGCACCGCCGCACACGCAGGAGTGCCTCTCAACAACCTGCAAGGCACGGGAGGCATAGCCTTCAACCCGTTGGCGTACACGGCTGGTCTGCCATGGGACGATGACGGAGGAGGCGACTCCACTAACGCCGTGGAGAAAACCGACTCGGCACTGAACGGCGTAGTGTCGCGTCCGCAGTTGGGCGCGTGGTACGTCAACCTCAACGACGCGGGCATCAACTGGTGGGCGGCATCGGCCGCGATTACGTTCGCCGACCATCTTGAAATCTCCGGCGGATACGGCTTCATCAACGCGCACAAGTACGGCGACAAGTCGATCAACACCTACAACGTGGGCGCGAAGATCAAGTTCCTCGACGAGAACGCCTTCGACACCGTGTGGGTGCCGGCGCTCGCAGTCGGCGGCGTGTGGAAGTACACGGACTCCCGCACGGTCGACGCGTTCCGTCTGGACGACAATGGTTTCGACGGCTACGTGGTGGCGAGTAAGCTCATCACGCAGACGCCCGTGCCGGTGCTGTTATCGGCGGGCTTGCTGCTCTCCGACGAGGTAGTGAACGGCGTCGTGGGCCACAACGACTACGACGTGGTGGCCTTCGGCAACATCGACATCCTGCCCGCCGAGAACATCGCCATCGGCGTCGAGTACAAGCAAGGCGTGGACGCGGGCGACACGCGCGCCACCGGCGGACACTCCATCCGCAACCACGACTACTGGGACGCCCATGTCGCCTGGTTCATCACGAAGAAGCTCACGTTCGTGGCTGCATTCGCGGAAACCGGCGACAAGGACAAGTTCTACAGGAAGGGGAGCGTAAAGAACCTCGGCGTCGGCGCCGGCGCGGTCTTCTCTCTCCAGTACCAATTCTAACCACGGGAGGGCCGCGCTTGTCGCGGCCACAAAAAAAAGAGTATAATAATCAACAACCATCCGAAAGGAATCAAAGCAATGAGCAACACGGCAAAGAACATTCTGGAGAAGGTCGGCGGAACGCCGCTCGTGGAAATCTCCAGCAAACTCAACAAGGGCGGCGCGAAGGTACTCGCGAAAGTCGAGTTCTTCAACCCCGGCGGCAGCGTCAAGGACCGCATCGCGCTCGCGATGGTCGAGACGGCGGAGAAGGACGGCGTCCTCAAGCCCGGCGCGACGATCATCGAGCCGACGAGCGGCAACACCGGCGTGGGCCTCGCGCTCGTGAGCGCGGTGAAGGGGTACCACCTCATCCTCACCATGCCCGAGACGATGAGCATCGAGCGCCGCAAGCTCGCGGCCGCCTACGGCGCGGAGATCGTCCTCACGCCTGGCTCCGCCGGCATGAAGGGCGCGATCGCCAAGGCGACAGAGCTGCGCGATTCAACGCCCGGCGCGGTGATCCTCCAGCAGTTCGAGAACCCGGCCAACCCCGATTTCCACTACCGCACGACCGGTCCGGAAGTGTGGGACGGAACTGACGGCGAAGTGGCGGCGTTCGTGGCTGGTGTAGGCACGGGCGGCACGATCACCGGCACGGGCAAGTACCTCAAGGAGAAGAATCCCGAAGTGAAGCTGTTTGCGGTGGAGCCGGATACCTCGCCGGTCCTCTCAGGCGGCAAGCCGGGTCCGCACAAGATCCAGGGCATCGGCGCGGGCTTTGTGCCGAAGGTGCTCGATACCACGCTCCTGACGGAAGTCATCACGGCCTCCGCCGAGAACGCGGGCGCGACTGCGCGCGCTGCGGCGGCGAACGAAGGACTGCTCGTGGGCATTTCCTCCGGGGCGGCGCTGTGGGCTGCACTCG
>CAMKJU010000082.1 GCA_946413265.1 uncultured Lentisphaerota bacterium
CCGCGACCGCCGCACCGGTAGGGCGTGTCGCCCCGCGACCGCCGCACCGGTAGGGTCACGCGTCCTCGCGTGACCGTCCACACGGGGGAGTGTGCTTTCCTGCACACTCCCCCGTTTTTTCTCTTCACGACACGCATAGAATTTTCTCCCTTGCACGTCGCAACGGAGAAAAAAGGCCTATGTCGGGAGAATATGTCGGGGACACATCACCTTGACCACGACACACCTTGGAGAAGTTTTGATTATCGCCCCGAAACCGAAAACCCCTTGTTTCTTGGGGGATTTCCGCCTACTGCCATCATACAAAAAGAAAGGGAGAACCTCTCTTCTCCCTTTCGGATTCAAAACTTGGTGGGCGGTGAGGGATTCGGACCCCCGACCTAATGCGTGTAAAGCACTCGCTCTAACCAACTGAGCTAACCGCCCGGGAAAATGTAAAGTGTAAAGTGTAAAATGTAAAGTGTAAAATGTAAAGTAGGAAATGGGTTTTGGAATTAATCGATTTTCTTGCGGATGACGCGCTTGGCTTTGCCTTCGCTCCGGGGCAGGGCACCGACAGGGAAGACGTCGCCCTTGGGGAGGAAACCGAGGCGTTCGCGGAGGTGTTTGGCCACCGTGTGACCGGTCACGCCAGGTTCGGCCTCGACGTTGATCGTCACGTCCGTCATGCCGTTGTGCTCCTCGAGGATGATCTGAAACTCGTCCTTCACGCCCGGAATCTCCATGAGCGCCTGTTCGACCTGACGCGGATAGAAATTGACGCCCTTGACGATCAGCATGTCGTCCGTACGGCCCGTGATGCGGTCAATGCGGATGTGCGTGCGCCCGCACGCGCACTTCTCGCGCGAGAGGATGCGGCTGATGTCGTGCGTGCGGTATCGGATGATCGGCATCGCCTCGCGGGCGAGCGACGTGAACACCACTTCGCCGTACTCGCCGTCGGGCACGTTCTTGCCCGTCGCGGGATCGATGACTTCGGTGATGTAGTAGTCGTCCCACACGTGGATGCCCGCGTGCGCGGAGCAATCCTGTCCGGTCGTGCCGATGCCGCCCGTCTCCGTCATGCCGTAGATGTCGAAGCACTCGATATGGAGGCGGTTCTCGATCTTCTTGCGCATTTCGTCGGAGAAGGTCTCGCTGCCGAACACGCCGACGCGCAGCGACGGGATGTCGGGATCGTTGGAGGCGTCGAGCTTCTCGATGATGCGCGGCACGTAGCTCACGACGGAGCAGAAGCCCTTCACGCGGAAGTCGCGCATGAGCTTGATCTGGCGCTCCGTGTTGCCGCTCGACGCGGGCACGCAGAAGAGCCCCATCTTGCGGCAGCCGTGGTAGCAGCCGAAGCCGCCGTTGAAGAGGCCGAACGTTGGCATGATCTGGAAGGCGTCACCCGCCTCAAGGCCGGCCATCGTGAAGCAGCGGGCCATCGTGTCCGCCCACTGGTTGAGGTCGTTCTTCGTGTAGGCCATCACCACGGGCGTGCCCGTGGAGCCGCTGGACATGTGGAACTCGAGGAGCTCGCGGCGGTCCACCGTGGACATCTTGAGCGGATACGCCTCGCGGAAGTCCTCCTTCGTGAGGAACGGCAGGTTGCGGAGGTCGTCGAGGCTCTTGACGTCCTCGGGGTCGGACATGCCGCGCTTGCGCAGCAGGTCGCGCCACCATTCGCATCCCCACACGCGACGGAGCGTCTTTTGCAGCCCCTTGAGCTGGAGCGCCTCAAGGGCGTCCCGGCTCATCGTCTCCACTTCCCGGTTCCAGAACTTCATCCCAACACCACCTTTCGTCCGCGAGCGAACGCCTCTTTGTTGACTGGTAAAAGCTTTGCCTTCGGGCCCGTGAGCATCTGCTCCATGGCCTCGATCCACTTCGACTCCTCGAACGGCACGAGCGCGGAGAGCGCGCCCGCGATGACCATGTTCATCGTGCGCGCGTTGCCCACTTCGTCCGCGATCTTCGCGGCGTCGACCATGATCACGTCGGGGAACGCCTTCGCGAGACGCGCCTCGAAGTCCGTGACCGGCTGCTGGAGTCCGCTCGACACCGTGACGGGCACGAGGTCGACGTTGTTCATCAGCACCTTGCCGCCCTTCGCGAGGAAGCCCTGCCAGCGCAGGCCCTCCAGGCGGTCGAACGCCACCAAGACGTCGCTCTGCCCCTCGGGGATGATGGGGCTGTGCACCTCGTCGCCGAAGCGCACGGACGAAATCACGCTGCCGCCGCGCTGGGCCATGCCGTGGATTTCGCTCTTCTTGACGTCAAGGCCGCTGAGCGCGGCCGCGTCCGCCAGCAGGTTCGCCGTGAGGAGGATGCCCTGGCCGCCCACGCCCACGAGCGATACATTCACGGTTTTCATTCGGCGCGCTCCACGACGAGTTCCGGATCCAGCTCGCGCAGCTTCTGTTCGATGCCGCTCTTGAGCGTCATCATCGCGTACGGACACGACCCGCAGTGGCCCACGAGCTTGAGCGTGACCGTCTTACCTTCCATCTTGACGAATTCAAGGTCGCCTCCGTCCTGCTGCAGCATGGGACGGAGTGCCTCCAACATCGCCTTAACCTGTTCTTCGAGCGTCATCTATTCCTCTCCTCTTTGGAAGATTCGGCATTAGTATACCATAAATTCGCGCCGCCGTCACGAACGGGAATTGAGCTTGTCACGGCGACTGTAGAATGTCTTGAGCCGGTCACCGAACGCACGGGCCTCGGGGAAGTTGCCGGGGTCAAGCGTCTTCGCAAGTTCCTCAAGCGCATCGCGCTGCTTGCCCGTGAGGCGCGTGGGCACCTCGAAGACGACGCGCGCCACGAGGTCGCCTACAGGACCGCCGCGCAAATCGGGCACGCCCTTCCCGCGCAGACGGAACTGCTTGCCGTTCGGCGTGCCGGCCGGCAGGCTCACCGTTGCAACGCCGTCGGGCGTGGGGATGTCCACGCTTCCGCCGAGAGCGGCGAGGACGGGCGAGATGGGCACCGTCACGAAAAGGTCCGTGTCCTCCCGCTCAAACACGTCGCTGTCGCGCACGTTGAGAACCACGTAGAGGTCGCCCGGCGCGCCGCCGCGCAGACCACCCGCACCCTTGCCGGAGAGGCGCAGACGCGAACCGGTGTCCACGCCCTTCGGGATGCGCAGTGTGATCGTGCGGGGCGTGCGAACCTGTCCGGAGCCGCTGCACGTCCTGCACGGATGTTCCACGACCGTTCCGCTGCCGCCACATTTCGGACACGTCTGGCGAATCTGGAAGAACCCGCCTCCGCCGATCACAGCGCCGTGTCCGTGGCAGGTCGGACACGTCACGCGCTTCGAGCCGCTCGCCGCACCCGAGCCGTGGCAGTCGGGACACTGGTCGGGCACGGTGAGCTTCATTGTGCGTTCGCTGCCGAACACGGCCTCCTCGAAATCGATCTCCATCTCCATCGTCATGTCCGCGCCGGGCTGCGGGCCGTTGGGATCGGCCGCGCGCCGACGGCGTCCGCCGCCAAAGAAATCGCCGAAACCGCTGAACCCGCCGCCCCCGCCGCCGAAGAACGCGCCGAGGATGTCGTTCAGGTCCACATCCTGGAAATGCGAGAAGTCGCGCCCGAAGTCGAACCCGCCGGGGCCGAAGTTGACACCCTGGTGTCCGAACTGGTCGTACCGCTGGCGCTTCTCGGGGTTCGACAGCACCTCGTACGCCTCGGACGCCTCCTGGAACTTCTCCTTCGCCTCCGGGTTGTCGGGATTGCGGTCAGGATGCCACTTCATCGCGAGCTTGCGGTACGCGCTCTTGATTTCGTCCGCACTCGCCGTCTTGGAGACGCCCAAGACCTCGTAATAGTCGCGTTTCTCGGCCATGTCACGCCTCCGCCGCCGGATTCTCGGCGGGCTTCTCCGGCGCGCCGCTGGAAACCACGACCTGCGCGGCACGCAGGAGCTTGCCGTGGAGCAGCCAGCCGCGTTTCACCTCGTTCATTATTACGCCTTCCGCCACGTCGGACGAAGGAAGCTGCGCGAGCGCGTCGTGGAAATTGGCGTCGAACGGCTCGCCGACGGAATCAATCGGCGTTGCGCCATGGTCGGCAAGCGCCTTGAGGAAACCATCGTATGCAAGCTTCACGCCCTGCACAAAGGGATCGTCCTTGTTCTCAGCCTTTTCAAGGGCGAGCGCAAGGTTGTCCACGGTGGGCAGAAGGTCCTTCAGAATGTCCTTCGCAGCGAACTGCGCGAGCTCCTCGCGGTCACGCGCCACGCGCTTGCGGTAGTTGTCGAAATCGGCGAGCATACGCGCGTACTGGTCTTTCCAGTCTGGCTCGGCCGGCTTTTCCGGGGTTTCCGGATTCTCCGGAGTTTCCGGATTTTCCGGACTTTCCGGATTTTCCGGATTCTCCGGATTCTCCGGATTTTCCGGACTTTCCGGATTTTCCTGATTCTCCGGAGTTTCCGGCTCGCCAGCCGACTTCTTCTCTTCTTCTTCGTTCATTGTACGCCTTTTCTTCTTTCCAAAGCCAAACATGTAGCAGAATCCTTGCCAAGAGTCCCCGGAGGGATTTCATCTAATTGTAGCGTGTTAATTTTGATTTATAACCTGAGGAACCGTGCCTTTTGTGCGCAACTGTGTCATTTGTACACAGATCAGATCTTCGCGAGGGCCTGCTTGAGGTCGGCGATGAGGTCCTGCGGATCCTCGAGACCCACGGAGAAACGGATGAGGTCCGGCGGGATACCGGCGGCCTTCAGCTGCGCGTCGGTGAGCTGGCGGTGCGTGTGCGAGGCGGGGTGCAACACGCAGCTCCAGGCGTCCGCCACATGCGTGACGATGCCGATCACCTTGAGCGAATCCATGAACTTGATGGACTTCGCGCGCCCGCCCTTGATGCCGAACGTCATCACGCCGCAGGGGCTCGTGCCCTTGAACTGCTTCTTGACGAGCTTGTGGTAGGGCGAGTCGGGCAGGCCGGCGAAGTTGACCCACGCCACCTTCGGCTGTTTCCGCAGCCACTTCGCGATCGTGAGCGCGCTCTCCGCGTGGCGGCGGATGCGCACGTGGAGGCTCTCAAGGCCGAGGTTCAGGAGGAAGGCGTTGAACGGCGAGGGGATGGACCCGAAGTCGCGCATGAGGTGCGCCGTAGCCTTCACGATGTACGCCTGCTTGCCGAACGACTTCACGTAGGAGAGGCCGTGGTAGGATTCGTCCGGCGCGACAAGACCCGCGAAGCGCTCGGGGTACTTCGACCAGTCGAAGTTGCCGCTGTCGACGATGCAGCCGCCCACCTGCGAGGAGTGTCCGTCCATGTACTTCGTCGTCGCGTGCGTCACGATGTCCGCGCCGAACTCGAACGGACGGCACAGTACCGGCGTGGGGAACGTGTTGTCCACGATGAGCGGCACGCCGAACTTGTGCGCGGCCTTCGCGAACTTCGCGATGTCGAGCACGACGCCGGACGGGTTCGCCACCGTCTCGCCGAACACGCACTTCGTGTTCGGACGGAACGCCTTCGCGATCTCGGCAGGCGAGGCCTCCGGATCCACGAACGTAAAGTCGATGCCGAGCTTCTTCAGCGAGACGGCGAAGAGGTTGAACGTGCCGCCGTAGATCTGCGCGCTGGAGACGACGTGATCACCCGCCTGGCAGAGGTTGAGGACCGCGAAGGTCGATGCCGCCTGCCCCGAGCTCGTGAGAATCGCCGCCACACCTCCCTCGAGCGCGGCGATCTTCTTCGCCACCTGGTCGTTCGTGGGGTTCGCGAGGCGCGTGTAGAAGTAGCCCGGCGCCTTCAGGTCGAAGAGGTCCGCCATCTGCTCCGACGTCTCATAGCGGAACGTGGTGCTGGCATACACCGGCACCTGACGCGGCTCGCCCTTCTTCGGCTGCCATCCACCTTGGACGCACAACGTATCGACTGTCATTTCTCTTTTCTCCTTCTTTCTCGAAAAATTGAATTGTGAATTTTACACCATCCGGCCGATTTGGTAAACTACAAACCGTGAAACACACAACATTTTTTCTTTTGGCGACCCTTGCCTGCGTGATCGGCGGTCGCGGGGCGACCGCCCTACCGCGGAAAGTAGTCAGCGGCCGCGGGGCGACCGTCATGCCGCAGAGAACAACGAACTCGGGGAAGCGGCACTCTTGCCGCTTCAACCAAGGGGAAGCGACGAGATCGTCGCTTCCCCGATGGTCTGCTCCCCTCGGCCCGGCCGCGAACCTGCCGTATCCGGCCGGACACATCCTCGCGCTCCAGATCTGCCTCGACCGGCGCGGGTACTCCGTGAACGCGCTCGATGGAACCACCGGACGCAAGACGGACGTTGCGCTCGCCACCTACTGCGCCGTGAACGGGCTCCCCTTCCCGGCCCGCAGCCAGCAGGCGAAGGCGTGGGAGACTCTGTTCCCCGGCGAGACGAACCTCTTCACCACGATCATCGTCACGCCCGAGGACCGACGCGCCATCGTGCGCATCCCGCGCGCCCCCGCCGAGAAGGCAGTCATGACGGCGATGGGGTACCAGTCGCTACTGGAGATGTACGCGGAACGCGGACGCCTCACCGAGGCGACGCTCCGCGCCCTCAACCCGCGCGTGCACTGGCCCAATCCACCCATCGGCACGGCCATCCATATTCCCTACTTCCCGCAGCCGCCCAAGAAGCGCGGCGCGCCGCGCGTGCTGGCGGACGTCTTGCGCGTCTCGCTGGAGCGCCGCGAAATCACGGCGTTCGACCGCAAGGGAAACCTGATTGCGCTCTTCCCCTGTTCGATCGCGGCGGAGAAGAACAAGCGCCCGCCGTCCGGCGAGATCCAGGTCGAGACGCTCATTCCCAACCCCAACTACACCTACACGCCCGACACGCCAGGCGACCGGCGGAAGCATATCTACCCGCCCGGCCCCAACAACCCCGTGGGGCTCGCCTGGATCGGACTTTCCCTCCCCACCTACGGAATCCACGGTACGCCCTGGCCCGAGCAAATAGGCCGCGCCGAGTCGCACGGCTGCTTCCGCCTCTCGAACTGGAACGCCGTGCGCCTCCGCGAACTCTGCGACATCGGCACCAGCATCGTGATCGAATAGCCGCCGTTCTGCCCGGCGGCACATCAGTTACGCTCGACGATTGCCTTCACGATGGCGGCCTCGTCATCACAGACAACGACGCTTCCGGCGGGGAACGCCTTCACGGCATCGCGCTGCTTCTTCGTGCGGCAGCAGGCGTACACCTTGCCGCCGCGAGAAGCGAACGCTTTCAGGAAGCTGCACGCCTCTTTGTCCGGGACAGGCAGCACTACCGCGTCAAGGTGGTCGAGCGTGCCGTCCTGCAGCTTGCCGGACGAGACATCCTCAAGGTCCACGCCCGGCAGCCCCATCAGTTTCACCGCAAGGCCTCCGATCTCCCGCGTCGAGAAGTCGGCGCAGTAGAAGCCCAGCACCAGCCCCCCGCGCACGTGGGGATTCAGATTCCCCTCGGCGCTCTTTCCCGTGAGGTACTTGAGGCCCGCACGGACGACATGACGGGAACCGGCGAGGTATTCCGGATGCGTCGCGAGCGTGAGGACTTTCCCCTTGCCGAGAGTGCCTCCGACGATTGCCGCGCGACCGCCCATCGCGGGAATGGTGTTCGTGCTGAAGGAGTAGACGTTCTGGCTCGCGTACGTTGCGAAGGTTCGGATGTCGGAATCGGGCAATGCGGTCTCGGGCGCGCGCTCGAACACAGGCCCACCCCAGTAGAGCGTCGTGAACTCCTTCGCGGAGAGTCCCAGCGCCTTGCGTCCGTCATCCGTGAACGCGCACTTTACGTCCGTCGAGTTGCCGCGGTACGGACACGCCTGCGGACGATACGGCGTGAGGCCGATGTACGTGCGCGTGGCGTTCGACTGTCCCACAAGGTAGGCCCCCGCGCACGTGCCGTAGTACGCCCCGCCGCCGCGCACCCAGTTGACGAGGTTCGAGCATCCGACCGCGCCAAGCGACTTCATCTGCGTCAGCGACCAGCCGCCCGGCACCACGAAGAGGTCAATGTCGGCGAGCGCGCCCGCCGCCACGTCGGAGCCGAGCAGGAAGCGCACGTCGTAGTTCGGCGACGAGGCGATCATCCGGAGCAGATGGAAGAGACACGCTCCGCTCGACCCCGAGCCGAGCAGGAACCCCGTGCGCACCGCGCCTTCCGCTCGCGGAAGGGCCGCGCCGAACGTCGGGGCGGGAACCGGCGGAAGAGGACGCTTCCGCAGTGCGCGCAATGTCTCCATCGCCTCGGCCGGACCTTTCACGAAATGCAGTCCGGCGCCGTCCTTCACCATTCCCGAAACACATTTCGCGCCGCGCCCCCATGCAACGACGTGTCCGCCTCTTTCGAGAAACCGCTTCAAATCCCGCACGCCCGCCGGAGCTGCAAGTTTCTTCAGCCGCGACGCATCAGGCGAGTCGCAGATCACGACCGCATCCGCAGAACTCAACGCGAACCCGCCGCCGCGCACGTGGAAGTCCGCATCCTTCACAAGTTCCATCGCGAACGCCGCACCCTCCGCGCCCGGCGAAAACGACGTGGGATACCCCACGACGAACTGTCCCGTTTGTTTCTGGTCGCGGACGAACCGAATGGTGCGTCCCGTGAGGTAGCGGATGCCGCCGACGACGAGATCCATCGTGTGCGGATTCACTTCGGGATGATCGGAGAACACCCAGACCTTCCCTTTCCCATACTTGCCCGCGATGCACGAGGCGTAGCCGCCCATCGACGGACAGTCGGGATCAAGCTTCGTGGTGAGGATGTTGCAGCCGAAGCGGGCCATTACCGTAAAGTCGCCGAGGCGGGGATGTCCCTCGCAAGGCGTCATCACCGGCCCCCTGTGATAGGTGGTGGTGTGAATCCCCGGCTTGATCCCGGCGAGGTCGCGCGCGCAGTCCGCCCAGATCGTTTTGATCGTGCCGCCGCCACGCGGCGGCGCCTCGACCCGCGTGTACGGGATGACGCCGAGGCCCTTGTACTTCGCGGTCTCCATCATCAGGAGCGCCCCTGCGCACGTGCCGAGATAGCCGCCGCCCTCGCGAATGAACCGTTCAAGCTCCGCACGCCCTTCGTCGCCGAGCGACGCGCTGATGTCCATGCTCGAGCCGCCGGACATCAGCAGCACGTCAATGCCGGAAAGCGCGCCCGCGCGCACCGCCGCGCCGTCGATGAACTTCGCCTCGCAGTCCGGCGAAAGCGCCGCCAGCTTGGAGTACGCCAGAACCGACCCGCGCGCGCCGACGTCGGTGTACACGCCCACCCGCAACAGAGCGCGCGATTCCGTGCAGACGCATGCCTTGTCCTGTGCGAACGCCAGACTCGTCACGGTAAGCGCAGCGGCGGCGAGAATTGATTTCTTCATCATCCGTTTTCCATTTCCTGTTATCGTTTGCTGAAATTGTTACAATCGGTGACCTGTTCGTCGGATCATCCCGCCGTGAAAAGGTCGTCGAGCGACACCTCGGACTGAATGCGCGACGAATACTCGTTCCGGACGAGTCCGCTGGAAGTGATCATCGTAAGATGGATCGATTTCCGCGTTTTCGTGACTTCGCGGAACACGCCGATCTTCTGCGCAAGGCGTGCGTCGTATTCCTTGTCGATTCTGAACGGTTCAGACGTGTATTTGCACTCGCAGACGTTGATCACATTGTCGGCCCTGTCGAAAATGAGGTCTATCTGCGCACCGTCAGGATGCACGTCGTCCGCTCGATGCTGCCATGCACAACACTCCACAAGGACGCCGTCAATGCCAAGCGTCTTGCGTATCTGCGGCTGGTGCAAAAGGCAGAGCCGTTCAAAGGCCAGTCCGCACCAGACCCTGTGGGAAGGCGTATCCACCGTCCGCAGCCAGAAGTTTCCGTCCGATGGCTTTCTGCCAGCAAGATAGCGGAAATGGAAAAGCGAAAACGCGTCAACCAGCTGAAACACCAGTTTGCAGCTCCCTGAACCGAATGGATTGCACTTGCGGACAAAACCGCTCACGGTCAAAGACTCAAGCGCATCCGTCAGTTTGCCGGATGCCGAGATGCCGAGCGCGCGCGCGATGTCGTTTCGCGTCATGCCGGAAAGCCTTCCTGCAAGTTCCTTCACGATCTTCCGGGGCAGTGCCGAGTTGCGGAACAGCGACGAATAGAGTTCCACGAACTCGTCTGCGAGCGGAGCACCGTCAACAAAGAACATCCTGTCAAGATTCTGCGCGACCGAGAATCGCTTGTCAAGGTATCGCCAGTAGTACGGGATTCCTCCGAACGCCATGTAGCACTCGGCTATTTCCGCCCGCGACATCACGAGACCTCTTTCGCGGACAAGGCTTTCACACTCGCACAGCGTGAACGGATTCAGACAGATCCGACACGTCACGCGGTTGTGAAGTCCGCCTCGGTTGCGAAACAACTTCTTCGCGATCCAGGAGGCGGCCGAACCGCAGACGATCAGCAGAACGTCCTTGCGCGCCGAAGCCCATCCGTTCCAGAACCCTTCCAGTGCCGACACGAAATTCGAGCGCGGCGTGTCCAACCACGGCATCTCGTCGATGAACACGACCTTGCGCTGGAACTCGCTCGCGGCAATAACCTCTCGAAGCATGACAAACGCCTCGTCCCAATTCTTCGGCGTTCCATGCCCAGACAGACCAAACGACTTGAGGGAAACGGCGAAATTGGCGAGTTGGCGCTTCATCCCACCTTTCGCAAGGCCGGAATGCTGGAACGTAAATTGCCCGTCAAACGTCTCTCGCACAAGATACGTCTTGCCTACGCGCCGACGCCCATAGATTGCGACAAATTCCGACTCGTTGGATTCATACATCCGCATGAGTTCGTCTTGTTCGGCTTTCCGGCCTATCATCCTGCACTCCTTTCTTTCTCTTCGAGGTGCTGATATGATACCATTTCTTGTTTTTTAGCACAAGTACAAACATTATCAGTGCTGAAGAGGTGCTAAAATCATTCACTGCGGCCGATTTTAGCACCTCTTCAGCTTTCTTTTTCGCATAGTTTTGCAGCTGGCTCACAAGTTCTTGTCGGCGAAATCCATGTAGCGGTCCCAGTCGTAGGGGTCGAGGGAATGCTTGCCGGGACGCAGGTGGTACGAGATGCTTCCCTCCTGCTGCTTCTCGCCCGGAGCGGGGAATCTTTCCGCAACGAGTCCCTTCTTGCCGTACAACTCCCACGCGGGCGACGCGAGCTTCGCGCTCCACCACTCGCCGGGCTGTCCCGCCCAGGCGTCTTCAGACGCGGAGGCGACGCAGAGCAGCCGCGGCGCGATGAGGGCGAGCAGCTCGTGCTGGTCGAAATCCATCGTCATCTCCTTGCCAACGTACTTCTTCGGGTAGTTGCCGCAGTACCAGTTCGGGAAGTACTTCGGGATGGACGCGATGTCCTCGCTCTTCGGAAGGCGGATGTGGTTGAGTTTCGCGCCGTGCGCCCCGGAATTGTTGGAGCAGACGAGCGCGAAACGCCTGTCGGTCACGCCTGTCCAGATCGCGGTCTTGCCGCCGCGCGAATGGCCGACGATACCGACGCGCGCAGCGTCGATGGCCGGTTCTGTCTCGATCCAGTCCATCACACGGCTCGCCGCCCACGCCCACGCGGAGATCGTGCCCCACGATTCGTCCGTGCGCGCCTCGGGCTTCTCCACGCACTTGAACACGCCCTGCGCAAACCCCGTGTTCATCTCCGTCGCGATGTCCTCGGTGAGGAAGCCGATCGTCGCGTAGCCGCGTCCGACAATCTGCTCCACCGGCCAGCACACGCTTGTGATCACGTGGTCGGCCCCCACCTTCGAACGACTCTTCAGGCAAATGCTCACGAACGCCGGAACCGGCTTTTGCGCCTTGGGAATGTAGACGGTGAACGGGAACGAGAACTTTCCGAGCGGCCCGTCGAACTCCGCGCGGACGAGTTTCCGTACGGCCTTGCCATCCATCACGGGACGCTCGTCGTACACCTTGAACGAGACGCGCTTCCGCTCGTCCAGCACGGCGGGACGGCGTCCGTAGACATCCTTTTGGAAGCGCTCCAGCAGTTCCGGCGCGCGGACCTTCTCCCACGCCTCCTTCGTCTTCACCTCTTCGCCCGCAAACGTCCGCATCAGCTCCGGCACGTTCTCCGGCTCGGGGATGTTCGTATCCACGGCCCTGAAGTGGAACTCCACCATTGCGGACATCACCGGCTTCTTGAACTTCACGGCGATGCGGCGCGGACGTCCATCCGGCGGCGTGTTCTGCGTTTTGCCCGCCACCCAGATCGCCCATTTCCCCTCAGGCGCGTCCTTCGCGACCGGCAATTCGCCACGTCCGTTGTCCATCGTGCGCACGTCCCATTCCCATTCGCCGCCGGAAGTCTCGACATCGACGGCAAGCCGTCCCTTCTTGCCGACGAATACAAGCCCCGTACCTTGCTGTCGTACGCTTGTTGTCACACCGGCCGTCGCCGCCCTGCCATCCACGCCAACCAATGTTGTCAGCGGATCGTCGAACTCCGTCGGCTCCGTGAAGTCGACTTCATCGCGGATCGTCACGGTCAGTGCCGCACGGTCGTAGATGAACTTGCGGTGGAGCCGCTTGAGCGTCTTCGATGGATACGCGCCCGTCAGATCGAACACAACCGTGTCACGGTTCGGCCTAAACTCCGTGCGGATGAGCCTTGCGGCGTAGCGGCGTCCCAGCCCCTGCAAAACTCCGGGACGCGGCACAGGATGCCCGAAGCTGTTCAGCACCTCGGATTCGTAGCGCCGCGACGAGAACGTGCGCCGCGAGTAGAGTTCGCCGCCCACGTCGCCGCACAGCACCTCGCCGCCGAGTGAGATCGCGTACGAGCCCACGTCGTTGTGGTTGTGGAGTTCGGCGTTGTGTCCGCCCTTGACGCCCAAGGCGATGCCGCCCTTCCCACCGCCAGGCCGCATCAGATAAACTTGCGAATGAGGAAAGACGCTCCGCATGGGCAACGGGGCTGGTAAGACAGCAAGCGTACTACAACAAGATTTCGCCCTGCCACCTTGCTGTTGTACGCTTGCTGTCCCACCTTGCTGTTGTACGCTTGCTGTCCCACCTTGCTGTTGTACGCTTGCTGTCCCAAACGCGCGCAACGCGATGATCGCACAGGGCGGGCACGGGCTGAAACTGGCGGCATCTCCCCTGTTGAGCGACAAGGGCCCCACACCCGAACCGGGAACCACCGTCGGCCAAAACCTGTGGCACAAGTCGAGAAGCGAAAGGTCCGGCGCGCCGCCGCCGTCCGCGAAATGCGGCGAAAGCCCGTTCTCCAGCTGGAAGTTCACGGCGTATGCGGCGACGGTCGCCGCCATCGGCGAATCGAGCGTCACGAATCCGCCGGTGGCCTGTTCCGCCATCGCGCGCAGCGCGACGTAGTGTCCGAAACCGTAGTTCCAGTAGCCCATTCCCTCGGAACAGTAACCGTCGCGTCCGAATCCCTGGAAGTAGTGCGGCATCGCCCGTTCGACCGCCGCGAGACACTCCGCCCGCTCGCGGCGGCTGTCGAGGATCGCGAGGGCAGCGCCGACGCATCCGGCGTGGCACACGGGCGACCAGTTGGTCCGTGCGAAGAACCACCAGAGCGGATCTCCTCCGCCGCCCTTGGCGAGCGACGGATTGCGGCAGGCCGTAAGGTACAGGTCCAGGACGCGCCGACGGCATTCCGACTTCGCCCGCGCCACCAGTTCCGGCGGCAGGACATCCGCGAACCAATTGGCCGCATACGCGACGATCCACGCCCTGTTCGCGCTGAAGAGACAGATCACCGGCTGGCCCTTGACGAACGCAAGATCCTTGGTGTCGGTGGCGGGGATCGTCCACACCTTCTCGTCGAGAACCGACTCGAGGTAGCGGCGAATCTCCGGCACGAAGCGACCCTTCCATTCAAGCGCCTCCGCCACCATGAAGAGGTTGAGGCGGTACGCCTTGCGGAAGTACGGCGTCTCGTAGCGGACTCTGTTGCCCGTACGGGAGAAGTCGCGGTAGAGGTCATCGGTCAGTTCGTCGATCTTCGCGCCGACCAGTTTTTCCGCCGAGGAGATGATCGCGGCGGCGGCGGGGTCGTTCGCAAGCGGTGCCCACGCCGCGCGGTCGCACGGACGCGGCGCCGGCGTGCAGGGCCTTTCCGGCAGGCGCGCCGCGATCTGATCCACGCGCGAGACGTGCGCAAGCGCATACCGGCGCAGCTCCGCCGCCGCCAGCAGATAACCGCCCGCGCCGTACGTCTCGGTCGAATCGGGGCCGAAGTTCTTCACCGGACTTTCCCCGATCGGCTGCACCCACCCGAACTTGCCGTCCTTACCGACGCAGCGACACATCGCCGCCCACGCCCGTTCGATACAGGGGAGGTACGTCGCCTCGTCAAGTACGCCGTTGTTTACGCCCCAGGCGAGCGCGTAGCAGAAAAACGCAGTCGCGCTCATCTCCGGCGCGTCGGGATTCTTCCCGTCGAGGAGGCTGGCGGACCACGCCCCGTCCGCACGCTGGATCGTCCGCACCTTCGCGCACATCTCCTTGAACAGCGCGGTGAACCACCGTCGCTCCGCGCTGTCCGTGGGAAGCTCGCGGATGACGAACGGAAGTCCGGCGAGGACCCATCCGTTCCCGCGTCCCCAGAAGAGCTTCTTGCCATTGGGAGTCGTCCGCCCCACATACCGCGCGTCGCGCCAGAAGAGATGATCCTCGCGGTCATAGAGGTGGTCGTAGGTGGCACGGTACTCGCCCATCATGAAATCGAGGTACTTCCGCTCGCCCGTGATCGCCGCAAGCTTCGCCCACACGGGCGGGGACATGAAAAGCGCGTCGCACCAGTACCAGCGCCGCCGGTTCAGCACGACGCGCTCGCCTTCGCGGTGGGCAAGTGGCGCATCGACGTGCGCCGCCATGAACGAGTCGAGTTCCGCGCGCACGGACGCCACGACCGCATCATCGCGCTCCGCGCGCGCGATGTCGAGCCAGGCTTGTCCGATGCAGTGCGTATTGCCCACGTCGGCGTCGCGCTTCTCGAACTTCCAGCCGTACGTGCGCCCCTCGTCGCGGATGGCGTCGATGTACCTGCGCTCACCCGTCACACGCGCGAACTCCGCCAGCCCGGCGTAGAACGCGCCATAACTCCAGTCGCGGTGGTTGGCGCGCTTCGGATGCGCCAGCATCCAGTCCGCCACCTTCACGCCGTTGGACACAATCGTCTCGGCGTCGGACGAGGCGCAAGCCCGTTCCTGCGCGAACATCCAACACGCCGTACCAAGCGCCGCGACGACAAGAATCGCTCTCTTCATTGTTCGTTTTACCCTTTGCGTTATCGTTCGCGTTTGCTGAAATCGTTCCAATCGGCGACAAGCTCGTCAACCAGCTTCTCGCAGGTCCAGCCAGGAGCGGGAGGCGCGATCGGCAGTCGCTTCTCAACCCACTTGTTCTGCCAGGCGTGGATTTCCTTGGCCTTGCCTGCGCGTGCCAAACGCAGACGCGGCAGATAGTAGTTCGCCACGAGTCCGCTCCACACGCGTGCCGCATAGTCGCCCAACCCCGGCGCCCACACAGTGATGATGCGCCGCGCGTCCGTCTCATAGTAGTCCGCCAGTTTCTCGTCGCCGTCCGCGCACGAACGCGCCTTGGCGATCCAGTTACGCAAGTCGTGCGTGGGATGTCCGGCCAGGACGGCGTCGACGCCCTCAAGGAGCCTGTCCCCGCGTGCAACGAGCTCCGGTTTCCCCGAGGCGAGCAACAGCTCGGCAATTTTGCCGGCCGCATGTGCGGACTGTACCGCGAAATCGCGGCGGAAGATCGGATTGTCGCCAACCTTCGCGGCAAGACCGCGCATCGTCTTCATCGCGGCAACTGCCTCCGCCGCGCCGTGGGCGTAGCCCCTCACCCTTGCCGGACTGTACTGCCAGGTGAATTTCCCCGGCCCGAAATCGCCGTTCCATTCGCCATACACGCCCGCGAGCATCTGCTGCCAGTATTTGCGCACCTCCGCGCCTTCTACGCCCCAACGTCCGAGCGAATAGCGCTCCAGCCAGTCGACGATTTCGACCGGACGGTCACGCCACCCCGCTGCGCTGAACACCTCGAACACGTCATCCAGTACCTCGATGGCCTCGGTCATCGTGCCGAACGCGTAAAGTGCGCCGCGGTTGCCGCTTGCGATCGCCGAGAGGTGCCCGTTCGCGTTGAACGGCAGGTCGCCGTTCGGAAGCGTGTTGCCGCCGTAGTCGGGAATCGGACTCCACGCCCAGCGGCGTCCGTTGTACGACTGGTATTTGTCCCAGTTCCATAGGAAGCGCCGATAACGATGTCTGTTGTAGCATTCGACGCAGTTGTCCACGAGCAGTATCTTGTCCGCCGGCACGGTGGAAAG
>CAMKJU010000083.1 GCA_946413265.1 uncultured Lentisphaerota bacterium
AACGGGCGGGACGCCCGTTGTCCCAGTTGCGGGCGAGACGCCCGCCACCCCGATATGCCCATGCGATGAGTTTCGCATGGTTCGCGAAGATTTATGCGCGAATTTCACGGTATGGGGCGCGGGATGAGTTTATAATATTGACATGAAAAAACTGCTACCATTAGGTTTTGCGGCACTTGCCGCCTTACAGCTCATCGCAATTCCGTCCGACGCGTGTTGTGCCGCAGGCAACGCGAAGTGGGTGCGGCCCGAGATCGGCACCGCGTACAACGGGCACACGTTCGTGGCGGCGACGTATCCGTTCGGACTTCTTCAGCCGGGGCCGGACACGGGACGCGAGGGGTGGCAGTACTGCTCCGGCTATCGCTGGGACGACGCGCGCATCACGGGCTTCTCGCAGACGCACCTGAACGGCACGGGGTGTCCGGACCTCGGGGACCTCCGCATCATGCCGTTCGCCGGCGAGGCGAAGCCCGACGTCTCGTCCGCGTACCGCAAGGAGACGCAGGTCGCCGAACCCGGCTACTACGCCGTCACGCTCGACGACTGCGGCGTGAAACTGGAGGCGACGGTCTCGCCGCGCTGCGCGATCTACCGGCTGTCGTATCCGAAGGGCGAGGGACGGCTTCTCGTCGACTGCCAGCACGGCATCGGCTGGGACCTCGCCACGTCCATCGTCTCGTGCGACGCGCGCGCCGAGGGGGACCGCCGCATCGTCGGCACGACGCGCCGCAGGGGATGGGTGGACCGCCTCTATTCGTATGTGATCGAGTTCGACCGTCCGTTCACCGCATGCGAAACGCTCCCGAAGGCGGCGGATGGCGAAAAGGCACCGCGGTTCGCGCTCCGGTTCGATCTCTCCGATGGCACGCCGCTCCATGTCCGGATCGGCTATTCGACGGTCGACGTCGACGGCGCACGCCGCAATCTCGCGAAGGAAATCCCGCACTTCGGGTTCAACGACATCCGCGTGGCGGCGCGCGCCGCGTGGAACCATTACCTCGCGCGGGCGGACATCGACGGGACGGACGAGCAGAAGGTGAGCTTCTACACGGCGCTCTACCATGCGTTCATCCAGCCGAACAACATCGCGGACGTGGACGGGCGCTACCGCGGGGCGGACGGTAAGGTGTCCGTGGCGGAGAGCGGCGAGTACTACTCGACGCTTTCGCTCTGGGACACGTACCGCGCGGCGAATCCGCTCTACACGCTGATCGTGCCCGAGAAGATCGACGCGATGGTCGCGACGATGGTCGCGCACCAGCGGGCGGCGGGCTTCCTGCCGATCTGGACGCTCATGGGCAAGGACAACCAGTGCATGATCGGCTCCCATGCCGTGCCTGTCATCGTGGACGCCTATCTGAAGGGGTTCCGGGGCTTCGACCCCGAGGCCGCGTACCAGGCGATCCGCGCGACGCTGCGCGAGCGGCACGCCGACCGGGTGAAGGAGAACTGGGACCTGCTCGACGCGCACGGCTACTACCCGAACGACATCGTGAAGAGCGAGTCGGTCGCACGGCTCCTCGAATGCGCCTATGACGACTGGTGCGCAGGCGTGATGGCGGCGCGTCTCGGGCACGCGGAGGACGCGGCGTTCTTCCAGAAACGCGCGGGCAACTGGCGCAACGTGCTCGATCCCGAGACGGGCTTCATGCGCGGCCGCGATTCGAAGGGAGCGTGGCGGACGCCGTTCAGCCCGTTTGCGCTCGGACACGACGCGTCTCGCCGCAACGACTTCACGGAAGGCAACTCCTGGCAGTGGACGTGGCACGTGATGCAGGACCCCGAAGGCCTCATCGCCGCGCTGGGCGGACGCGACAAGGCGCTTGCAAAGCTTCTGGCGCTCTTCGAGCAGCCGGAGAAGACCGCGGACTCCGGTTTCGTCCTCGACGCGACCGGGCTCATCGGCCAGTACGCGCACGGCAACGAGCCGAGCCACCACGTCGTCTACTTCTTCCAGTTTCTCGGACGCGGCGACCGCACGGCGGAGCTCGTGCGCGAGATATTCGACAAGTTCTACCTCGCGAAGCCGGACGGCCTCTGCGGCAACGACGACTGCGGACAGATGAGCGCCTGGCACGTCTTCAGCGCGATGGGCTTCTATCCGTTCAACCCGTGCGGCGGCGAGTACGTCCTCGGCGCGCCGCAGATAGCACGTGTAAAATTGAAAGTTGAAAATGGAAAATGCAGAGAGGGGAACGGGGAGTTTCACGTCATTGCCAGGAATCTTTCGAAAGAGAACAAGTACGTGAAGTCCGTGACGTTGAATGGCAAGCCGGTGGAAGGCTTCAAGCTCCGCCACTCCGACATCGTCGCCGGCGGCGAACTCGTGTTTGAGATGGCCGCGAGGCCGTAATGCGGGCGTGAGTGCATGAGGCGTGCGTTTGCCATCCTGGTTGCGTTCGCCGCGGCGACTGCCGCGGCGGAACCGCTGCTGAAGGTGCGCGTCATCGCGCCTTCACCTGGAATGGCGTCCGACGACCTGATCCTCTGCACCGCCGACGCGACGGAATACGGGGCGGACAAGACGGGCGAGCGCGATTCCACGCAGGCAATCCAGGATGCACTCGACGCCTGCGCGAAGGCGACAGGCGGCATCGTGTTTCTGCCGGCGGGACGCTACCGGGTGGACGGACGTCTTGTCGTGAAGGGCGGCGTCACGCTGCGCGGCGAGTGGGTGAACCCGGAGCAGGGCGGCGTCGGCAAGGGGACGATCCTCATGGCGCGGCTCGGGCGCGGCAACGAGTCCCCCACGGACCAGGCCTTCCTGCGCGTCCACGGCGCGTCGTGTCTGCGCGACCTGAGCGTGTGGTACCCCGAGCAGTCGCCGTCCGACCCCGTGCCGTATCCGGCGACGATCCACGCGTCGGGACACTCCACGATCTACAACATCACCCTCTACAACTCGTGGACAGGATTCTGGAACAACGACTGCTCGTCGATGCTCATCCGCCGCCTGTACGGCACCGTCCTCAAGCTCGGCGTCCACGGCGCGTACGCCTACGATGTCCCGCGCATCGAGCACGTCCACTTCAGTCCGCGCTTCTGGGCCGAGAGTCGGCTGCCGGGCGCGCCCGCCGGGTCATCCCTCGCGAAGCTGAAGGCGTTTCTCGCGCAGAACCTCGTCGGCATCCAGGGCGGCGAGCAGGACTGGGGTTACTGGTGGGATCTGGACATCGACTGGTGCGCGCGCGGTCTGTACCTCACGGCCATTCCGTCCGACGACGGCAAGAAGCTCGTCCCGGGCAACATCTGCGCGGGCAACGTGAAGATCCGCAACGCGACGGTGGGCGTCCACGTGGAGAACGCGGGCTATCCCGGCTTCATGCTGACGTACGGCGACATCTCGGCGCGGACGTGCGGGCTCTACTTCGCCAACAAGCCCGACTACGTGGCGCGCTACGGAGAGGTTGGCGAGAAGGTGTCGTACCAGCGCGGATCGACGCTGCTGGTGACGGGCGTCGCGTTCCACGGCGGACGGTACGCGGTCGCCTCGGCGAAGAAGGGGCCGTACGGCGTGAACCTGAACGACTGCACGTTCGACGGCTACACGCAGGCGGGCGTCCGCTCTTCGACGGGAAGCATCACGGTCACGCGCAGCCGGTTCCTCGCGCCGCGCGTCCCCGCGTTCAAGATGGAGGACGCGGTGGACCAGCTCGTGCTGCTCGGCAATTCCTTCGCCACGCGCAACGTCGTGACGGGATGCGTGGCGGACGATCCGCGCATCTACCGTGACGACCGCGAGAAGGACGTCCCCGCCGCGATGAAGTACGCGTTCGACCACGTGCCGCGCCGCAAGCCATCCGCGTCGCGCGTGTGGGACGTCGCCGCATTCGGCGCGTCGCGCGGCTCGTACGAGGAGCCGCCGGCGCGCGACTCTACGGCGGCGTTCCAGAAGGCGCTCGACGCGGCCGGCAAGGCGAGGGGCGGCACGGTGTACGTGCCGGCGGGCATCTACCGTCTCGACGGCGCGCTCAAGGTGCCGCACGGCGTGGAGCTGCGCGGGTGCTTCTCCGGCGCCCACTACGGCAACGGCACGTCGGCGGGAACGATCCTCTGGGTGTACGGCGGCAAGGACAAGCCCGACGCCGACCCGCTTGTTACGCTTGCGCCGGGTTCGGGATTCCGGGGCTTCACGGTGTTCTATCCCGAGCAGGGGTGGACGGACCGGGAAGGCACCGACGAAGAAGCCCGCGTGAAGAAGTATCCGCCCACGGTGCGGACGGCCTCCGGTTGCTGGGTGCAGGACAACACGATCGTCTGCTGCTGGGACGCGATCGACGCGATGACCGTGAAGAGCGACAACCTCGAGATCGTGGACGTCACGGGCGCGGCCATGGGTTCGACGCTCCTCTACGGACACGGGGCGGTCGACGGCGTCGTCCGGAACCTGCACTTCAACTACTCCAACTGGACGCATCAGGGCAAGTTCCCGAACAGGCCCCATGGCGGCGACGACCTCACGCAGTACACGGGGCGCTGCGTGAAGGGGCTCGTCCTCGGCGATCTCCGCCGGTGCGCATTCTTCTCGTGCTTCAACATCCTCGTTTCCGACCAGATCGTGCTGGAGCGCGACCGCTACACGGGCCGCAGCTTCCTCGGCAAGACGTGGGGCATCGCCTTCGACGCGGCCCACAACGGCGTCGTGGGCAAGGCCGGCTGCGAGGCGGTGATCGGCCTGATCGCGTCGATGGGCGTGTTCAACCAGCAGGGCGGCGGACACTACGTCGTCACAGAACCCGGGTTCAAGGGACACGTCGTCCTCTCGAACGCCGACGTCTGGTCCGGACACTCCCGCATCGCCGACATCCACGGCGGGACGGTCTGGATTTCGCAGCTCCTTTCGTGGTGCTGTCTCGAGGCGGTCTGCTACGCCGGTGGCGAGCTCAAGGTCTTCGCGAGCACGTACGTGGGCGATCATATCGGCGACAACGACCCGCGTGACTGCATCCGCTACGAGGCTGGCGCGAAGGGCGTCGTCCTTGGCAACGTCGAGTGCCACAAGCGCCTCACCATCCTGACCGATCCCGACGCCAAGGTCCGCGTGGGCGTCAACGGCGCACGAAAGGAACGATAGGCATTTCAATGAAAAGGAGAAACATGAACATTCGCATGATGGCTGTTGCCGCGTTCGCGGCGTCCTGTGCGTTCGGCGGCGCACGCATTGAAACTCCTCTCGGCGGGGACGGGTGGAAACTGTGGCTCGACAAAAAGGCCGAATACAAATCCGATCAGCTCCACCTCAACCCGGCGGACGCGGAGAAGATCCGCGCGAACGTCGGGGACTGGCTGACGCCCGTCGACGTGCGCGCGCCGTCGGTCGCGGGTCCGGGGTGCGGATGGGACCGGCTCTTCGCGAAATCTGTTCCGTGGACCGAGGCCGAGGCGGCGTGGAAAGACCCCGAGCTGTCGCTTGAGGTGTCCGTACCCGGCACGGTCGAGGGCTATTTCTTCGACGCGATCTCAGGGAAGCGCAGGGGCGAGCGGGAGACGGGCGACTACAAGGGCGTGAGCTGGTGGGGACGCACGTTCGACGTACCGGCCGCCGCGAAGGGCCGCCGCGTGGTGCTCGCGTTCCGGGAAGGCATCCGCCAGCGCGCGGAGGTGTTCGTCAACCGGAAGCTCGTCGGCTACGAGCTCGTGCTGCAGTCGCCGTTCGAGGTCGACGTGAGCGACATCGTGAACTACGGCGGCGCGAACGAACTCGCCGTGCGCATCACGGACGCGAACGGCAACTTCGGCTGGGGCGACTACACCTTCACGAAATGGGGGAAGTACATGTTCCCGCTTTCGCACGGCTTTGGCGGCATCCCCGGCGGCATCGACCTCGTCGTCACGGATCCTGTCCGTATTGAGGACGTGTTCGTGCGCAACAAGCCGGCGCTCCGCGACATCGACACGTCCGTCTACCTCGTGAACGGAAGCCCGCGCGCGGCCCGCCTCACGGTGGAGGCGGCCATCGTCAAGAACTGGTCCGGCTCCGCGCCCGTGAAGAACCCGAAGACGGTCTTCGCGAAGAAGGTCGGCACGGTCGACGTGCCCGCCGGCGCGGCGCGGACGTTCGACTTCAACGCCGTCGTCAAGGAGGCGAAGCTCTGGGAGATACACGATTCCCATCTCTACGACATGCAGGTTACGCTGAAGGACGAGAAGGACGCGCTCGTGGACCGGCACGTGGTGCGGTTCGGCTTCCGCTTCCTGGAGGCGAAGGGCGTGGGCACGGACGCGCAGCTCTGGCTCAACGGGCGGCGCATCTTCATCCTTTCCGGGATCAGCTGGGGCTTCTGGCCGTCGAACGGCATGTTCCCCACGCCGGAACTCGCGCGTCGGCACGTGGCGTCGGCCGTGAAGCTCGGCATGAATATGCTCAACTGCCACCGCTGCCGCGGCAACGAGGCGATTCTCAACGCCGCGGACGAGATGGGCGTGATGTACTACGAGGAGCCGGGCGGGTTCAGCACCTACCGCCACAAGAACGAGGACATGTCGGACGTCGACCAGTCCGTCGCCCACGAGATCTGCCGACAGAAGCTCCTCCGCATGGTGAAGAACCACCGCAACCACGCCTCGCTCATGATCTACAACATGGTCAACGAGCCCGGCTGGGAGCCGGACGACCGCGCGAAGGAGGACATGGCGCTCGCGCACTTCCTCGACCCGACGCGCCTGATCGTGTACGGATCGGGCTTCATGGGCGTGGGCAAGCCCGAGCCGCGCAAGCTCAACATGCTCCCATACAGCCGCGAGCAGAACATCACCGGCTTCACCGACATCCACAACGCGAGTGCCTCGCCGGGCGTGTACGTGGATTCGAACTACCCCTCGCCGACAGGCTTCGCCCGCAAGGAGCGCGCCGCAACGGAACTCTTCATCTGGGGCGAGGAGGGCGCGCTTGCCGCGCCGCCGCAGCTGGAGCTCATCCAGAAGCAGAAGAAGGGCACGCCCCCCGGCTGGGACGGCCAGCAGTACGATCTCTGGTACCAGGGCTACAAGTCGTACCTGGAGAAGAAGGGTCTCACGAAGAACTTCCCGTCGATCACGGACCTCATCACCTCGATGGGCGACATCCAGTACTACGAGCACGGGCGTCTCCTCGAGAACACCCGCATCGCCGACGGCGCCGAGGCGTACATCTTCAACGGTTACGAGTCGATGAAGGACGACAACATCTCCGGCTGCGTGGACTGCTACCGCAACCACAAGGGAAGGCCGGAGCTCGTCTCTCAGTACATGAAGCCGCTCGTGATGTCCGTCAAGGCGCGCGAGAAACTCGGCGCGACGGGCGACACGAACCTCTTCGATCTCTGGGTGCTCAACAACTACGCGATCCCGGCGGGGACGTACCGCGTGCGCGCGGGCGTGAAGACGCCGACGGGTAAGGTCCGCCTGCTCCACGCGGGCGAGGTGAAGGTCTCGGGCGGCGCGACGTTCAGCGATCTCGCCGCGAAGGGAATCGCCGTCAAGCTCGACGACGGCCCCGGGCTCTACAGCATCCGGGCGCAGATCTCCGACGCGCAGGGCCGCGCGCTGGCGAAAGGACACGACGAGATGTTCGCCGTCGCGCCGGTTCCCGGCCGGATCAACGCGAAGGTCGCGATCGTGGGCGGCGGGCCGGAGTACGTCAAGTACGCCGAGTCGATCGGGGCGCGCGTGCAGCCGTACGATCCGCAGATGGGGCGCCTTGACGGCATCCTCCTCGCGCCGACGGACCTCGGACAGCAGTTCAAGCCCATTCCGTCCTTCAACTTCCGCGCAAAGGACGGCGTGACGCCGGGTCTCAACCTCGACCACTTCCTCGGCAAGAAGTTCGAGACGCCGGTCGGACAGCGCGTCTCGACGGCGGCGATCGACTTCGACCTCAAGGCGAAACTGATCCCCGGTTACGACATCATCGGTCTGAGCAACTTTTCCGTGCGCTGGGAAGGGTACGTGGTCTGCGACTACACGGGCGAGATCGAGTTCGAGTACACGTGCGACGACGGCGCGCGCGTGTGGTTCGACGGCGCGCTCGTGGTGGACAAGTGGACGAACGGGCCGAAGCAGACGCGCACGTTCAAGAAGAACCTCGTCGCCGGCAAGAAGTACGCGCTCAAGATCGAGGCGTACCAGGACGGCGGCGACTGGCTTGCAAGCTTCAAGTGGAAGCTGCCGCTGCCGGATGTGAAGTGCGATCTTCCCGATATTCTCCGTAGGGTGCGCGAGGACGGCACGAAGCTCGTCCTCGTGGAGGACGCCGAGACGTGGCTCAAAAAGCTCCGCGACGCGAAGGCGTTCCCCGAATACAAGGTGTTCCATCCGCACAAGACATGGGTGGGTCACAACCTCTTCGTGAAGGAGCATCCGTTCTTCGCGGGCCTTCCCGTCAATTGCGCGATGAACTGGGAATACCAGAAGCTCGTCGTGTACGACGGTCCCAAGCACTTCGGCCTGGAAATGGACGGCGAGGAGGCGCTCGTCGGCATCGTCGGCGTGCCGCTCCGCGGCATCGCGACCTCGGTCGGCATCGTCCCGTACGGCAAGGGGCGGATCGTCTTCTCCAGCCTCGACATCGCCCCCAACCTCGCGTCGGACGACAAGAGCGCCGTGACGCCCAAGCGGATTTTTGCTAACATTCTCCACTGGACACAGCAAGGAAGGTAAAACCATGAAACACACGCTTCTAGTTGTTTCGCTGATTCTTTCATCTGCGGCGTTCGCCGCGGGTACGCGCCATGCCGGGAATCCGGTGTACCCGACGTACGACGGGCGTGTCATGGCCGGTTACCAAGGGTGGTTCCACAACCGTTCGGGCGGCGTGATGTACCCGACCGAGGAGTCCGTCCGCATCGACATGTGGCCGGACGTCTCCGAGTACGAGAAGACGTATCCCACGGGGTTGAAGCTCGCGAACGGCGAGACGGCGCGGTTCTTCTGCTCGGACGACGAATCGACGGTCGAGACGCACTTCCGCTGGATGGAGGAGTACGGACTCGACGGCGTGTTCCTGCAGCGCTTCTTCGGCAACGCGACGCGGCGTTCGAAGGAGGGGCGCGAGGCGTCCGCGACGGTGATCCGCCACGCGCTCAAGGCGGCGCAGAAACATTCGCGCGCCGTCGCGATCATGTACGACCTGTCGGGATTGCGTCCCGGGCGCGACGACTGCCTGAAGCTCGTCGCGGACTGGAAGTTCCTCGTGGACGAGGTCAAGGCGACCAGCTACGGCGCGCGCAACATGTACCTCCACCATCGCGGAAAGCCGCTCGTCGTCATCTGGGGGGTGGGCTTCCCCGACCGTCCGTATTCGATCCGCGACATCAAGCTCGCGGAGTTCATGGACTTCCTGAAGAACGATCCGGAGTACGGCGGATGCAGCGTGATGCTCGGCGTGCCGACGCACTGGCGCGCGCTCGAGCACGACTGCGTGAAGGACGCCTACCTCCACGAGCTCGTGCGGAAGGCCGACCTGGTCATGCCGTGGATGGTCGGGCGTTTCACGCCGCTTCTCTACAACGACATGAACCGCTATCGCGGCATCGTGTCGGCAGACCTCGCCTGGTGCAAGGCGGCGGGCGTCGACTACGTCCCGCTCGTCTATCCCGGCTTCAGCTGGTACAACCTGAGCCGCAAGGAAAAGGGTCTCAAGCCCATGCCCGTGGAGTGCATCCCCCGCCAGGGCGGCACGTTCTACTGGGACCAGATCCAGACAGCCGTGGCGGCGGGGGCGAATCGCCTCTACGTGGCCATGTTCGACGAGGTGAACGAGGGGACGGCCATCTTCAAGGTGTCGGACAACCCGCCGGTCGGTGCGACCGTGAAGTTCGCCCGCATGGACGGATGTCCGTCGGACCACTACCTCTTCCTCACCGGCGAGGGAGCGAAGCTCCTGCGCGGCGAACGTGCGCCGACCCCGCCAGGGGAGATTCCGGCCCGGCCAAGCCGCACAGAAAGAAAGTAGTCGGCAATCTCGTCGCCTTCGGCTTCCGTATTCCCATAAAAAAGGCCATCATGTCGCCCGCACAAGCGAAGATTTTTGCTATAATGTGCGGCGATGAAACCGATAGCCACAGATACTCATGATTTCCCGAAACTACGGGAGAGGGGGTGCATCTATGTTGACAAGACTAAGTTCATCCACCGTCTTGTCACGGATGTTGGTACAAACCTCTTCTTCATTTCGCGTCCGCGAAGGTTTGGTAAGTCGCTGACGGTCTCCGCTCTGAAGGCGCTCTTTTCTGGGCGGCGCGAGCTATTCAATGGGCTTTACATCGACGGGACGGATTGGAAGTGGGAGAAATACCCCATCATCCACTTCGAGTTCAACGATCTTGAGACGACCAGCCTGGCGACGTTCGAGAAGTCCCTCGCGTGGCATGTTGAGCGGAAGCTCTCCGAGGCCGGGTATTCGTACGACAAGGCGCTTACGCCTGCGGACAACTTCGGCATGGCCATCGACACGCTCGCTGTCCAGAAAGACGAGGACGGAAACGACGTCCACAAGGGCGTCGTGATCCTTGTGGACGAGTACGACGCGCCGGTGGGGCACGCGCTGGGCGACCTCGACTTCGCGGAGAAGGTACGGGACCGGCTTTCCGCCGTCTATTCGCAGATGAAGAACCGCACGGGCGACATCAAGTTCCTGTTCATGACGGGCGTCAGCAAGTTCACGCGGCTTTCCGTGTTCTCCGCGTTGAGCAACATCGTCGATGTCTCGCAGAATGACGAGTTCGCGACGATGTTCGGCTACACGGAGGATGAGCTTTCGGCGAACTTCGAAGAACATCTGCGTGAGCACGCGCGGATCATGGGCAAGTCCTACGATGCGTACCGCGCCGAGATGAAGTGGTGGTTCAACGGCTTCCGGTTTGCGAAGCACGACAAGACCACGGTGTACAATCCAATATCGGTTGCTCTAACGCTCTACAACAAGGAATCTGGCGGGTTCTCCGCGACGTGGGCGACGACGGGTCGCCCGTCGATGCTGATGAACTATCTGAAGCGCGAGGATATGCTTGCCGTGACGCCGGAGAGGATTGAGGACGTGGACGGGTCCGAGTTCGACGTGGCGGACTTGCGCAACCTCACGCCCACGGCGATGCTTTTTCAGTCGGGATATCTGACGGTCAAGGACTACAACAAGACAACGGAGTCATTTGTCCTCGGCGTTCCCGACGAGGAGGTGCGCCGTGACCTCTGCACGCTCATGGCCGGCGTCGCGGCGAACAAGACCGACGTGTGGGCGGCGTCGCTCGGCAAGAAACTTCTCGGTGCGAAGTGGAACGTTGTGTTCGACGGGTTGAAGTCCCTTTATGCCGCGATGGCGTACGGCTCCACGGAGAAAAGCGTCCACGAAAATGCCTACGGGCGGTGCCTGTCGTTCCTTCTCGCGAGTCAAGGATTCGATTTTACGATGGGGCACGTGCAGTCGAATGGTCGTGCCGACGTCGTGGCGAAGCACCCGGCAATGATCTGCATCTTCGAACTGAAGGTGGACGAGCCCGTTGACAGGGCGTTCGAACAGATACGCGAGAAGGGGTATGCCGAGCCCTATCTCGCCGACGGGCGCCCCATCTGGTTGATCGGACTCTCGTTCGACTCCAAGACGCGCCACCTCGTCGATTGTGCGGCGGAACGATTGGGTGGAAGCAATTAAAATACCGGCCAGATTTTATTGTGTCTTAAACTCTGAAATAACAGGAGAAACGACAATGAAGCGCATGAAAAAGTTGTCCATCATGGCGTTCGCAATCACGGCGGGCGTAATCCTCCCGTCCTTCGCGGACAGGACCCTCAATGACGGCCTAGTCGCCTATCTGCCGTTCGACAACTCGATGACGGAGAACGCCGTTTCGGGAAGTCCCGTCGCGCCGGAGGCTTCCACCGCCACGGCACCGGCGCTTGAAAACAACGGCATGGTCGGCAAGTGCCTGAACATCCCCAGTGGCGCATACGTGAAGCTGACCGGTTCCGACTCCGAGACGCTCGCGAACAACTCGCTCGGCTTCGAGGATTCCAACAGGAGCTTTACCGCGATGATCTGGGTGAAGTACGGCAACCAGTCTGGCGACCCGTCCATCTTTGGCAACAAGACATGGTCAGGCGGAGCCAAGGGCGTGATCATCGCAGGTCAGGACAAAAACACGAAGGTGAAATGCAACGTCGGCAACGGTTCCGCCAGAAAAGACGTGTATTTCACGGGCGAAGGTTCGGGTGTCTGGACATTCTACGCCATGGTTGGTAATAACGGTTCGTTCACGGTCTATCACGGCAAGAGCGACGGGACGATTAGTTCGCAGACCATGTCGATAGCCAACTTCACGATGGCAAACACCTATCCGTTCTACATCGGGCAAGACGGTACGGGGAACTACAGCAGTAAGTTCGTCGGTCAAGTTGACGACTTCGCGCTTTGGAATCGCGCGTTGTCTGAAGCGGACATCCGCCGCATCCACACGAGCGGAAGGGCTGGAAAGAAACTGGGCGATCTCTTGAAGAAGATCAACGACGGCCTGGCTGTCTATCTGCCGTTCGACGAATCCACGTCGGACAACGTTGCTGTTGGTAGCACCGTGACGCCGGAGGCGTCCACCGCGACGCCGCCAACTCTCGAGAACGACGGCGTGATCGGCAAGTGCCTTAACCTGCCGAACAGCGGCAACGGCGCATTCGTGAAGCTGACCGGCACCGACACTGGTTCGTTGACTTTCGATAATGGCAACAGGGATTTCACGGCTGTGATCTGGGCGAACTATGGTGTGCAGACGAGCGATCCAGCGATATTTGCCAACAAGAACTGGACAGGCGGCGGCAGTCTCAAGGGCGTTGTGTTCTTTGCGGAAGGGAATACGAAGAACGCCAAGTTAAATGCCGGCAGCGGTTCCGCCAGATTGGACACGAACAGTTTGGCGGGTGAAGGATCCGGGAAGTGGACCTTCTATGCGGTTACGTGTAGAGGTGAGAATTTCACTGTGTACCAGGGAAAGAGCAACGGGACGTTTAACTCGGTGACAGGTTCGCGATCCGGTTTCAGTCTGGAAAGCGGCGAGCCGTTCTACATCGGGCAGGACGGAGAAGGGGACTATCCGCGCAAGTTCGTCGGCAAGTTTGACGACTTCGCGCTCTGGACGCGCACGCTTCAGATCGGGGACATTGCACGCATCTACCAGTATGGACATTCTGGCGCTTCAATTGGCGATCTCCTGCAGGCTGTTACCAATTCGTCCGTCTCCACTGTATTCGTCGCTTCAAACCTTGAGGGCGCGGAAGGAACGGAGCCAAACGGCTTCTACCTTGTTGACGGATCGCGCACGTTTACGGCACCTGCGTCCGTGACTGTTGGCGGTCATAACTACGCCCCGCTGGGCTATACGCTTGAAATCTTCAACCTCGAGACGGGAGTGTGGGAACTTGACGGACAGGGTGTACACCCAGGCGCTTCCTACACCCACACGAGCAGTGCGGATGACATTGACACGCGCATCACGTGGCAGTGGGCCGATTCTGACGTACCCGCAATTGCGGTGTGGACGGACGGCGCAAACAACAACGATCTCACTGATTCTGGCAATTGGAGCTGCACGAACGCGCTCGGCGCGGCCTTGTCCGGCGCGGTTCCAGACGGGAACACGACCAAGTACATCCTCGCGGCGGATGCGGACTGGAGTGCGGCGGCGTTTACGCTCGCGGCCGGCGTGGCGTTCGACCTGAACGGCCACAAGCTCTACGTTCCCGGATCTTTTGCCTCGTCAGGTCTTGTGGGAACTGTTGACTATGTCAAGAACGGCAGCTTCGAAGAAAACAACAACATGAGCAGCAGCTACATGTACAACGCAGTTGCTGCTGGATGGACGGGAGGCAGGGGTGTTGAGAAGGGCAATACCTTCAAAGCAGTGTCCGCGCCTAACGGTTCGGCGGTCTGGTTCTTCCAGAGCACGTCGCAGGTCTCGACCACGTTCACCGTTCCCGAAAGCGGATACTACACCGTTTCGTTCTACTATGGCGGAAGGTCGGGGCATACCGGCGGCGTGATTCATCTCGACGTGGACGCGGTACAGGACTGCACGAACGTTACATGCTCTGCCACCTCGTCAACCCAGGCGAGCGTAGTCAACATGTTCTTGACGAAGGGTGACCACACGATGACGTTCCGCCACACGTACACATCCGGTGACATTTGCTCCTGGATCGACGCGGTGTCCGTCAAGCGCGAGACGGCCGTCTTCGACAGTTCTTCCGATGCGGCGAATCCGGGCGAATTGCACATTGCCGTGCCTGCGGACACGACGCTCGACGACTATGCGTATCTCATGTATGGCAACATGCGTGTCGTAAAGGAAGGCGCGGGCACGCTGTCCGTGCCGACATCCAGGTGGTACTTCACCGGCGGAATCGGCGTCCAGGCGGGCACGCTCTCCATGCCCGGCCCTGTGGCGTTCGTCGAGGGAGGCAGCCTTGGCGACATCAAGGTCGCCTCCGGCGCGAAGGTGACGATCCCCGCCACGGACAGTCTCAGGTACGGCGAGGTGTTCACGCTGGACGGTGGCACGCTCGAGCTTGCGCTCGCCGGTACAGTGGCGCCCGTGACGACGTACATCACGAACTCGCTTACTCTGAACGCGGGCGCGAAGTTGTTTTTCGACATGACGGCTCTCGACACCACGGAGTTCATCCTCTCGACGGACGGCTTCACCTTGGGCGAGGGCGTGGAAAGCGCGGTTTCGTGCGCGGAGGTCTCCAGGCAGACGGAGGCGATGGCCGAGGCGAGCGGTGCGAACGGGATTCGCATCGCGGTTCTGACAGAGGCCGCAACGGCTATGTACACTGGTGCCGGTGCCGATCCGCTTGATTTCACGGATGCGGCGAACTGGGCCTGCACCAACGCCGTCGGCGGGGGGCTGCCCGGTAATATCCCTCTCGGCGTGACGGAGGTGACGATTTCGGGTACGACGGCGTTTCAGGTGACGAACGGCGCGCCATTCGTCTGCGCAAGCGTCAAGTTCGACAACGCGACGCTGCCGGATAACGCGGACCTGCGCGGGCTTGACTTATCCAAGGTGACGTCGGACTCCGTCATCGACCTTCAGGGACGGACGCTCTTCCTCGCCGACGAGACGAGCGCGGCATTGGGCGAGTTCACGATAACCGACACTTCGCTTGGAACGCCCGGTACGGTTCGCGTATCGGTGGCGGATGGTTCTACGCTCTTAAACAGCGGCGTCGCGCTGACTGAAAACCTAAGACTCGTAAAGGAGGGTGAGGGCCTGTTCTCTGCGGGGAAGGCGTCGCAGACCTACACAGGGGGGACGGACGTCTCCAACGGCACGATCCGTGTTGCTTCGTCCGGCACTGGGCATTTCGGTAGTGGTGTAATCTATCTGCCGACGGGATCGACATTGGACATCTACAACAATGACGCATCCTCCGCGACCGTGGTTCTCGCAGGTGGAACGATCCAGAATTCCACAACAGCGACTGGTACTTTGCCAAGAGTCCTGTCACTTACGTCTGATTCCACCATCAAACATGCGAACGGCTCGTCGTCAAGTAACGACATGAACGTACCGGCTGGCTGTGAATGGAATCTTGGCGGATATACGCTTTCGCTTGAGATGACGGGCAACGACTCGGACTTCTCATTCAGCGATGCCGCCTTGAACGTTGTTTCCAACGGAACGATCATTGTCACGGTGAATACGACGGGAGGCGTAACCAAGGGTTATTTCCAGCTACGGCGAATTTCCGGCAAGGACGGGCTCAGACTTGATCTCGGAAAGACCTACCCCCGCATAAAAGGCAGTTACGATTGTTCCGTTATGGATTTCACGGACAACCCTGTCTCTGGGGCCGGCGAGTACAATGAAAAGGGGAAGACAATTGAGATCTATGGAAAGTTCTTGCCCAAGAGTACTTTGGGCGTCAACAAGAAAATGATGAACGGCTCGACTTTGGATCTTACCATGGTGACGGGAGCGTTCTCATGTAATTTCGTCAAGGGACCCAACGGAACAGGAAACCAGAAACTCCAGTTTGCCGCCAATGCCACGATAACGGTGAACCTCGAAGGGCGCACTGACCTGAAGACAATCGCAAAGTC
>CAMKJU010000084.1 GCA_946413265.1 uncultured Lentisphaerota bacterium
GTCGTAGAGGCCGTACCACACGCTACGCAGATTGGAGCCGGTGATGGTGACGGCGGGCAGAGGGCTGCCCGCCCTACCCTGTTCGCCGCCACGGTAGGGCGGTCGCCCCGCGACCGCCGCATTCCCCGACGCGATCCGATACGCATCGCGGCCGCTTTTCGACACCTTAGGATCAATGGTGAACTTCACGATTCCCGCAGGCGCGTCCTTGCCGGTGATTTGCTTGTAGTACTTCGAGAATTCCGCGTTCTGCGGCGCAAACTTGTCCGCCGCCGGTTTCGCACCCTTGCGGAGGCTGTTGAAGTAGTTGTCGATCTCGTCCGCGCGCGTCGTCTCGCGGCGCGCCTTGACGCCGAAGGACTTCACATCGCGGATCCAGTTCTCCACGGCCTCGGCCTTCGTCGCGGGACGCGTCCACGTGTAGCCGAGTTTCGCGGATATGTTCCTAAGGATGTCGTAGTTGAGGAGTAGCATGTGGTCGACTGTAAGACGCTCGCGCCTCACGCGGGAGGCGAACGGTTCGCCCTCCTTCTCAGCCGCGGCCACTGCTTCGTCCATGTATTTCGCGGCAAGCAGCTTGTCGCCGCCGTGGAGGAACGGCGCGCCCTTGTGCCCGCACTTCACGATCTGCTTCGTCTTGCGCGGCCCCGCCTCGATCACCGCGATGAACTTCTTGAGGATCGGCGCGGCGGACTTTCCGTAGTAGCCTTCCAAGAATTCGTCCATGAGCCGCTTCTCGTCGTTCTTCGGATCCCAGAGAAGGTGCGCCGTCACGTAGTGCCGGAGTGTCGCAAACGTCCCAGCGGAACAGAGCGCGTCCCCCTGCTCGAACACGCCCACCGCGCCGTTCTCGGCGAAGAGACGGATGTTCGGCGCGATGGAGTTGATGTTCGGATGCGGCATCATGTAGCTGTGGAAGTTGGCGAGGTAGTCCCAGATGAAGAGGTTTCCGCCGGCGACGCGCCGCCAGTCGGCGAGGTCCTTCGCGAACGACGCCTTGTGCGGCGACAAGGGTTTGTTGAGCGGACGCGCGAAGTCGCATTCGATGTCGCAGAGGCGCACCACCACGTTGGAACGAGGCTTCGTCTTCGTCGGCGCCCGGCGCGTGAACTGGTAGGCGAACGTGTCAATGCGCACGTTCGGGAACTCCTTCTCAACCGCCTCGGCGACGTCGTTCGCAAAGCGGAGGTACGGACCCGACGGCGCGCCGCCGTCCTCCGCCATCATCGCCTTGCACTTGTCGCACGTGCAGTAGCCGCGCCAGTCGTTCTGCGACACTTGGATGAAATCTACGGACGAATCCTCGCGCAGGCGCTTCAGCGTCTCCTTGATGTACTCCGCCTTCATCTCGGCGTTCGCAAGGCAGAGCTGCTTCGGTTGACGCTTTCCCTTCACAAGCGAATACCAATCAGGATGTTTCTCGAAATACACCTTCGGCGGCAGAATCTCGAAGAAGGAATGGTACGCGCTGTGGCGTCCCTTGAAGAAAAACAGACGATGGTTACCGCCCAGCTCCGGCGGGATGAACTTGATGTCCGTGAGCAGGTAGCGCGTGAGAGACGTGAAGTTACCCTTTGAGCGCACCTTGAAGAGCGGGTCGAATCCGTCGAGGTAGTACGTCTCGCGGTACTTGAACTGCGGAGCATACGAGAGCGAGATGTCCTTCACGGGCACCGCGTCGAGCTTCGGATACGTCGCCGCGTCGGATGTCCACCACCGCACGCCACAGTATTTTTCGAGATAGAGATCGACCGCATACAGCGGCGCGCGCGCCGGATCGCCGTCCAGCACCACGCCGCCCTCCACAGATTTCAGAAAAACCTCATCCACCCGGTAGGGACGGCTCGCCGAGCCGTCCGCCGCCGCCCCCCTCGCCTCCTTCGCGGCCTTCGTCGCACCGACGAAGAGCTTGGTGGCGGTCGCGGGGCGACTCGCCCTACCTTCCTTCGCCAAATCGGCCTCCGCGATTACCTTCGGCGTTTCGCCGAGGCATTTTCCGAGTTCGCCCGCAAGCTCTTCGGCGGCCGACTTCTCGACGGCCGTCGGCGAATCAGGCAATACCACAACTGGGGCAGAGCCCCCGAATACGCACGTCGCCGCCATCGCAGACGACACCGCAAGCAGCATCAATTTCATTATTGTTCCTCAACCTTTCGATGAAGTTTCAAGGCAGTTATTATATCATATTTATCTTTGCGGGCGGCGGTGTCTGGTAAAATATATCGAAAAGTGCGGCTTGAAAACAAGTCGCCATTCTACCGGATTTCCTTGCACTATGGGTGCGGATTTGACATAATACCCGCGCTGAGCCTTTCAGACGCATAGGATCTTTTCTGTGAGTTCCATCAAGCCGCATGGCTTGTCTCGCGGATGGCGCGAAAGAAGGCTTTGCAATTACCTCAACAATGAAAGTCGCGTTCGTCACATTTGGATGCCGCCTCAACCGCGCCGAGTCGCTCGACCTTGAGGCACGTTATCAGGCCGCCGGGCATGAGATCGTCGACCTGGGCATGACTTCGCGCGAAGCGGGAGAGCCGTGCCACGCTGCGGACAACATCCCCGATCTCATCCTCGTTCGTGGGTGCAGCGTCACGGCCAAGGCCCAACGCGACTGCGAGAAGGCTATCGCCCACCTCCACGCCCGTTACCCCTCAACCGAAATCCGCCCCATAGGCTGCCTCCCCAACGCCCAACCACCACCAACTCCCCCCCCTCCAACTACCAACCACCAACTACCAACTACCAACTCCATCCCCCTACAGACCTCACGCGCATATCTAAAAATACAGAACGGATGCAGCGGAAAATGCACTTTTTGCATTGTTCCGCATTTTCGCGGGTCACCGGTGAGCGTTCCTATCGATGAGATTATGGTGCGGACCAGAGCATTCCTTGCGGCAGGATATCGTGAGATTGTGCTGACGGGATGTAATCTTTCCCTCTACAAGTCAGAAGGGCATAACTTCGCCTCGCTACTTGAAATCCTCGCAGAACTGGGGACAGACCCTAACTGGGAGAGTCGCCATCTTGGCGGCGTATCGCCGCGTGACGCCGCCAAGATGGCGGCTTTCCCAGTTAGGAAAATAGCGGGGTCTGTCCCCGCAAGGATAAGGATTGGGTCGTTGGAGCCTAGTAAAGGATGCGAGAAAATATTGGATGTGATGGGAAACCATCCGAATATCTGCCGTTTTTTGCATTTGTCACTTCAAAGTGGAAGTGATCGCATCTTGAAACGGATGAGACGGCCATACAACATCGCTTTGGTGGACCGATTTTGCACGATGGCGCGGGAACGACTGGGGACAGCCCTCGCGCTAGGAGCGGACGTAATCACCGGCTTCCCCGGCGAGACCGACGAGGACTTTGCCGCCACCCGCGATTTTCTAGTACGCCATGCCTTCTCCAATCTCCACGTCTTTCCCTACTCGGAGCGTCCCGACACGCCAGCCGCCACGATGGACGGATCCGTTCCCCGTCCCGTGCGTCTGGTCCGAGCCCGTAATCTCACCGCCCTCGGACACACCCAGCGCGCGGCCTTTGCCCAGTCGTTCCTCGGCCGCGAGGTCGAGGTCTGCGTGGAGCGCGGCGGCGAACATGGCTGGACCGACGCCTACCTTCCCTGCAAATGGAAAGGCCCCGCCGAACGGCGGAGCCTCGTGCGCACGCGCGTCATCGCCGTTGAAGGCGATATGCTTCTCGCGGCCGCCCCCTGATACGGACCTTTCTGCAAGGGCGGGTCCTCGACCGCGCCCGTGAACCTCACCTCGTAGCCGCTGTAGAGAGACGTCGAGGCGAAATCCTTCATCTTGCAACCGCCCACCGCTAGAAGCACAACTGCGGCAAGCAGTCTGCCGATTGTTGCCAATGTGGAAATGTTGCCAATTCCAATGTTGCCAGTTTCCAGTTTTTTCATTTTTCTTTCCCTCCTTTAGTTAGCCGCCGCAGGACGCGATTACAGGCTCTTCAGAAGCGCCGTGCAGCCTTCAAGGATGTCGGCGTAAGTCTCGTCGAAGTTGCCGGTGTACCACGGGTCGGCGATGTCGCGTTCAGAGCCGGCGAACGACAGCAGTTTCCTGATCTTCCCCGCATCCTCCGGAAACACAAGCCGCCGAAGATCGGCCATGTTGTAGTCGTCCATCCCGATGAGGAGGTCGTATTCCCGCGCCTTCGCGGCATTGATGAGCCATGCGCGACGCGGCGCGAACGGGATTCCCTCTGCCAGCAACTTCCGGCGGGTACCATAGTGGATGTCGTTGCCGATCTCGTCTGTGTGCAGCGCGGCGGACTCGACCACGATGTCGTCGCGCCCTGCCCTTCTGACGAGTTCCTTCATCACGAACTCCGCCATCGGCGACCGGCAGATGTTCCCGTGGCACAGGAACAAGATCTTGTGTGCAGAAATTGTTTCATCACGTTTCATGAAAACTCCAATACCGTCTATTCTTTAACGGTGAATATCAGACCGAGGTTGAGGGCGGTCTTGCGAACGTAGCCGTTCGCGTGGTGGTTGAGCATGATCGGACGGTTGTGCTTGCGGTCGTAGATGACGAGCGACGTGGAGCCACCGCCGTCCATGTTGATCGCGTCCCAGCATCCTTCGCGCAGAAGTAGATCGGCCAGGTCGGCGCACGTCGCGCCTTCGCTGTATCCCGGCTGGCGGCCATCCACGGCAAGGATGACGAACGTCTTTCTGTCGCGCGAAAGACCGAACGCCGTGCGCGGATGGACATCGACGGCCTTTGCCGGATCGGCGTCGGCCGTCCGTACACCGCGCCTCAGAATGCGCCTATTACCGTACACCGCAATGGTCACGTCGTTTGTCATGGAGACGGGGACGTGCGGGCGTATCAGCACCTGCCCATCTTTACGCACGATAAAGAACACGCCTCGCTCCGGATCCTTGCCGTGCGAAACCTCCATGCCTTCTGATGCGGCATAGCGATAAAGTGCGGCGTATGTCGAGTAGCACCCTGCGCCGCCCCATGGTCTCCACCCGGAGGTGTTGACGGCGAGTTCCACGTTCTTACCCTCGCTGCGCTTCCGCATCATGAAGTCCGCCGTCGTCTCGCGCTTCGTGTTGACGAGCCAGGTCTCGTTGGTGTAGTCCGGCATTGGGCACCCCCAAAGCGGATCGCGCTCCGTTCCGGTGAAACTGATGCCTGGCTCTTTCAAATCAACGCGGGCGACGTACGCGGCCATCCGACGGGGCTTCTCGAGAATGAGCCTTTTCAGCGTCACGCCCTTGCGATACTCGCAAACATACGGCCCTGCCGAATCCAAGCACGGCAATCCCCCATCCCTCGCGACATCGGCTTCAGCGCCCATTGCAAAAAAGATTGCACATACGACTGCCACCAACCCGCGCAGCGCAAACGCCATTGCCGCCGCCGCGCCACCGACCTTGAACATGTTTTTTCTAGTCATTGCCACGCACCTTTCAGTTTATCGTGCAACGGCTTTCATTCGATAATGCCCGGTCAAGGGATACGTGAAGAGGCAGTCCTCCTCTTTCGTTCCCGAGCCGATGTTGTGTATGACGAGCGGCGTTCCGTCTGCCGCCTTTTTGTCGCTCACGATCATGATGTGCGGAAGCCTTCCGCCGACGATGACGGTCACGAAATCGCCCGGCTCGTAGTCGGACGCCGTCTTGGTCGCCTTGAGGCTCCAGCCCTTCCGCTTGAAGAAGCACTGGAGGTTCGACACGCGGCGATGGTCGATGTTGGGGTCTGTCCGCTTGAGCCCCCACTGTTGCGGGTACTTCGCGAAGTTGGCCTTCATGTCCTCATGGACGAGTTTCTGCAGATCGACCTTCCGCGCATCGCGCAACGCCCGGATGATGACATCCGTGCAAACGCCGCTCTCCTTCGGCACATCACCGCCCGGATAGCCGATCTTCCGGTAAGCCGGGTCGTATCCGACAGTGACGCCAATCTGACGCCGCGCCGCTGCCACGACATCAGTCTCGCCGGTAGCGGAGATCAGATCATTGATGCGCGGTCTGTAATCTTCTATCGGACACATGAGGCATCCGATTTGGACTTCCTTTTGACCTCGCATGTAAGCCAGCAGCAGGTCCATGTCGTTCAGATTCGCCCGCGACCGCCTTCCTTTGATAATCCACTCAAGGCGATTTACGATGCGCGATAGCGACGCATCCTCGCCCTCGCCATATTCAATCTCCCCAAAGCACGATGGCGGGGCCATGTCTGGACGCGGATTATGCCACTCTACGGCAACCCAATCTTGCCGCGCCTCCAGAATCTTTACCTTTGTGCCCTTGTTGACATGGCTATACCACGTGCCCTCGGTGCTGGGGCGCAGTCTGATGCAAACATTGTTGCCAAGGATATTTCCATCGTCGTCAATGTACTTGCGATTGATCCACACCCTGTTCCCTTTAGGCACGACACGCCACCATCCCCACTCATGGTTCGTGAAATACAGGAATTCTACCTGGTCGCCGGGACGCAAGTTTGACTTCTCGGGCCTACGAGCCACCGTCGCGAATCGCGGTATCTTCAACTTGTCCGCCGATACGCAGTGACGGCACAGCACGGATTCATCAAGCGTTATGTCGAGCCCGAGCGAGCGCAGTTTGGCGCATCCGTCACGAAGTCCTTCGACCGTTGAACGCGGCTCCGTGTAGGACTTCGGGTAATGCGTCGCACCGCCGCATTTCTTGCACACATGCATGTAGTCCTCGAGCTTTGGCGGCGCAAGTTTCGCTTCGGCAGCCGCCGCTATCGCGAGGGTTAAGACGAAAATTGCCTTTGTCAGTTTCTTCATCCTTTACCTACTCCTTTCGCTTGTCCCTTTAACTTTAGGTCTCGTCGCTTCCAAAAGTCCGTTGTAGCCGAGCGAAAACAGAGAGGCAAACAAATTATAAGTAAATTCTGAAGGCGAGCCCAGCCACTTCCTATCGAAAGCCTTCTTGAAGGTCACGTCCGCCTTCGGATCAAGATACTTCTTTGCCATGTTGCTTTCCTTTCATCCGTTTGAGGCTCATTCTCCCCAAACGGCGTGTATTTTACACTATTTCTCGTTATCATGTCAAGAGACGGCGGCGAATCTCGCGGTTTACCGTCGCGCCCTAATTGACTTTTGCCACAATTTCTGCTAAACTGCAATTGTTTTTCTTTGGGGGTATTATACCCTTGAACGGAAAGCGAGGTACAAAATGGCAACATCAAGCATAACGGCGAACTTCTACTGCGATGACGCAAAGGCGGCAAACACCTTTGTGGATTTGCTGTTGTCGGAAAAACCGCCCGCGAAATGGGTGGCTCCCGTACCTACGGGAACGGCTCACGAGTTTCGCAACAAACGAGAGGTCGCGAATTTCGTCAAGCGCGTTGTTCGCGCCCGTCGTAGCAGGGTTGGCGCATGAAGCGTGATGTGACAGTAATATCGCTGCGGCAGTTTGAATCTGCTGGCGGTTTGGCTGAAGGATATTCGTTTGAAGACTTCTCATGTCCCTTGAACAAGGAGGTGCAAGATTTCCTGCAAAAGAAGGCTGTCCATTCGCTACATCTTGGCGCGTCAATGACATATTTGGTTTACGACAACAACACTTCTCGTTTGTTGGGTTATTTCACATTGGTCTTGAAACCGTTTTCCATAGGAAAGGAAAAGTTGTCAAAGACCAAATGCCGTTTGATCGAGCGTTTTGCCGACATGGACGAGGAACGCTATACGGCAGCCGTTTATCTGATTGCGCAGATCGGAAAGAACTTCGCCATTGAGGACGGTGAACGCATCAGCGGCGACGAACTTCTGAGACTCGCGTTCGAGAAACTATATTCGGCGAGGGAAATTGTCGGCGGTAAACTCGTTCTTGTAGAACGCGACATGAAGTCACCGGAATTGGTGAACTTCTACACTCGATGGAATTTTCAATCGTGGAACGAAAGGCACGATAGCAAAGACGGCGTTAATTACGATCAAATGCTCTGCGTATTGAGCAACGCCCTCGTTGCGTAAAACTAATCTCAAATCGCAAAATGGGCGTCGCATGGCAGACAGTTTACCAAATATTCCGTTACTCCACCACTCCTACTCCACCAATGGGATCCCTCACGCCCCCCTACGCAGAGCTACGGAGGACAAGTTGGTTTGGGCAAAGGGTTTCATGGGGAAGTTCTTCAATAAAGTGGAATGGAGAAATTGAAGGCATATCGCAATGAGCCATCGTCCATCGTTGAAGGTTTGCACAATGGCGCCGAAAGCGTCAGCATCCGGTCGTGCGTTGGCGACAGCGAGTTGTCCTTGGGTGACAGCATGATTTTCATGCGGGCTTTCGGCACACGTGAAAACATTGCGTCGAGCAATCCCCTGTTTCGCTCCTCGCTCCCCTTGCGTGTACGCGCGGCAAAGGTCAGCGAGGGATTTTTACCGTCGCGTTCGCGGTAAAGCCTAACCTCCCGCACTTCATCACCAGATTGGGGAAGTTTGGCTATTGTCGTGTAGTCCCGGCTTATTGGATATGCGACGCTCAAGCACGAACCGGCGGGCAAAGCCCTTCTTGCGACTACGGCACAATCGACGCGTACCTCGTTGTCTCGGCGGAACCGATATGTTACAGAAACCTTGACATCCTCGGACGGAACGACGAAACGGCTCTCGACAGTCGCCAGAACATTCTTCCCTTTTCTGTTTTCACTTGACTCCAGGCCCTCATCTTCCCTCTCGGTCATTGAAACGAATTCAAGCTTGGCCTTTTCGCCGTTCCTTGTCAGCGAGATTTCGCTTTCACCATTCACGTAGAATTCTTCGGCTTTTGACGTGTTCCAGCAAATGCGTTTCAAAGCACCCGTCAAGCGATTGAACGCATACTTCCGAAAGCTCAGCTTGTTCATGTTCACAACCTCGACGACATTGCTCCCCGCGCCGCAGGTTGACACATACCAGACATCCCAGCCAGCATCCGTCCAGTCGCCAAGGCACTTTCCACTCGCGAACGCGAGGGATAAGACGAGAATTGCCTTTGTCAGTTTCTTCATGATTCATCTACTCCTTTCGCTTGCCGCCAACAAGTCTTCTCCATTTTTATCCGCTGTAATTCTGCGTCTCAAAATGCGGCTAGGGCCAAAAGCTTAGGCACGAATATGATGCAACCGACGATTGCTGCGCCGATAGCTGCGACAAGGACGGCACCTGCCGCACAATCCTTGGCTTTCTTCGCGAGCGGATGGATGTTCGGAGAAGCAAGATCGACCGCCGCCTCAACGGCGGTATTCAGACATTCAAGAGACATGACAAGCGCACAGCAGATGACAATCGCCGCCCATTCGCGTCCGTCGAGTCCCAACCACGCGCCAAGCACAACTACTGCAACGGCAGCAGCGAGATGGATGCGCATGTTCCGCTCGCTCTTCACCGTCGCGGCAATGCCTGAAATCGCATGTATAAAGGATCGTATCATATTTCCCCTGCCTCTTATCGTCAGAAATACTCGTGAACGGCGAATTCCGCCTGCTCGATGAAGATGCGTTTGAACGCCGAGAGGTTGTTCTGCTCGTAGAAAAGCAGAAGCGCCGCGCGGTAGTCGTTCGCGTCAACCGAGCGGAACGTGAGCGGACAATGTCCGTAGGCGAGCAGCAGGGCATTCGACACAAAGCGGCTCGTCCGCTTGTTGCCGTCCTCGAACGGCTGGATATAGGAAATGAGAAGCAAGGCCAGCAGCGACTTTTCATACGGATCGGCCTTGCCGTTGATCAGCGCGCACATGTCATCGACGGCTTCCCGTATCTGCGATTCGACATCGAGCGGCTGATACTTCGTGCCCGTGATCCTTACGCGACGATAACGCAACGACGGTTCAACGCCCATGTCTTCGACCAGAACAGAATGTATGTCCTCAATCCGCGCAAGCGAAAGCCTCTCGAAATAACCGGGATTTGCAATGATGGCCTTCAGCGCGGATTTGTGGTTCAGGAGCATCTGGGCTTCCGCGTGTGTGCGCCACTTCGCTTCCTTGAGGTCCTTGAGCAGCGTCTCCGTCTCGATCAAGGTATAGGTGTTTCCTTCTATCTGCGATGACTTCCAGCTCAAATCGATTCCGAGACGTTCGAGTTCCCGGTTGTACGCAACTGATCCCGGCACCATTTCCTTCATGTGCGCCGTGAAGAGTTTCTGGCACTCGTCCAACCGCGTCTTTTCGTCGACAGAGAAGATGTCGATCCTCGGCAGTTCCGTGCGAATCAAATCGAAGTTGTAGCCAGTCTGGACATCTCTTTTGTCGATGTCTATGGCATAGTAGGAGTCGAGGTTGACGGTCCGAAGGATATGGGCCTTCGGTGTTGTGGCATAGACGGTCGCTCGGTTGTTGCCGTGCGAGACGATGAGTCCGTCTTCAATGCCCCTGGCAATCTGACGCTTCACTGTTGCCGAACTGACCTTGCTGGAAAGATGTCTTTCGACATCCTGACGGCTGGACATCGGATGGTATTGAAGGTACTCAAGAATCTCATCGATCAACTGCATGTCAATCCTCCTTGCGGCTCAAAACAACGCTATTATACCAAATCTGCGGCTCATTGCGAGCCGCAGATTGGATATTTTCTAATAAAAATGAGCCGCAAACAAACACGCACATCTTTCATACATGGAAACCGCAAGGCGCCATTATATCACGCTTTGACGTTTTGAATAAGGCCGAATCTACACCTTTTGACGATTTAGCAATGCGCCTATTCACACGATTTGACACTTAGCGTGCAAAGGATGAAGCGAAAATCGTCTTCGTAATTTCTATCATTCCTCTTCTTTCCAATCTCATCGGATATCTCCGAAACGTTCTTCGGTACGCAGACGAGCGTGCGCAAGATCTCCGCCCGAACGCCAGGTTCGCCAGTGATGACGTCTCGGAGTATGTCCTCTAAGTCTTCCGCAAGGACACTCTTTTACTCCCGCTCCGTCAATATCAAACGGGCACGATTAGCGATTTTTTGCGTAATCGTGCCCGATTTCTGCCCTCCAAATTCGGGCACGATTAGGCGTTTTTCACGTAACCGTGCCCGCGTTCTTCAAAGCGGGACATGACGACTCACTCTTTCACCTTGCGATACTTCAACGACAGCTTCTCGCTTAAGCAATCCCACTCGGAAAATGGCCCGGGCGAAAGGTACAGTCCCTTTTCATCCACCCCAAGATAATAGCTATCGGAACAAATCGTATTCTTGGAGCCGTCTGAAAGATGGACACGCCAAAGCCATCCTGATGGAAGACGTTCGTGGTTCCTTCGCGCTTTGGCCTCGTCTACATCGTCCTTGCCTTGAAGCCTCCACGCGGAATAGATTCCGGCATTCCAATCAGAATGATTACGAGCTCCAAAGTAAAACATGTATTCGTGTGGAACATGAGAGTCAACCTTGCCGGATGCTTCAAGCGTCAGGCAGTGCCTGTTACGATCATTCGCATACCGGCAGTTGAACCCGTGCTGAAGCCATACACGCGACTCATGATCCGCCGACCATTTGCCAGGAAGCAGTTTCAGCACCTCCTCTCGCGAAATGTCTTTCTTGGCTTTCCATCCGCATGGATTCGCCTTAGGCAGCACAAACTGAATCACGATTCGCTCATCAGGGCCCGGTTTTACCTCCGCTGTCTTGAACTTCTTGTGGTTCCACCAACTTGCATAGTCCGGACAAGATACCCAGCAATGGCCTTCCACGAGAAACGTTCCGTCCAGCGAAATCTCGCCTGCCGCATCTGTTGTTTTCGAGAATTTTTCTCCATCCATCCAATAGTAATCGGCTTTTTTGATACCCCCCCTGACCTTCGCCCCGGGAACAGGCTGGTCGAACTCATCGACAACGCGAATATAGAAATTGCGTTTTGGCTGGCAAAGGTCGTATGGCAGGCAGACCAGGTCTACAAGCGGCGAAACAACGCACTCGTCGACCACAAAACCCGCCGCTGCAATAGGAATACCCACAATCCCAATCGGTATCGTCCATTCGCCGCCGCGCTTCTGCACACCCCAGACTCCCATCATAAGAGGTGTGGTATAGACGAAGGACCCAGGGCCGGGACACATCCGCGTCGTCTGGAACAACTGTCCGGTACGCGGCGCAAACATGCCAGTCTTGCACCCTGTAAGCGCCACCATAAGCGCGAGGGATAGGACGAAAATTGCCTTTGTCAGTTTCTTCATTGTTCTTTCTCTCCTTTCACTTGTGTTTTATCATGTTTCACTGTTAAGTTCGGTCGGGGATACTGCTTCCCATGGTCAAGCGGATAGTGTTTCCGAATTGCGTCAACTGCCAGCGGCGGGTGGTGAGCCGCGCAAGAAAGCGCTCGTCGTGCGAGACGAGCAGAAGCGCGCACGGCGTCTCCGCGAGCGCATTCTCCAGGCACTCGATGCTGGGAAGGTCGAGGTGGTTCGTCGGCTCATCCATGACGATGAAATGGGGGCCCCTTTCCACGCCGCGCGCGAGCAGGATTTTCCGTATCTCGCCCGGACTGGGCGTCGTGGAGGCGAGCAGGCGTCCGGGACGCGAACCGAGGCGGCTGATGAGCGTCATGACGCGACCGAGCGGAACGCGGTCGAGCCGCTTGACGTCCGCATGGATCGCCTGCGACTCCTCTTCTCCAATCTCTTGCGGGATGACGAGCAGTTTCTCGGGGGGAACGTTCGCGTTCGCCACGACCTTCTTCACGAGCGTGGACTTGCCGAGTCCGTTGTCGCCGACGAGCGCGATCCTGTCATCGGGACGGATCGTCAGCGTGGGATGGACGAGTGTGCGGCCATCGCCGAGGTCGATCTCCCCTTCCGGCAGTTCCGCCACGTAGTTACGCGAGGACTTTCCGGAATCCTCCAGCCAGAAGCCCATTTCGTAATCAACGCGTATCGCCGCGTCCGGCGCAAGTAGCTTCGCCGCACGCGTCCTGAGCGCGGCTGACTGCGAAAAGCCCCATCCGTCCTTGTTTGTGAGCTTCGCGAGCTGACGCTTGGCGCGTCCGTCGTGGTCGTTCTCCGGGAGCTTCTTCCGCTTGAGGCGGTTCGTGCGCGCGGCGGACTGCTCAGCTGCCTCGCGGCGCTGCTGAGCGGCGGCCTGGAGGCGACGCGCCTTGCCAGCGTTCGAATCGTGCTGCTCCTTCGCGCGCGTCTGCTCCAGGCGGTCCTGCGCCATGCCGGCGGAGACTCCGCCCGGACGCATCACGATGCGCGGCGGAAAGATGAAAAGACACTGGGAACAGAACTCGTCAAGGAAGTCGCGGTCGTGCGAGACGAGCAGCCCAACGCCGCGGAACGATTTCAGCGCGGCGAGCAGCACGCCCTTCGCATGAGCGTCAAGGTGGTTTGTCGGCTCGTCAAGCGCCAGGACGTCCGGCCTTCGCCACAGTGCGGCGGCGATCTGCGCACGTTTGCGCTCGCCGTGGCTGAGAGTGTCCCAGCGGTCGGCCCATTCCGGCTCGACGCCGAGCAGCGCCCGCGCGTCCATCGCAGGCGGATCCCATGAATCCATGAACTCAAGCCAGTCGTCCGGCGGCGCGTCCGTGCGCTGGACGGCGTAACGCGCACTACCGATCTGGCGGATGTGTCCATCGGTCGGCGCAAGCGCGCCCGCCGCGAGCTTGAGGAGCGTCGTCTTTCCCGCGCCGTTCGCGCCGACAATGCCCGTCCACGCACCTTCGGGGAAATGCGCGGTGACGCCTCTGAGAAGCGGCTCGGCCATCCCCGGATAGGAGAAGGCAACGTTGTCGAACTGGAGAAAGCGAGACATAGAGCTTCAGCCTTTCATCGTCGTTCGTTCCTTTCGTTGCAGAGTGTGATCAATCATAATCCAATCTGTTTGATGCGTCGTGAAATGCCGTCCGTTATCAGGTCATAGCATTTAGAGGGATGTTCCGCAGCGGCCCTGCGCACAAGTTTCGGCAGAACGCTATTGATGCGGCGCACCATCTTCGCGAGTTCCCGTTCAAGTATGCGCAATCCAATGCCGACCTTCTCCGCCATGCGTCTGAACTTTCCGATTGTAATCCACCTGAAGTCATATTCACCGTCAATCTTCATCGCCATGCGCCTGCCCACCTCCGGATAAATCGCAGTGGACATAACATCGTAGAGCGGCGCAAGCGAAGGGACTCCGTTCCTGTACAGAATCGAGAAATTCTTTCCGTGCGCATCGCCGTTGCCCACAAGGAAGTTGAAGATAACGCGGTCAAGGAATTCGACTGTGTCGGACGCGGGCAACGCCATTTCGCGCAGAAGCCTGAACGAATCCGCAATGCCAGGGCCTCCTATCGCCTCGTATTTCCGCCCGGGATCAATCCCCAACATCTGGCAGAAATCCTCCTGATGAAGCCTCCTCACGATTCCATCGGACTCCTCGCGGTCGTAGCGGCGGCACAGATAGCGCCGTTTCCCACCTATAACGGCAATTCCGCACTCGGCCGTCCTCAACCCGCACATCGCCGCAAGAGTCATCGAGAACCATTCGTTCTCCACGCTATCGGGATAGTCGCGCATGGCAGGCTTGATGATGTGCGTCGACGGAGTGCCATCTAACGGGAGAAGGACGCCCCCGTCCCTGTAACAGGCGATCAGTTTGTCCTGCGCGCCAGCGCCGGAGATGCGGAATCCGGCTTCGCCCACGTCCAGCGGACGTTTCTCAAGGTTTCCAAGAATCTGCCCGGCCTCTTCGTCCGTCAACTTTCTGAATTTCGGCTGTGCCGCCATGTCTGGGGCATTCCCCGACGGGAAGAACGAAATTGCACCAGCACAGTCGCCACCGATTGCCCGCAGCAGCGCGAAGGTGTTCTCGCGGGGAATCTTCAGTATCTCGCCAAGACGTGTACGTATGATGTCATCCGGGAGAAGGTTTGAAAGAAACGGCTCAATCTCCGCATGGACGAAGGCGGCAGTTCTCAGCGGAAGCGAATGGGATAGCGGCTCACGGCCACCATTCGCGAGAAACGAATCGCTGTAGGCAAACGACAGCCTTCCGTTATCGTCATCGAGCCGTCCCGCCCGGACTCCGTTCAGATAGACGTCGAGCGATTCCATTCAACAACCTCCGCCTCCGTCATGATGTACAGTCCCGCGCCAAGCGCATCGAGGAGCTTGAGGAGTTCACGGATGCGAGCCGTCTCCTTTCCGCGCTCAAGCTCGGAAATGTACCTCGCCCCAGTTCCCGCAAGGCCAGCAAGCGTATCTTGCGAAACCTTCTGTTCCTTGCGGATGTGGCGCACCTGAATGCCGATGTCAGCAACTGATTTTAGCTTCTTCATCCTAATTTTCCATTACCGAACGGTATTGTATCACATACTTCATCCCCAGTCAACGGCGAAATCATACCGTTCGGTAATTGAAAACTGAATGTACCACCGCGTCGGTTTCGTGTTCACTCGAAAACCGGATCGGGGGCGGTTGGCGAGCCGCCGAACACGCGCGCGGCCTCGCGACAGCCCCCGAGGCACTTCGCGGCCTTGCCGCAGCCGTCGCACATCTTCGGCAGATAGTCGTGCCGCACGTAGTGCATCCACTCCTCGCATTCCGGGAGCCGTTCCCACTCATCCCACTTCACGAGTTCGACGGGACTGTGGTTGCAAACGCGGATGCGTCCGTTCGGCCCGACGGTGAAGAAGTCCGTCGCCGCCGAGCATCCGGTGGTGACGTCGAGGTATTCGTACTTGCCCGCGTCGATCATGCACGACGGAAGTTCCGTGCCGAAATGTCCGCGCCGCTTCGCCCGCGAAAGCACCTCCTCCGCGACATCAGCGGCGTGGCGCACGTCGTCCGCCGTCAGCATCAGCTCCGGATGCGAAAGGCCCCGTCCGCCGGGCAGGAAGCGGTTCAAGAGAAGCGAGTCCGCGCCCGCCACGAGCGCCGCCGAAATCGTCTCATACAGCTCCGGCAAGTTGAGCTTCGTGACGGC
>CAMKJU010000085.1 GCA_946413265.1 uncultured Lentisphaerota bacterium
CACGCCCGAGAACAAACGCCTGGGCTAGTCCGTTGGGGACTTCCTGGACCTTGTAGGAGAACTTCATGCCAAACTGCGAGCCATCGCCAAACAATCTTTCAAAATTCGGCAGATCTGTCGGCGTTGAAATTATCAGAACATCCCTTATGTCCGCGAACATCAGCGTGGACAGCGGATAGTATATCATCGGCTTGTCATATACCGGCAGAAGCTGCTTCGAGACAACTTTCGTCAGCGGATGCAAACGGGTGCCCGCACCACCTGCAAGAACAATTCCTTTTCGCGCCATTCTTTTTCTCCTTGGTCTTATCGATGTACCATTTCACTCAACGGGAAACTCCTGGTGCATAAACTCACGCAACGCATCCTTCCAATGTGGCATGTTCGGCAATTTAGCCAACCGGAGTCCCATCTTGTCCAGTCGTGAGTTCTTGGGCCTTGGTGCCGGACGTGGATACTCCTCCGTCGTACAGGCTTCTACCCGTTGGCTCTTCCCGGCAATGCGGAATATTTCTTCTGCGAACTCGGCCCATGTCGCCTCCCCCTCGCACGTAAGATGCAGCGTTCCACAGAGATTCGGACGCTTGAGTATCTCCGCAATGCCCCTTGCAACAGCCAATGTGCTCGTCGGGTTTCCATGCTGGTCTCCAACCACCTTGAGTACGGGGCGCGAGCCATCAGCCAGTTTAATCATCGTGTGCACGAAACTCGGACCGCCACTTCCATAGAGCCAGGAAATCCGGCATATCACATGATTTGGACAGAGCGACTCTACGGCCCTTTCGCCTGCGAATTTACTTTGTCCATAGACGGTTCGACCTCCCGTCGGAATGTCAAACTCGTCATACGGTTCTGTGGCATCCCCCTCAAATACATAGTCAGTCGAAATTGCAATCAGTCTTATCCCATGCCGATTGCAACTTGACGCGACATTGGCGGTGCCACGGGCATTGAGTCGAAATGCAAGATCCCTCTCCGACTCGCATTTGTCAACAACCGTCATTGCCGCACAATGTATCACCACGTCTGGAGAGTGTTCCGCAAGAACCCTGTCGATACAATCTTCATCCGTTATGTCCGCCTCCGGCAAGTCTGTCGGGACCACTTCATAGTCGCATCCTAGCACTTTTACAAGCGTGCGGCCAAGCATGCCTTTTCCCCCCGTAAGAAGCACCTTAAGCCTTTTATCGGTTCCAGCCATGTTTCACGTCACTCTCTTGTTATGGTTAAGCTGCGCATAATGGGAACCTCCTCCCATTGAAAAATCGGCAACGCTCCGCGCCCGTGGGGTATGCACATACCTCACGTCATTCATCAATGGTGCTTGACGTCTCATTGAAACGAAGAGCTCTTTCATGTCGGCGCGGACACCGGCTCGGACGCGGACTCGTCCATGGGCTTCAACACGGGGAGGAAGTCCAGCTGGAGCGCGCGCGCGAACTTGGCCGCCGTCCGGAAGGATATGTTGACGTCGCCCGAGAGCACCTTCGCCACGTACGGCCGCGAAACCTTCATCCGCTTCGCGAGCGCCGTCTGCGAAAGGCCCAGGGCCTTCATCCGAAGAATCAACTTCCTCAGAAACGCCGAACCTATCCTGTCTATCGCTTTCACGCCGCATAGTGTAACCTATCTGTTTCGGGGTGTCAAGAGGGCGGCCACGAACGTTCTGATGTTCAAGGCGAGGCGAGCGAGACGGAATCGCCATGTCCGATCGCTGTGCCGACGCCGCCATTCCGTCACGTAATGGAACGGACATCTGCTGATCACGATGGACTTTTCCATTTCGTCGTAAAACGCAGGCGAGGCGTTCTTGAGCCACGTGTCAAGCCCCAGGAGGTCAAACTTCGCGCGGACACCCGAGTATCCAAAGAGGACCATCGTGTAGATCAACTGCATCACGGCCAAGATGCGTTTCCGGGCATACCTGCATCCGTCCTCCGGACCCATCGCCGCGCAGGCGTCAAAATCCCGGACAAGCCGTTTGGCGATTTGCTCCAACATGCTGATGTTGCCGACAAAACGGTCCCGCTCCATGGATTGGCCTTCCCGCCCAATAAGATAATGCGTCAGCACACCCGGACGGTAGGCAACTGTCGCCACCTGCGACATGGGCAGCGAATGCCACTCGGCATCGGTGTACAAGATCCCTTCCGACTGTCGATAGGACATCTTTTCCAGAATTTCCCTTCGATAAGCGATGCCGTGAATGTCCAGCATCTCATTGCTGTCAATTAAAAGCCCCGTTGCGAACACACCGTCCGAAGGCAAGCCGTACCGAATGACCTTGGACACCTTGCCAGAAACCCCTACTTCGTCATAGTCGTTCACGACAAGGTCTGCTGTTCCGTTTAAGGCGATGAGGAAACGCAGATACTGGACAACTTCGCTCGTCTCAAAGTAATCATCTGCATCCAGTATTCGAATATACCGCCCCGTAGCAACGCGCAACGCCGCGTTGACGCAACTCCCGTACCCCCCGTTCGCCTTGTCTATGACTTTAACTACTTCCGGAAACCGCTTTTCAACTTGATGCGCCACCTCGCTTGTGCGGTCAGCGCTCCCGTCATTCACCACAATGACTTCAAGCGTGTCCGCCAGCGCCGCATCTTCTTTCCGAAGCTGGCAGATACCAAAACTTTCTAGGCATTTGGGGAGAAACCGTTCCATGTTGTAGGACGGAATGATAACTGTCAGCTCTTTGCCCATTATGATTTCCTTGCAAACTTCTCTACCGCATGAGCTGCGCGACGCGCCCGTTCCATGGGCAAAAGGACAACAAAGAGAACGGCGGGAATGACTGTCCAGGATTGCAATGTCCTGGCTGACACGTAAATCCATCCGTGTCCTGCTGGATTGAAGAAATGGACCGCAACGCAGAAATGCCAGAACGACGAGAACACGAGCCAGGCGATTTCAATTCCGGTACACACGCCGAGTACCTTTCTTGCGGATGGGGAAAGGCATTCCCGTCCTACACCCACGATCAACATGCCCCATACAAGCACCAGGCTCCAAGTGGCCAAGTGGTCGTGAATCTGCGAATACGTCCACAGAGGGAACATCCATGCAACAGGCAACGTCCGCACGAGCCAACTGCCGGACTTCCGAAACATCCACGCCCCCACTGCGCAAATAGACGCGCACACGACGGCCCAGACGAAGGTGGCGCTTTTCCCGATTACCGGCGCGAGCACTTTGGAGGCGACTGGTTCTTGATTATACGGCATGCCGATCTTCGGGACCTGAAGTATCAACTCGATGGGCGACTCATGGTAAACCCAAGCCGGCCAGAGCGTCGCGATGAAACAGATTGCGCCTGCGAGAAGAATGACTTTGTACTTCTTGCCAAAAAGCAACGGAAAGAAGAACAGCAGCCCCACCTGCGGCTTGATCATCATCAACGCCCAACAGACTGCGGCAAACCCATCCCGGCCTTTGTCAAGCGATTCGTACATGAACAGGGCAAGCGCGGCAAGCGGTAGTCCGTATTGCAGGCACCCGAAACAGCTGACGAGGTCTGTTAACAGCATGGCGATGATCCATGACCACACAAAGACCCGTTCTGCGGTACCCAACGGCAACAACCTCCGCCGAATCGCCCCAACAATGAAAACGAGGGAGATTCCATACACCACGCCCAGCAACGCCGTGGTGATCGGTCGCGGAAGCCAACCGTAGAACCAACAATACGTCGTGTGCCAAGGCGGATAGGCATGGACCACGAGTTTGTGCGCGTCCTCGGCCGAGACGGGGTCCTTGTCCCCACGGTCATAGCCCCTGAAACGTTCCGTCGATACGTTCCGCTCCCAGACGTCAAAGGGATTCACCCCCGTATGTGCGCATTGAACCTCGTTGATTCTCATCGTGAGGTCACACCCGCAGTGTTCCAGTCCGTCAATGAACGTTCGCACGCTGAAGGCAAGTCCGGACAGGACGAGCACCGCACTGAGCATGTACAGTACCTTACGATTCATGGTAGTCCTTTTCCGTGTTGACGTTCCAGACTGCGGACTTGTCCGTACCGTTCAAGAGCGCACGGGCTGCCTCGAAGCCGCAGAGCATAGAATGGTCCATGTTGTTGTAGCGGTGCTGCCCGTTGCGTCCGATGCAGTAGAGGTTCGCGAAACCGTCCAGCCACGCGCGGACCTTCCCAAACTCGGCATACGTGCCGAAGTAGGCTGGGTACGCCTTTGGTGTCCGCGTGTGGACGGCATCAAGTATCTTGGTCTCTTCTGAAATAAGGCCGGCAACCTTCAGTTCCTCTATGCACTTGCCGATAAAAGCACTGTCATCCATCTGCCAGAACGCATCGCCCTCATTGCAGAAGTACTCCACGGAAAAGAGCACGTGTTTTGCAGGGTCGTCAACCATATACGGCGAGAAGTTGTTGTAGATCTCAAGCCGCCCCATGCGGACCGCCCTGTCCTGCACGTAGATCCAGACATCGGGAATGTATTCGCCCAACGTCGGATACTTCGTGTCGTTCCTGATGGCGAGTTTGTCCACCACGAGCGTGACGGTTATCAAGTCGCGGTAGGGAAGTTCCGCGGCGACACGGCCGACTTCTTCAGGCGCGGAACCAAGCGCCGCGACGAGATCCTTGATCGGCATAGACGAAAACACGGCATCGCACGCAATGCGTTCGCCACTTGACGTGACGACCGCACGTATCCGCCCGGCTTCGTGCTCGACCCCCACCACTTTCGCGCCAAACTTGATTTTCCCACCCTTCTCCCGCACCGCGTCGGCAAGGGCCGTCCAGAACGATCCGGAGCCAAGTTTCGGATACGAGAACTCCTCTATGAGCGAGGTTTCCTTTCTGCCGCCATTCGGGATGAACACGTTGAAAAGGGCCTTCCAGAGGGAAAGCCCCTTCACGCGCTGCGCCCCCCACGACGGATCGATCTTCGACGGATGGACTCCCCAAAGTTTCTCCGTGTAGTCTTCGAAGAACATCGAGTAGAGGACCTTGCCGAAGCGGTTGATGTAGAAATCCTCCAGCGATTTCTCCGGACGCTTGAAGAACGCGCTGTAGAGATAACTCCAACCCGCCTTCCAGGTCCGCGCAAGACCCATCGCGATAAAGGTTGAGGGCTTAATGGAAATCGGGTAGTCGAAGAAGTGCTTGAGGTAGTAGATACGTGTGAGCCTGTGGCGGCGAAGCATCACGCGGTCCGTTTTTTCCGGGTCAGGGCCACCCTCGGCGAGGGAGCATCTGCGGTTGAGCAGGACATCGTCCATTGCGGGGACGCCTTGGCGCGGCATCAACTTGTCCCACAGCGCATTGACTTCGTCCGACTTGGAGAAGAAACGATGCGGACCGATGTCGAAGCGATTGCCGTTCCGTTCAATCGTGCGCGAAATGCCGCCGATAAAAGGCGATGCCTCAAGGATGGTGACATTCCAATCCCCAGACTTCTCAAGAAGTTCATAGGCGGCGGAAAGTCCTGCCGGCCCCGCGCCGATGACGGCTGCTGTCTTCATCGCGGTTAGACTTCCTTGAATTGAATTAGATACGGCGAAGGATGAGCCCTTTCAAGTAGAGGCCCTCGGGGAAAGTAAGTGCCACGGGATGATCCGCGCCTTGGCGCGTGCGGGCAAGTATCTGGAAGTCGCGCTTCGCGTCGAATGCCGCCTCGGCGCAGATCTTGTCGAACAGCTCCGGCGTGACCGCGCCGGAACAGGAGAACGTGGCGAGCACGCCGCCTGGACGGAGCAGCTTCATCGCAAGGAGATTGATGTCTTTGTAGCCACGCGTCGCGCGCATGAGACCGGCCTTCGTGTCGGCGAACTTCGGCGGATCTAGCACTATGAGATCGAACGAACGCCCCTGATCGCGGTAGAGGCGCAGCTGTTTGAAGACGTCCGCTTCCACGAAATCGCATTTCGTGCCGCAGAAATGAATACGTTCCGTGTTTTTACGCGCGAGCGCAAGCGCGTCTGCGCTTGCGTCCACGTGCGTGACGGACGCCGCGCCGCACGCGCACGCCATCAGACCGAACCCACCCGTGTATGAGAAGCAGTTCAGCATCTCCGCCGTGGGCGCGTATGCAGCAACTGCCGCGCGGGCGTCGCGCTGGTCGAGGTAGGAACCTGTCTTGTGTCCCTTGCGCACATCGACGAGGAAGGATACGGGCCCTTCCTTCACCTCCACGAGCTCGGGCGGCTCCGCGCCGGCGAGGAGACCCGTGGCGGGCTCAAGTCCCTCGCGAGCGCGGGCGTCCACGTCGCTGCGGTTGTACACGCACATGCAGTCCGGCACGTATTTCATAAGCGCGGCGACAATCACGTCCTTCCAGCTCTCCGCGCCCGCCGTGGCGAGTTGTACCACGACCGTGCCGGCGTAGTAGTCGGCCACCACGCCGGGCAGACTGTCCGATTCCGCGTTCACGAGACGGAACGCGTTCGTGGCGCCGTCCACCCAGAACGCGGCGCGGCGCGCGACGGAGGCGGCCACGAGCCCCTCCACGTAGGCGACGTCCGGCTCGTGCGCAGGATCAAACGAGAGCATGCGCACGCGAATCTGCGACGCGGGCGACCAGCTGCCCCAGCCAAGGCGCTCGCCGCGCGCGCTTTCCACGCACACTGTCTCGCCGGGGGCGGGATCGCCCTCAACGGCGCGCACCGCGCCGGAGAATACCCAGGGGTGGTGATGCACGACAGAGTAGTCGCGCTTGGGGTTGAGGACGACCTTTTTCATCGTCTCAGGCTTCCACCTTCTTGACGATCGACGTGCAGGCCTTGATCACGCCCGCGACGTTCGCGAGGTCGGACGGGATAATCATAGTGTTGTTCGTCTTCGCGAGATTGCCGAACTGCTGGAGGTACTGCTGCGCGAGCTGCATGTTCACGGACTCCACGCCGCCCTTTCCGCTGAGCGCCTCCGCGACCTTGCGGATGCCCTCCGCCTGCGCCTCGGCGACGAGGAGGATTTCCTTCGCCTTACCCTCTGCCTCGTTGATCTTGCGGGCGCGCTCGCCCTCGGAGAGCGCAATCGCCTCCTGGCGTTCGCCCTCGGCGCGGTTGATCTTCGACTGACGCTCGCCCTCGGACTCCGCGATCATCGCGCGCTTCTCGCGCTCGGCGCGCATCTGCTTTTCCATTGCGTCGCGAATGGTCTGGGGAGGCGTGATGTTCTTGATCTCGTAGCGCGTCACCTTGATGCCCCACGGGTCGCTCGCCTTGTCCACGGCCGAGACGATTGCCGCGTTGATCGCGGTGCGTTCCTCGAAGGAACGGTCGAGGTCGAGCTTGCCCATCTCGGAACGCATCGTCGTCTGGGCGAGCTGCGTGGTGGCAAACAGATAGTTGCCGATGCCGTATGACGCCTTCGCGGGATCCATCACCTGCATGTAGAGGATGCCGTCAACGGACACGGCGATGTTGTCCTTGGTGATGCATTCCTGCGGCGGCACGTCGATCGCCTGCTCCTTGAGCGTGTGGCGGTAGGCAATGCGGTCGATGAACGGCACGAGGATGTGGAATCCGGCCTCGAGCGTGCAGCGGTATTTGCCGAGGCGCTCTACGATGTACGCCGTCTTCTGCGGTACTATGATGGCGGTTTTCAGTATCGTGATAAGCACGATGACCGCGAAAATCGCGAAGAATATGAGTGGGCCTTGCATGGTTTGTTTCCTTTCTTTTGGTTTAACTATTCACTTTACACTTTTCACTTTACACTCTACTTCCGGCTCGCTTTCCACGCCTCCGCGAGCGTGTAGTACTTCACGAGCATGTTCGGGAGGTAGTCGGCGGGTTGCTCGCCCTTCTTCATCCAGCCGAGGTACATGTTCATGACCTGGCTAAAGTGCGCCTCGTGGCCGATCTCGTACTTCTGCGGAACGACCATCCGCCAGCCGTCAGCCGTTTCCTCAAAGGACACGCCGGGATACGTCTTGTTGAACTCAGCCACGGCAGCGGCAAGAGCCTTCGCGAGCGCGGCCTTGTCCTGGCCCGCACGCGGCTTCACGTAGACTCGCGGCTTATAGCCCTCCTCCGGCCCCTGGCGAATGATGATTTCGCTCTTCGTCCCGCGCATGAGCGAGTAGTGCGTGTCGCCTGTGCCCTTCGGCGGCATGAAGTGCCACTCCACGCTCACCTTCGCGTTCACGCCACGCAGCTGGTAGGTGAACTCGCCGTTCGCCTTGCACTGGAGAACGTTGTCCTTGTCCACATCCTTCTTAAGGAAATCGGGCCATTTGTCGAGGCCGGTGGAGGTCTTGTAGTCCACCGCCGTGATGGGCGTGGGCCACGTGCGCGCCTTTATCATCTTCACGTCATCGTACTTCAGCGTCTCGCCGGGGAACGTCTCCCACTGCACGAGGTCGGTGAGGTGCGTCGTCACGTCCACGATCGCCTCGCCCTGCTGGTCGGTGTCGTAGTACCAGCCTGGACGCTGCAGCGGCTTGCCGTTCACGAGCTTGCAGAAGTGGTGTACGCTCACCTTCGTCACGGCGGGGTCGTCGGGCGTGCCCTTCTCCTGCTCGCCGTAGAGCTCCTTTGCCGACACGAGCGCGCGCTGGAGGATCGTCGTGATCTCGTTGCGCTCGGTCATGATGTCCGCGAAGTAGAGCCCCTTCTCGTCGGCGATCTTCGCGGCTTCCTTCAGTTTCGCGAAGGCGTCCGGCGTGATGGCCATCGGCTTGTCTGAGAGGACGTTGAACCCGGCCTTGATCGCGGCGAGGTAGTAGTCGGCCTTCTTGTTGTTTTTACCGGCGAGCACCACCACCTTGGAGCCTGGATCGCCCACGGCGAGCGCCTTTTCAAGGTAGTCGTCGCCCGTGTACACGATCTCTTTCCACGCGGTGGGGTCCTTCTCGCGCGTATTGAACTCTGTGACGAGCTTCTGGTGCGCCTCCACGTCCGGACCCTTCGGCGCGAACACGGGCACGTCCTTTGACACGCCCTCGTATTTTCTGTTCAGCACGAGCGCCGCATGGAAGTGTCCGGGATCGACCTCGACGAACGAGACCTCCTTCACTGGCTTGCGCGCCGACACAGTGCATTTGTCGCAGCAGCAGCCGGCCACCGCCGCCACGGCCATTGCCATCATCATTTCTTTCATCTTGCTCTTTCCTTTCCGTTGCGCCATTATTATACCATAAATGTGTCCGATCGGCCGTCCGGTCCGCTGCGTTGCATGCAGTTCCTCACGGCAAGGTTGGCCGTGGCAAAGGCGATGGTGATGTTGTAGCCGCCCGTCGGCCCGTCTACGTCAAGCACCTCGCCCGCGAAGTACAGCCCCGGCACTATGCGCGACTCCATCGTCTCGGGGTTGACCTCCGCGAGCGACACGCCGCCCATCGTCACGATGGCCTCCTTGAGCGGACGCATTGTCGGACGCTTCACCGTCCAGTTCCCCTCCGGCGTCTCGATCCTCAAGTCGAACGCCTCGATGCCTTGCCGCACGGCATGGCGCGTGCAGTTGTATACCGCCGCCCCCGAAACGCCCCATTGCTCAATTTCCACCTCGCCACGAGCCCGGAAGACCTCGCGCCCATCGATGACCAACGCTGCGGAAGCACCGTTCTCGAAACGGGCCCCGGCCATGGCGCGGACAGCGCGGTCGTCCGTTTCGCATCCCACCAGCCCTGCGCGGAGCGGCACCACCCGATGTCCCATCCGCCGCGCGAATTCCTGTCCGTCCCCGACGGACCCCGTCTTGGGAAACGACGCGCCGCCAGTCGCAACGAGGACATTCCTCGCCCACAGCGTGAAATGGCGTGTCGCCAGGATGAATCCGTTCTTCACCGGCTGAACACCCGTTACCGGGCAGTTGGTGAGAAGCGGCACCGTAGAGTCCCTCAGCTGGTCGCCAAACACGTGTACCACGTCGGCGGCCTTTCCGCTCGCGGGGAAGAGTCGTCCGTCGGGCATGCGCCTGATGCCTAGTCCGCGCGCCTTGAATCCACCGGCAATCATGGACGGCGGACACGACCTGATCGCCGGTCCTACGAACGACGCGACAGGTTCCCCGATGTCCGCTAGCATCCTCTCAGGCGGGATGTCCTTCGTGAAGTTGCAGCGCCCGTTCGCGGTCATCAGCAGCTTCGACCCCACGCGTGCCTTCCGCTCCAGCACCAGACATCCGAGTCCGCGTGAGGACGCTATCGCCGCCGCGAACAGTCCAGCCGCGCCTCCCCCTATTATCGCAAGCGGCACTGGCCGATGCGTCAACGCCTTTGCATACTTCATTTTTCGCCTCCATCCCGTCCAAGGCCGAAGAGCGCGAAGTCACCCCTCAGCGGATCGTCGGGGAAGACCTCGGCCATCGCAGCGGTCAGCTTGCGGGCCGTAGACATCGAGGCCGATTCCTTCGAGAGGAGACCGAGTTTCCGCGCCTGGGCGAGTACATGCGTGTCAAGAGGCATCACCAGCGTCCGCCTGTCGATGAAGTCTGCCCACAGGCCGATGTCGACAGACGGCCCGCGCCTCACCATCCAGCGCAGGAACATGCAGAGCCGCTTGCAAGCGGACGTAGCGTCCACAGGCACGAGACATCCCGCGCCCGTGCCCGCGAACGCCGCGCATATTGCCTTTACCGCGCCCAGGCCCGTGCCGTCGCCCGCCGCCCTGACGTATTCGCCCAACGTCCCGTTGTCGTGCATGATCCTATTGTACGCGCTGAGCATGGCATACAGGTTGGCGTACGTCGCAAAGCGGTAGAAACGCTTGCCCGCGTCATCCGGAATCGTTCGCGCGAACTCACCGCTGCGGATCCATCCGTCCATGTCGCCGCGCGCAAACGCCACAAGCTGCTCGATCTTCGGCTTGAACTGCGTGATCGCGCCGAAACTCAGGCACGACGCGACGAACGCCGTCGCCTCCCTGTTGCCGTCGCCATTCGCCGCCAGCATGACTTCCGACGGGTCGGGGCTTGGGAAAGTCCGCTCGTATTTGTCGGCATACAGCCGCAACAACTCTTTCGTGTGTGTGGTCATTTCAAGACTGCCTTTTTTCCTCTGGGCGGATTATACCACAAGAGCCTTGACTTGTGCGCGTTTTTTCGCTATCATCTGTGTTCATGTTGTTCTTTTCCGTCTTTGGCGGAATGATTAACGGAGGAAAAAATATGGAGACACAGTACGAATCGGAGGTCTTTAGACGGCCTCTCCGCATTGGCATTGCAGGGCTTGGCCGCGCAGGTCTGCTCGAGCATCTGCCCGCACTGCGCCAGCTGCCGGAGCTTTACACGATCGCGGCCGTCTGCGACCTCATGAAGGAACGACGCGACATCGTTGAGCGCGAATTCCCCAACGTGCGCACATACCGCCGCATTGAGGACATGCTGGACGATCCCGAGATCGACCTGGTTGACATCGCGCTTCCAACACTTGACCACGCCAAGACCGCGCTCACCGCGCTGAACCGCAACATTTGGACCGTAGTGGAGACACCGCTCGCGCCTTCGCACGACGCCGCGACAATGCTCAAGGCCACGTCCCTCAAGGCGCGCGGCAAGCTGCTCCCATACGCGCCTGGGCTCTTCGCGCCGGACTTCCGCCTTGCGCAGATGGCGCTCGAAGACCCGCGCATCGGCACGGTGTTCGACGTGCGCGTGCGGAGGCAGGACTACATCCGCCGCGACGACTGGCAGTGCGTCAAGCGCTGCGGTGGAGGCTGCGCCTGGTACGACGGCCCCGACGCCCTCATGCAAGCCGTCGCGCTCATGCGCACTCAGCCCGCCCAGCTGTGGAGCGAACTCAAGCGCATCGCCTCGCTTGGTGATGCCGAGGATTGCCTCCACATCGTCCTCAAGTCCCGCATCGAGGTCACCGCCGACGTTGAGATATGCGGTGCCCACCTCGCGCCGCATGAGCCGTCCTTCATGCTGCGCGGCTCGCTTGGCTCGTTCACCGTCAACCCCGGCGCCACCGAGGGTACGCTCCGCGTAATCTCCCCGAGTTTCAAGTTCCCGCGCAGACGGTCCAGCGTACGCACGCCGTCGCTCGACGACATGCACGAGAACCTTCCCGTGGAGGAGATCACCTTGCGTCTGCCAGAGGGAGCCGTTGCAGGGCCTACCGCCTACTGGCGCGCCGTATACGCCACGATCCGCACGGCCGCACCCTTCCCGGTCTCGGTTGACGACGCGGTTGAGGTGATACGTTACCTGCAGCTGGCGAAGCAGGCCTCACCTTTTACAAAATAGGGGCTTGATTTCTAAGTCCAGATAATGTATTCTAATGGCGTTCAAGATTTCAGAATAAAACCAGTCGATCCGAAGTGGAGTCGAAAATGGCAGAGGAAAACAAATTCGTGTCCTTCATATGCGTCTCCTGCAAGCAGGAGATCGAAGCTGCGAAGGAAATGGTCGGGCAGACCGTGGAATGCCCGGCCTGCGGCGCTCGTCTCGTGGTGATGCCCCCGGAGCAGGGACCAACGCAGGCGCAGATGGACGCCATGAAGTCACGCACTATCCGCATTGAACTTCCGGACCTGTGAGGGGCATGCCTCCTTCCGTCCTCATCGTCGCATCAACGCGCGCGTACGCGGACTCACAGGAGATTCTCCGCATCCAAGATACGGCCGCAGCTCTTCTGGAGTCAGGAAGCGCGGTTGACGTGCTTGTGCCGCGAACGTCGTCACTTCTCTCATCCGTCCTAAACCAGGCCGTGCGCGTGTTCACCGTGCCGCGTCTCGTGCCGTTCATGGACAACCCGCCTCGGCGTCCCTCCATCCGTCGGTTCCTCGTTGGCGCACTGATGTTCTTCCGCGGCGTCGCGCTTCTCTCCCGACGCAACTACGCCGCGCTTCATGGCGTCAACGACGGCGCGATCGTCGCGCGCGCAATCAGCGGTTTCGCGACCATCGGGCGGCTGCCCTTCATAGCGGAGATGCACCGTCCGTTTTCCCGACCCGGATTCCTGAAGGGACCGCGGGCCGCCTTGGCGCGCCTCTTCGAACGTCGCGCTCTTCGACGCGCCGCCGCAATCATCCTGCCGGACGAGCAGACGCTCTCGCTTTTTGGCCGACACATTCCGCGCGCGCGCGTGACGCTCATCCCCGACCCCCATGTGGAACTTGTGCCGACCGCGTTCACCTTCGGTGAATTCGCCGCCGCCATACGGCATGTCTATGAATATGCGTTTTGCCCCAAGGGAGGATAAGACAATGGAGAAGAAAAATAAGAACGTGAAGAAAGAATTGACCAAGGGGAAGAAGAAGAAAAAGAAGGCGCCAATCAGCAAGGCGCGTCTCATTGCAAGGATCGTCTCCGCCACGCTCGCCCTCTCGCTCATCACCTGTTGCGCAGTGGGCGACTGGTACGTACACCACCCACGTGAATGGCTGGACGAGCACCGCGCCTTCTACACGGCCCCGCTATGGTACTTCGGTAACCGCACAGCTTTCATCACGGACGCTCTCGGCTGGACCGGACACGACGCCGTATATGACTCAGACGACCCCGTGCCCGAGGGGCAGGTGTTCTTCGCCGGCGCCCCCGAACGTACCGGCGCGCCCGCCCCGGAGGACATCGTCGTGCTCCAGCGCGGCGAGTTCGCCGTCGGCTGGTCTCCGTCGCTGCGCCATCCAGTGTGGGCCGCCTACCATGTCGTGAAGGACGCCAGGTTCGACACGCTGAAACGCCCGAGTTTCCAGAAGGACCGCAGCGTCGCCTCGTGCCCCGCCGCCAACGACTACTCCCGCTCCGGCTACGACCGAGGACACCTCGTGCCAAACCGCGCCATCGTCACGCGCTACGGACCCGACGAGCAGGAGAAGACATTTCTCATGACGAACATCGCCCCGCAGCGTCCTGCCCTCAACCGCGGTCCGTGGCGCGAGATGGAACAGCGCATATCAGATCTGTGGACCGCCCGCTACGGTGAGATTTGGGTTGTTGTTGGCGCGATATCGCCGACGCCAAAACGCACCACCCTTCAAAGCGCCCCTTCCATCGACGTGCCGGAACAGTTCTACATGCTCGTCACCGCGCAGGATGCGGACGGCGTGCGCGCACTCGCCGTGATGCTCCCGCAAACCGCCTCCGTCAACGACTTTCCCGTACACGGCATCGTCACCATCGAAGAGCTCGAGGCGGCAACGGGACTCCGCTTCTTCCCAGACATGCCGAAGTTCCTCGCGCGCCCGCTCAAGGCCGACCGACCCACGCGCCTATGGCCAATCCGCTTTGTCGACATCGTGAAACTGATACTGCTCCGTTTCACCTGACGCTGCTCATGGCACGTAGAATCGCTCGATGATTTCTCGGCCAACCACCTCAAACCGCCAGCCTTCGGCGAGCGGATTGTCAGGCACCTCCGGGTCGTCCACGAACGCGAGAAGCTGCGCCCTGTTCGCGAACACTGCCGGGTCCACGTGCAGCTCCTCGCCGCGCGCGACAAGATATTCGTACGCCTTGTCCGCCGCGTCCAGCACCTCTGCTGGATAGTCCGGCTGGATGGGGAAAGGCCAATCCTCTTCAGACAAGCCGACGGCCTCCGTGAGCGCGGCCGCGTAGTCCGCCGCAAGATGGTCGCGCTGGGCGTTGTTCTTCAGGCGATGGCGGAAACGCACGTTCGGGAACGTTGTCTCGCCGTGCTGGAGACGCCATGCGAGATCGACTAGCGACGCATCGTCGCCCAGCCATCCGCGGGGCAGATTCCACTCGATCGCGCGCCGTTCGCGCACGGCCGCGAGCGCACGCAACCCGGCGAGGCCGCGACGCGGTAGACGCCGCGCATTTCCCTTCACGCGCTTCCACATCTCGTCCGGCTCCGCGTCTCCGTAGGCATCAGGCGACTCGTACTTCAAAAGGTCCTCTTCCAGCCATGCGCGCGTACCAAATGCATCGCATTGCGCGAGCAGTGCGGCGCGGAGCGACACCAGATAGCGCACATCGTCGAGCGCGTAGCGCACCTGCGCGTCCGTGAGCGGACGCTGGCTCCAGTCAGTGCAGGTCTCCGTCTTCGCGAGCCCTACGTCCAGCACCTCGTAGAGCAGCTTCTGCAGGCCTATGTTGGATGAATGTCCGCAGAATCCCGCCGCGAGCTGCGTATCGAACACGTTCACGGGCGCGGCGGACGCATAGTGGTACATGAGCTCCAGATCTTGATGCGCGGCATGGAGAATCTTCACTACGTACGGATCGGAAAGCACCGCCGCAAACGGCGACGGATCGGTGCCGAGTTGGCAGTCGAGCGCGCGGCATACACCGTCCGCGCCGGCCATCTGGACGATGGCAAGATGTGGGCGATACGATGCACGCCAGACGAACTCCGTATCGAGCGCTGCCAATCCGCCCGCGACTAGCGCGTCGCAGGCTTCCTTCAAATCAGGCGTGTTACGGATGAGGCCTTCGTCCATCTTCACGAATTCCTGAATCAGAACTCCAGGTAGAACATCCGCGTAATCATGTAGCCGAGCATGAGAATCAGCAGAAAGGATATGATCACGCTACGCTGCGTGGCACGCCCCACTCCCACGGCGCCCATCCGCGTGGTAAAGCCCTGGTGGCACGAGACGGTGCAGATCACCACCCCAAATACCGTGGCCTTCAGAAGCCCAACGAAAAGGTCCTTAAGCTCAGCCATCGTCATCGCGCTCGACATGTACTGGCTGAAAGCCACGTTGAATTGCGTATATCCCACGACGCCTCCACCCACAACACCCAGCACGCATGCATAGAACGAGAGGAGTGGAGCCATCACGAGAAGACCGCCCATTCTGGGCGCAGCAAGGAAGCGCACTGGCGGAATCGACATGATCTCAAGCGCGGC
>CAMKJU010000086.1 GCA_946413265.1 uncultured Lentisphaerota bacterium
ACCCGTTTCCCAGGAAATTCGGCCTTTTTGTACGCGAACGTGGAAAGTCGGGCTAACTGGGAACGCCGCCATCTTGGCGGCGCTTCAACCTCCCGCCGGCCACCACCGCATTACGTAAAGTCCGGCGGTAGCGCGAGGTGCGTGTTTGCCGCCGACAGTCCGCTCCCTACGCACAAACAATTCCTCCACTACCCTCTCCGCGCCTCATAAGGCGCGGGAACATGGTTTTCACTCGTTTTCTTCGTCGTTTCTTCCGTGAGGACTTTTACATATAATCGTACCAGCCTTATACAGTCGGGTCAAAAGATCCCGAGAATACCGATCTTGAACATTCGCAATACCAAAGGTCAGAATATATCTTCGTGATAACTAATATAAACTTGGCTCTTAACATCAACATAACCTTCTCCTTCATACCGCATGATTTCAGAATCTAGTTCTTCTGACAATTTCTCCGCTGGTATTTTAACGAGCTTAAAATACCCGGCATTCACACATGGCAATGCTTCATGTCGCCGCATAATCTCATCACAGAACCTTTTTGTGCAACCTTCGAATATGGCACACAATTTCGGCTTCAAATTAACAGGGATGGATTTCACGATCCGTGCGCATGCAGCATCCATGCTTTCATCATACCAGTCAAAGGTACCCACATATTCAATCCCGTATTTTTGAATTGACACTACTACCGCGAAAATATAAAATTGTCTGGAAAAGTCTGGATACGTGCGGCTTCCCTTACACTCAATCTACGGTACTCATTTTCATGGCCTTTCGCGAATGAAAACGTACCATCTCCATTACGTATCATCTTTGGCGCTGACGGATGCAATTGTGATTGTCTGGCACTTGCCTGGACAGTAAAAGTTCATCCTTATGCCGGTCAGTCAACATCCCTGCAACATTCTCGGCGAGGAAAAACAGTGGGCGTTTCGCCTTAAGTATCCGAATGTACTCAAAAAACAATCGCCCTCGTTCATCGTCAAGCCCACGTTTCATTCCACCCTTACTCCAACTTTGGCAAGGAGGACCTCCAATTATCCCAACACAATCAGGGATTTCTCGTACATCAACATCACAGATACTCTTACGATTCAATATTGTTTGAGGATGATTTTTCTCAAACGTTTCCCAGATATTTCTATCGAACTCATTTGCCCATATGACCCTGAATCCCGCTTTCTCAAAACCGACATCCAACCCACCGGCACCAGAGAACAAACTAATAATTTCACACTGCCTGTTTTCTGCAAATCCTACTTCAATTATCAAAGTCAAAAGTAGGAAACAAAAAAGTTGATAGAATTTCATACCCACCTCTTAGACTGCCTTATGTTTTTTCAAACATTGCAAGACCTGCCTGGCAACAGCATAAGCAAAATTAACTGGCACAGCGTTACCAATCATTTTATATCCCATGTTGACATCGGTATATAAAAACTCAAAATCATCGGGGAAACATTGAAGGCGAGCACATTCACGAACGGTCAGTCGCCGATATAGATTCTCCTTCCCCGCCACAAAACGCATGTCGTTAGGTCCAAACTTAACCATCTTGGGCGCTTGTGGATGAAGCTGACATTGTCTTCCGGGAAACAGTTTCCAATCGTGTCGTCCTTGCCGAGAAGCAGGACGGCTGCGGCGTTGAATCCTTCCCTGCCCGTTGCCGGATCTTGCCCCAACAACTTTGCCGAACGCAGAATCGCATCGTCATCGACATTAGCCCAGGGGTGAGAACCATCATGAGCCGTCTGGACCATCATGCGGATGCGCGGCAGGAGGTCAAGACGGAGGTCTGCTTTCGTAACGAACGGGACGATGCGCTGCTCGGTGTAGATCTCGTGCTTTCTGATGAACATCTCGGCAATCGGCGACGTGCCGCGGACGACAACATCCGCATCGTCCACTCGGTCATAGCACTTGCCCTTGAACCAGTAGACATCCGGCCCGACCGGCACATGAATGTGAATGAGGGTCTTGCCTTCATATTCCACGATTTCGGGATAAACGGCAATGCGCGGCTCCCAAAGATTGGGATCGTTCATCGCTTTGACGATTTGCCGCACCATCATCGGCTCGGTCTTCGGTGGCAACCCGATTGCATCTCCGTCGTCAGTAACGCCAAGAAAGACATCTCCTCCATTGCGATTCAGGAACGCGCAGATACTTTCATAGGTGTCCGCCTTGGGGCCATCCCCCGCGCGCTTGATTCTATGACGATATTCTCGCCAATCGTCAAGAACGTCTTTATGTCTTTTTCCGTCATTTCCCTCACTGCTCCCAAATACCGCCCGCGCAAGGTGCCGCGACGGGTCTCTGTCTGTTTCACGAGTCTCTGCCTGTTTCAGTCTATGCCTGCTTTTTCTCCTGCTTTTCCGATACGGGTAGTATAGCAAAATTTCGTGGTTCGTGGTTGGTGATTCGTTGGGGCGGGGGTAGGGGAACTCGCCGATAAAATCGGCGAGAACAGAACGCAACGGACGGAAGGCCGGCATAGCATTACTTTTCCAAAGCATTGAGAAGACGCTCAATGAGGGCATCCACCTTCTCCCAGGCCTTGACCGCCTTCACCCAGCGGTCGGGGATTGCGTCGAAGCCGTAGAAGGCGCCGGCGAGCTGTCCGTAGACCGCGCCGATGGAATCTGAGTCACCGCCGAGGTTCACGGCTGCGATGAGACCGTCGGCGAAGCTCTCCGTCGTGTTGAACGCCCAGAGCGCGGCGTCAAGCGTCGAGACCGCCCAGCCGGAGTTGTTCACCTGCTCGCGCTTCAGTTCCGCGCCAGGCCCCTTCTTCGTGCGCGTGTCGGCGAGGTGTTCATCCAGGACTGCGGCGAACCTGTCGCAGACCTCGCGCACCGTCGCCGACGCATGCGTCACGTCGCTCACCTCGTGGATGATCTCCGGGCGGCCGAGCGCGCGGGCGATGAGGTAGCTCGGCGCGAAACGCATGACCGAGCCGTTTCCCTGCGATTCCTCGTGTCCGTTCACGAGCGAACCGGTGCGGGCAAACGCAGCCAGAGAGTCGTAGGTCGCGCAGCCCACGTCGAAGGAATGCCCCTCAATCGATGAGAGATAACCCTCATTCAGCCACTTCAGGAATGTCCCGGCGATGTCCTTCAGGTCGTACCCGCCCTTACGGACGAACGAATCCATGATGCACATCGCCATCGACCCGTCGTCCGTCCAGTAACCGGGCGGGAGGTTAAAAACGGGACACGCCACCATCTCCGTGATCCACGGATGGCTGTCCCTGCCGCTGAACTGGATGGGGCTCCCGAAGGCGTCTCCTACGATAAGTCCCCACAACATTCCCTTTGCCTTGTTTCGGTCCATTTGTTTTCTCCTTTCAGTTGTTCGGCGCGGCCGGACCGCGATTGAATTCCCTGTCGAACGGCGCGAAGTTCGAATGGCGGGAGTTGTGGTCTTCGATGACAGCGAAGCGTACGACGCGGTACTTCCCGGCGAACTCCGTCTCGCGCAGAACTTCGTGAAACAGCCGCGCCATGTGTTCCGGAGGATTGCAAAACGCGCCGCAGCCCCATGCACCCAACACGATGGCGTCGTGGCCGTGCAACAGCCCGATGCGAAGCATGGTGCGAATCTTCTTCTTCGTGGCCACGACCGCCCAATCGACGAGACGCCCGTCGGAAGTGAGGTCGGGGCGGTTAATGGCCGCGACCGAAACGACCGCGCACTCAAATGGCGTCTCGACAAGCGCATCGCCTTTGCGTGAACTGGTGCGGAAGAACGTGACGCGGCCGGAGTAGATGCCGCCCGTATTCCGATCCATCGGATAGCGTCCGTCGCCGAGCGGCAGACCGAGAAGCCCCGCATGGTAGTCGTCGAACTGGTAGAGCGAGACGCAGAGGTTGCTCTGGCGGAAGAGAGACTCCTCCTGCGCCCGCGCCCCGTTGATGACGCCGCCGCCGGGCGTGTGCCGGTTTGCCATGTTCAGCATGATCGGCCGATAGCCTTCCTCGACGAGCTTGCGCGCGACTTCGATGCAGTCGTCGTTCACCGCGTCGCACACGCTCGTTTCTGCCGCCGCAACTGAATCCACCCGCGGCGGATTCTGGTAGAACACGCTCGCCTTCAACACGTCATCCGTGCTGGGGAGTCGAACTTCAGTACCCAAAGGGGTGACGTATCCGCACCTGCGGCAGATGCGCATCGTCTCCGCGAAAATGTCGCGGTTCTTCTGTTTTCTTTCGGCTATCGCCGGATCGTATGGATGATGATGGTAGGTCATTCTCTTTTTTCCTTTCATATTACCTTTATGGCCACATGAGGTAGGGCGCGTATGGCCACGTGAGGTAGGGCGCGGACTCCGGCCGCGCCGTCATGTGATTGCGGCGAACCCGGAGAGTTCGCCCTACCTTCTTCTCCTGTACAACTTTGCGGGGGCGTGGGCGCGACCTCCGAGATCTTCCCACTCGCCCTCGCACACTTCCAGAAGCGGCTCCTTCGTCGTCGTGAGCTGACGGCGGAAACTCGGGATGTTGGCCGAGCTGACGGAGTAGCGCGTAAGGTACTGGTAAATGTCAATGTAATTGGAAAGCGTGAACTTCTCCGGCAGGAAGAAGAACACGAGCTTCTTCGTGTCGAACGACAGCATCCGCAGAAAAGCCTGCGCGATGATCTCCGCATGGTCGAACGCCAGCGGATTGTCCTCGACCGACAAGACCGTGCCGCCACCGAGATCCTCCTCGCGATAGGTACCGGTCAGGCAGAACGCCAGCTTTCCATCCTCATAGAACGGGAGATAGAAACGTCCATGCCCGATGGTGGGCGACTTGAGGAGAAGCCACCTGACCACCGCCGCATCGTCGCCGCCCTTGACGTGGCAGCCCTGCCCGCGCTTGTGGACGGACACGAAAGCGTTTGAAATGATCCACGCCCTCATGTCTCGGTCCGGCTTCGAGAACACGCCGACGGGAATGAGGCGGTCGGCCTCAAGCGCGGTCTCCTCGCGAAGCTCGCGCCTCGCACCCTCGTCCACGGTTTCCGTCGGACGGATGAATCCGCCCGGCAACGCCCAGCATCCCTCAAACGGCCATTGCCCGCGCTTGATGAACAGTACCTCAAGGGCGAACTCCGGGTTCTCACGCCATTGCCCTTCTCCAAGTTCGCTGTAGGCTGGACGCACGGCGACGATGTCCGCCGTGACGCTCGGCTTCGGGTACTTGCCGAGCGTCTTGCGGTACGCCTCAATCTTCGCTACGTCTTCTTGTGTCTGCGCCTTCATGGATTTGCCTTGTTTGGGTTGACGGCGCATATTATATCATATTGCCTTTTCCGCCATAAGGGGTATTTTGATTTTTTGAAAGGCGCGATTCGTCATCGCTTTGAGATCGCCAAATATGGTAAAATATCCGGCATCAACTATGAGCGCAAAGGCAAAAGTATCGGGATCGGTGGTGGCGGGGTTTCCGTCGCCGGCCGAACAGTACCTGGAGCCACCGCTTGACCTGAATGAACTTCTGGTGAGGTGTCCGGCCGCCACGTACTTCGTGCGTGTCGAGGGCGACTCGATGGTCGGCGCGGGGATCAGCGACGGCGACCTGCTGGTGGTCGACCGCTCCCTCCGCCCCGCCGACGGCGACGTGATCATCGCCAGTGTCGATGGCGACTTCACCGTGAAGACGCTTCGTTTGGGGAACGGGGAATGGGGAACGGGGAATGGGATGAGAGGGAACGGGGAATGGGGAACGGGGAATGGTGGGGAGATTAGGTTGGTCGCGGCGAATCCAAAGTACCCTGACATTGTGCTGAAGCCCGGTCAGGAGCTGGACTACTTCGGCAAAGTGACGGCGTGCATCCATCAATTCAAGAAAGGAAACCGAAATGGTTAACGATTACAGAGAACTTGACGTCTGGCAAATGTCCATGTCGTTGTGTGAAAAGGTCTATGCCTTGATACGATCTTTCCCCGCAGAGGAACGCTTCGCACTCTGCGACCAATTGCGACGTGCCGTAGTATCAATTCCATCGAATATTGCCGAGGGGAACGGGCGTGACTCGAAAACTGAATATGCAAGGTTCCTCTCAATTGCGAGGGGTTCGCTTTTTGAAGTCCAAACGCAACTGGAACTTGCAGAACGCTTCAAGTACATAGCAATCCCAGAGGAAACCAAACATTGATTACGCGCATCAGCAAGATGCTCTTTTCCATGGTGAGGAAACTTCGTGTTTAACCGTTCCCCATCCTCCGTTCCCCGTTCCCTATTCCCCGTTCCCCTCTCACTATGATCGGGCTTGTGGACGGAAACAATTTCTTCGTGTCCTGCGAGCGCGTGTTCGACCGCCGCCTCGTGGGCCGGCCCGTGGCAGTCCTCTCGAACAACGACGGATGCTGCGTCTCCCGTTCAAACGAGTTCAAGGCGCTCGGTATCCCGATGGGTACGCCCTACTTCCAGCTGAAAGACCGCGAGGCCGCCGGCGAGCTGTGCTTCCGCTCGTCCAACTACGAGCTGTACGGCGATATGTCGCGGCGGATCATCTCCGTGCTGCGCGAAGAGGCGGTTGACGTGGAGCAGTATTCCATCGACGAGGCGTTCATCGTTCCGCCAAATTTGGCGGAACGAGGGAACGGGGAACTGGTAACGGGGAACGGCGATGAAGACTTCGCGCCCACCCGTTCCCCATTCCCCATCACCCATTCCCCAACATCCCATTCCCCGTTCCCCGTTCCCCATTCCCCGTATCTTGCTTATGGCCGAAGGCTCAGAAGCAAGATACTCCGCTGGGTCGGCATACCGTGTGGCGTCGGCTTCGCGCCCACAAAGACCCTCGCCAAGATCGCGAACCACATCGGCAAGAAGAAGCCCGACGGCGTGTTCCTCATGCCGGACGATCCGACGGAAATCCTCGCCGCCCTGCCCGTGCAGGAGGTATGGGGCGTGGGGCGGCGTCTGCCGCCCAAGCTCCGCGCCGCGCGCATCCTTACCGCCCAGCACCTCCGCGACGCCCCGGACGACACGCTCCGCTCCATCGGCGGCGTGACGCTCCTGCGCACGGCGATGGAGCTGCGCGGCATCCCGTGCCACGAGGAGCGGGACTACGACGCCGATCCCGATTCGATCTCCTGTTCCCGCTCTTTCGGCGAACCGGCCACGACGGCGGAGGCACTTGCGGAGTCCCTTGCCGCCTACGCCGCGCAGGCTGCCGCCAAACTTCGCCGACACGGGCTTCTCGCGGCGGGGTGCAACATCTACGCGCAGGTCTTCGCCTCGTGCGGAGGGGGCGATTTTCTGGGGCGCACGGTCGTGTTCCCCGCGCCCACGGACGCGACGAACGAGATGCTCCGCGCCATCCGCGAGGAGGTGGACGCGCTCTACGTTCCGGGGACGCGCTACCGCAAGACGGGCATCGTGTTCTTCGGCCTCGAAAAGCCCGGCACGGCCCGCCAGATGGATTTGTTCGAAGACTCCCGTTCCCCATTCCCCGCTCCCCGTTCCCCATCTCGCCTGTACGCCGCCGTGGACGCCCTCAACGCCCGCTACGGCAAGGGCAAGGTATTCTCCGCCGCCCAGGGAATCGGCGCGAAGTCGTGGCACATGAAACGGCAGAAACTTTCGCGCCGCCCCACGACGCGGTGGGACGAGCTGATGACGGTGAGGTGATTTGTGTTTCGAAAGGAGATAAACATGAAGAAGGTGAAAATCACGATCCTCAAGGCGACGCTCGACAAGGAGCTTGCAGCGCGGTTGTTGCCACACACGACAGAGAACTCGGCAAGGTCAAAATCAGCCCGACAATTGGGCTTTATACGCTAATCCATAAAAAACAAAAACTCGGAGTTCTCTCCGAGTTAGACATGGAATGGTGGCCAAGGCCGGGATCGAACCGGCGACACACGGATTTTCAGTCCGTATTAAATGCCGTGTTTATAGGGTGTTGATAACTTTCGGGTGATTTTTAGGTGATTATGCTTGCAACTAATCCGCCGTTTTGGTATCATTCGGGGCGGAACGGCGCAAAAGGGTAATTCCACGGTGGAACACCCCGCCCGACCGCGAACGGAGATACAATCATGGCGAGAAAAGCAAAAGGACGTTCAAAAGGGCTAGGCACGTTAGAGCGCAAGGGGCGCGTGTGGCGCGCGCGGTGGACGGTGGACGGTAAGACCTACACCAAAACCACGGGCACAAGCGACCGCAGGGAAGCGGAGAAGATTCTAGCGGAGATTGTCGCGCCGTTCGCGGCAAAGACGGACGCGGAGCGGCTTCAAAACCTCGCCGTGAGGATTGAAGGGCGTAAGGCGGAAATCCGCCGATACGAAGATACCAAGCCCGCGCTTGCGCTTGCCGATGGGTTTGAAGCCTACCGCGCAAGCGCACACAGGCCGGACACGGGCGCGCGGACATTGGACGATTACGAAACGCAGTATGACAAGTTTTCTGAATGGGTGGCGGAAAACTACCCCGAAGCCGTGGAAATGCGCCATGTGTCGGCTGAAATGGCGGAACAATTCGCGGGACACCTCGCCAAGACACTATCCGCGAACTCGCATAACAAGTATATCACCCTTCTGCGGCGTATGTGGGACGTGCTGGCGGACACGGCTCGGCTCGGCTCTAACCCATGGAAGGGAATAGCGAAAAGGCACGTTGCAAGCGTGACGAAACGCGAACTGACGGTAGAGGAACTGGCGCGCGTGTGCGGCTCGGTGACGGGCGAAATGCGGCTACTGTTCGCCGTGGGAATCTATACGGGCTTGCGGCTCGGTGATTGCGCCATGATGGAATGGGGCAGTATCGACCTCGCCCGCAATCGGATAATGACGATCCCGCGAAAGACGGCGCGCCACGCGAACGGCAAGCCCGTAATAATCCCTCTTCACGGCGTGCTTGCTTCCATGCTTGCGGAGATTCCGCCGGACGCGCGGACAGGCTACCTACTGCCGGACACAGCGGCGCAATATCTCCGCAACCCGTCCGTGCTGACGAACCGCATACAACGCATTTTTGAGCGGTGCGGGATTGTCACGAACGAGAAGCGAGACGGCGAGACAAAGGCGCGCGTGCTTGTCGGCTTTCATTCCCTGCGCCATACTTTCGTATCACTCTCCGCAAACGCGGGCGTTCCGCTTGCGGTGATACAATCCATTGTCGGGCATAGCAACCCCGCCATGACGCGGCATTACTTCCACGAATCGGAAGCGGCCTTGCAATCCGCCGTTTCCGCCCTGCCGACAATCTCCCTCGATGGCACGGAGAGCGCAGAAAACGCCCCTGCCGCCCTTCCCGCTCCCGTGGCGGCAAGCGAACCCGCAGACGGCGCGGACGCGGCGCAAGGCCGTTTTTCGGCGTTCCGTGACGCGGTGCGCGACATGACCCGCGAAGAACTGGAAAAGGCGCGCGCGGAGATCGACCGACTTCTTGAAACGGCATAAGCCAAACAACCCAACAGAAAAGGAACAACAGAACCATGAAAACGAAAAGAGAGACTGCGGGAAAGACCGCAACGAAACGCGCCACGCGGCGCACGGCACAGAAACGCCGTATAACGTTCACCGTTGACGGCGAACGGTACTCACGTCTTGAACGTGTGGCGCGGGCGATGAACAAAACCTCATGGTGCAACGGCAACACGCCCGAAACCGTCTTTGAGGAGTTTGTGCTTCCGTTTGCTGAAACCTTCCTCGATTCATCCGATGAACTTTGCTTCTCTATCCTCGACGGGATAGCGACAAGCGACGACAACACAGGGGAAGCCCCCGAACCCATGCACACGGCGAGAATCGCAGAACTGCGCAATGCTTTCGACAACCTCTAAAGCGGGACGGCGCAACGCGCCGAAAAACGGCCACAGGCGCGCGCGGCGTGACATGGGCGGACAATGCGCCGCCCTGCCGCCCGCGCCGCCTGCGGCCTATTCAACGCCTCAACACACACAACAGGATGATGAACCCATGGGCACGAAAAGAAAGACTAAAACCGATACGCCAACACGACTCACCGCCGAAGAGCATGAAGCGCTTTTGAGAATACGTTATGCAACGGCTAAAGAGGATCGTTGGAAATGCGGGCTTGAATATATCGGTAGGCGGCTGGACGATGCGCGGGCCTGTGCCGAAGCCGCCGCCGCAAGGATATTGCCCGACGTCGCGGACGTGAAACTCAATCCCGCGCCGACGCTGGCCTCACTCTGCGCAACGCCGCCGGAATGGCAACCCGCCGTCAAACTTTCCGAACTCTGTGAACTCATCTTTACCCAACTCAAAAGAGAAATCGCACTGAAGCCCGATGTTGAATTGCTGTATCACGGCAATAAGCGCCTGGAGACATTTGCAAGTGATTGGTTTGTGTTCCTGTTTGGCTGGAGAGACAATGGCGGTTGCTTTGCGCTCATGCAGAAGAAGATAGCCCTTGCGAGGGCACTAGGAAAACACGGAGCGGCCGACAAGTTAGACGAGGCTTTCCGGCAAATCATGCCGGCTTTCGCGTTGACGGACTGCGGAGACAAAGACGCGGAACGATTCGCTGCGAAGATAACGCCTAATGATTTCCATGTCGCATTTCGCAATGCCCTCAAACTTGACGCCGAAGCGACGGACGAAATCAACGGCGAAGAGAAAAACACGGGCACCAGGAACGCGGACGAACTAAAGGCGGAATTGGGAAAAGACCTCGCCCCGGACAAGAGCAAGACGGACGCAATACAATACTGCGCCCGACTGGTGTGCCATGTATGGAACACAAGAAAACACGGCAGCAAAAAGAACTCGACCGACTATGTTTTCATAAAAGCCAAAAAGGGAGATAGCCTTTTCGGCGTGTGCAAACGTGTCCGCGAGTTGGTGGAAAAATGGGCGATCTCAACGGGCACAGTAATGACGAACGCCGCAAGACTTCACGCCGCGCAGAGGGGGACGAAGCACAAAAAACGGGACGGCATGGAACGCCCCGAAACCATGCACGAAGCCGCGAAGAAATCACGCGCAAAGGAACAAGCGGATAAAACGCGCGCAAAGGGAGCGGAAAGCAAAGCAGGGCGCACGGCAAAGCGGTAAAAAGCGGTAATCGCGGAAACTTGTCAAGCGATCACGCAAAAATATTTTAGGCGAATTCCTTAGGGTTTTCGCCTTTTTTCATTCCGCCCGAAAAATATCTTCACGCGGAAAAGCGGTAATTTCTGCATTACCAGTTGTAATGCGGCCTTGTCACGCCAAACAAGGCGAAGCACGGAACGGGCGGAAACGCCGCCCTCGCGCAAGCCACGGCGGACAAGGAGTAATCAATGCTCGACACAACAAAACAGGCGTTAGCGGCAATTCTCGCCGCCGACCCGACAGTATCACCCGAAGAGCGCAAAGCGCGCCTTGCGCCGAACCTCGCGGCAACGGACACCGAACCGACCGACCGGATTCTTTCACCCGTGGAAACGGGGAAACTTCTCGGCGGACGCGACCGCCACACCCTCGCCAATTGGGAAAAACGCGGCTTGCTCGTTGCCGTCCGCACGGGCGCGGGCGGGAAGCGAATCACGGGCTACACCCGCAGCTCCGTTGCCGCCCTTCTCGCGGGCAAGGCGAACGCGAACACAGACGGAAAGGCGGTTGCGTGATGGCTCGGCTTGTGATTGAGAACCCGACACCGCACAAGGGCGGGCGCGTGATTCACGGCGCGGACGGCGTGACGCGGAGGCGTTGCCGGGTATGCAAACGCGCGGTGTATGGGCGCAACTGCGGAATCTGCCGCGACTGCCTTTCAGAACGGCGGGACGGCGCGAACGGTGCGCGGGGAGGTGTGGCATGAAGGGGCAAGGATTCGTTTGCGGTGACTGCGCTTGCTTTCACCACGATTTGTCGGCAGTCTCGCCGGACTTTCCCGCCCAAAGTGGGTGCATTGAGGTTTTTCTTTCGATGCGAACTCCGCGAGACATGAGGACGGCGACACCGAACCATATCAATCAATTCGGCGTTCACTTCACCGAAGCTGACACGTCCGCCGCCGGATGCGCCGACTTCACACGGGAAGGGGGCGCGGAATGAGCGACTTCACGGAAGCACTCGACAGGGCGAACACGTTCGACCTCAAGCCCGTGGATGGTGCGGCGTTCCTTGCGCAGAACCTTCCGCCGTTCGACTGGATAATACCCGACTTCATGGCGATGAACTTCCAATGCGCACTTTACGGAAAGTCAAAATCACAAAAATCATTCTTTGCAATCCAACTCGGCTTGTCCGTTGCGTGCGGCGTGAGGTTTCTCGGATTCCCTGCGCCGGAACGTCCGCGCCGCGTGGCATACTTTAATCTTGAACTCCTGCCCACAGGATTTCAAGAGCGAATGAAAGCGCAGGCGGACGCGTTCGGCGTGAAGCCCGAAAATGAATTCTTCTCGCTTTACAACTTGCGCGGACGGGCGCACTTGCTTCGCGACGCATTCACGGACGCGGACGGCAACACCGTGACCGACAACGCGCTCACGCGGCAACTCCGTGACAACGGCACAGACCTTGCAATCATCGATCCCCGCTATAAACTCATGCAGGGGACAGAAGACGAAAATTCCGCTGCGGGCTTGCGCGCCCTGCTCGAATTCCGCGCCGCTCTTGCGGACGTGTGCGCCGTGCTGCTTGTCGGCCATGACCCGAAGGGGGACATTTCCGGCAAATCACTCCTCGACCGTGGCGCGGGCAGTTATACGGCCATGGCCGATGATGACTGCACAATACTGCTCACTCCGAACGGGTATGCAAGCAACGCCGTGACCGTTGAGACGGTGAACCGTTACCGCGCGCCCGTTCCGCCGTTCGCGGCCTTGTTCGATGGCGCAACGCAGACTTTCACCCTCGACCCGCACATACCAGTTGAGACGGCGCACGGCAAGACGGCGCAGGGCATGACCCCCGCCGAACGCGCGCAGAAGAACGCCGACAGGGAAGCGGCCTTCAAGTCCGCCGCCCTTGCCGTGGCGGAATCGGCGGGCGAAAAACTGCTCGGTAAAAAGGCGTTCAAGAGCGAACTCGCAAAGAGGCCGGAGGCGGCAATCGGAAGCAACCTTGCTGACGATCTTCTGCGCGCGCTCGTTGAACGCGGCGACCTTGCCGAAACGCCCGAACTGGAACGCAAGCCGGACGGGACGGCAAAAGCGCGTTTCCATGGCGCGAGGTTCATATCAACGCCCGAAAGGATAGCGGCCTACCGTGAATCATTCGGCGCACAGACTTTATAGACTTCATAGACCTCATAAAACTAGACTCTATGAACTCTATAAAGCCTTAGTCTCACAGAGTTCATACACCCCCCCCTAAGGGGGGGGGTGTATGAACTCTGTAAGGCTTTCGCGTGGCTTCTTTGAGAAGGGAGAAAAGCAGAAGGGAAACAACTCAAACAGACGGAGCGCGCCCGACCGCTACCGCAACGCCCTTGCCGCGTTCCGCAGGGGCGCGACATGGGACGGGCTGAAAGACCTGACCTTTTGGGCGGTTGCGGCTGGCTTGTCCGCCGACGATGTAATCACGGACGCACGGGCGCAGAGCGTGACCGACAGGGACGCCGACATTCGGCGCGGCATGGAGACGGCACGCCCGAAGGTGGACGCATGGAACGCGGCGCACGCAAACGGACGGACGGCGCGAACCACATACCGACCGAAGCCGAAGCCCCCGAAGCCGAAGCCGTCACGGGCGGTTGAGGATTGCGTGGAAGCGGGACGGCGCGGCCTTTGCACCTCGTCCGCCGCGCTCATGGCGTTGTCACCCGTGGACGTTCGCCACATGGACGCGGCGGCACAGCGGCGGGCGCAACTCGCCGCCATGTTCGAACGCCCCGACCTTCAAGCCCTGCCCGTGGGAATCGCGCCACATTCAGGCGCGTGGATTCCTTGCGCCGGGCATGACTTCATGCCGGTTGCCGACTGGCTTTCAGACGGCACGCGCCTTGCGCGCGCGGGCGAACTTGTGAAGATAAATCCTTTTACGGGCGCAAGCGAAGATAGAGGGGACGGCAAGCAGCACCTCGTCACGAACGCGACCGTTGCCGCGTTCCCGAATGCGCTGATGGAGTTTGACGAAATGCCGCTATCCGATCAATGCGCCTTTTGGTATGGCGCGCTCACCCTCTACTGCTTGCCCGTTGCCGCGCTCGTCTATTCGGGCGGCAAGTCAATCCACGGCGTTGTCCGCGTGGACTGCGTAACGCGCGCAGAGTTTGACAAGGCCGTAGACCTCGCCCGCCGGACGTTCGCCACGTCTCCGGATTCGTCAATGCGCCTGGACGTGCAATCACTCGCCCTGCCGATAGCGGGCGCACGTCTCGCCGGATGCGTCCGTGCCGACACGCGTAGGGGACAACGTCTCTTGTATCTCGCACGGACGGCAACGCCGCCGCCACAGGCACAGGAAACGCCCACGGCGCGCCCCGTGCCGCAGACGGGCAATCCCGCGACCGAAGCCAAGGAACGCGCCACAGGGGCGGAAATCGGCGTTCTAGCGCACGTCTCGACCGACCGACTGCTTGCGCGTGATTCCGGGGCGTTCGACCTTGTGCCGCTACCGCAAGAGCCGGATGGTGATGCGCCGCTAGACGAACTGCTTGTGTACGGCACGGTGCTAGAGAGCATGGCTTAAACCAACGCGCGCACGGGCACGCGACCCTTGACGTGCGCAGAGGTGGGGCTTCTCGCCGTCATGACTCCGCACTTTTGCTGTAATCCGCGTACTGCCATCCCTGCGGCGCAAGGGTTTCCCGCGCGGGAATGTCCGCGCCAAAGACCAGGGCGGCGGCCAGCGTGTGCAGAACGCGCCGGAGCGTGACGCCGCGCAGGGCGGCATAACGACGAAGTATCTCCGCGTCCAATGGATCCACGCCAATCGTGGACGGCGGACGGGTTGCGTCCTTGCGCCATCCCTTCGGACGTCCGCCTCGTCTGTTTCTACGCGAGAGCGAAGCCCTGCGCCTCGCCTCGCTCAATTCTGCTGCGTTTACCGTCGTTCGCTTGTTCATCCGATGCTCCTTCCGTTTGGCTTGTTGCTGGCGATATTATAGCAAACCGCCGCCGCTTCCGCCGTCCCGCCCCCGTGAACGCATACAGCATCGCCGTACCACCCACCTTGCCCCCATTCCCCCCGCATACACACGCGGGGGCCCCCTTCGTGCGTACTGTCCCCGCCCCGATTTTGGTTCCATCCATTGTCCCCTATGCCAACGGCCACCCGACCCCGTGTCAATCCCGCCCGACTGCTCGACCGCCCGCGCCGTCCGTCTCAATCTCCGCGCCTTGCTCCCTGCCGCCCTGCTCCCTGCCGCTCGACCGTCTGCGCCCGTCCCCTGCTCACGCCGTCCCTGCTCCCGACCGTTCGACCCTTCCCGCCCTGCGCGCCCTTCCCGCCCGACCACGGGCAGGGTGCAGGGCAACCCGACCGACCCTGCGCTCGTCCGTCACGGGGTGATGATTCGTGCCGATGGGTGATGATTGCGGGTGACGATTGCGGACAGACGGGTGACGATTGCACGGCACGGGGTGACGATTGCGGGTGACGATTCCACGGGCGGCAAGGGTGATGATTCGGGGGTGACGATTCGGGGGCGGGTGATTGACGGGTGACGATTGGGTGATTATTCGTGCGGATAATTAGGGCGTAAA
>CAMKJU010000087.1 GCA_946413265.1 uncultured Lentisphaerota bacterium
CTTTAATAAGAGACCTATGATGAAAAAATAATGTCGGCTCCCTGTCCAGCGCGCGCATGTAGTCCCCAAGCGCCTCGATCTTCCCCTCCTTGCGGTCGCGCCCGCCGCCGAATGCCGACACCGTGGCAAGAGCCTCCGCGCGCTCGCACACTGCAAGCATCGCCGAGTAGGTCATGCCCTTCATGTCGGCGGCCGTGCCGATGCGGACGGCCATGCCACTTCTCGCCATCCTTCTTTGCGCGGTTTTCCCACTTGACACGCGCTTTAGAATAGAGGCTGATTGTAGCCGCGACCTTGTATATCGCGTAGTATGGCTTTTTGTCGCTCATTGTCGTGTTCTTTCTGTTGTCGTGTTTGGGGCTTGCGGCGGATAGTACATCAAAGGTTCGTTGTACCCGCAATAGAAAAATGATATTTTTTTATACGGCATTTCTACCCCCGCCCGCGCTGTGGTATAATATCCCCCGCAGGAGAAAAACACGACAATGCAGATACCCTACACATACTGGAAGGAGCCTGACGGCTGGTTCGTCGGCTACTGGAACGACTACCCCGACTTCCCGAGGGGATTTGAACCCCTGACCTTTTGCCCCCCAATCGCCCCCGGTCCGACCATTTTTTCTAGACGGTACGGATGTCTGCGTACGCTTGGATAGGAAGGAATTGTAAGGATGAAGAGCGCTGAAAAAAGAAAAAGCGACCAGCTGCGTCCGATTGAATTCGTACGCGGCTTTACCAAGCACGCCGCCGGGAGCGTCCTCGTGAAGTGGGGCGATACGTGGGTGCTGTGTACTGCGAGCGTCGAGGACAAGGTACCGTCGTTCCTGCGCGATACTGGGCGCGGCTGGGTGACGGCCGAGTACTCGATGCTGCCATCGTCCACTGGCGGCGGACGCAAGGACCGCGATATCAAGAAACTGAAGCTGGACGCGCGTTCTGCGGAAATCCAGCGGCTCATAGGGCGCTCACTGCGCGCGGCGGTGGATACGTCCAAGATCGACGGACTGCAGATCACGATCGACTGCGACGTGCTGCAGGCAGACGGCGGCACGCGGTGTGCGTCCATCACGGGCGGCATGCTCGCCCTAGAGGACGCCGTAAGGAAGCTTTTGGCGGACGGGGTCATCTCTGAAAGCCCCATCGTCCACCGCGTCGCCGCGGTGTCCGTGGGCGTCTGCGACGGCAAGCCGACGCTCGACCTCGACTATGCGCACGACTCTACGGCGGAAGTGGACCTTAACGTCGTCATGACCGACGACGGGCGCTACGTGGAACTCCAGGGTACGGCCGAGCACAATCCGTTCACGGAGGAATCGCTCGACGCCCTCCGCGCGCTTGCTCGAAAGGGACTTAGAAAAATCTTCAAGCTGATGGGAACTTGACTTTGGCATCGGTGAATGTAAGGATCAGGACATGGAAAAGGTTTACGCCGTTTCTGGAATTGACACAGGCATAGGAAAGACGGTTGCGACGGCCGCAATGGCCCGGACGCTCTCTGGAAAGGGCGTCGACGTCATAACCGTGAAAATGGTCCAGACCGGAAACGACGGCTTTTCGGAAGACCTTGAGGTGCATCGGGCCGCGTGCGGCGGCAGGCGTTTCCCTGAAGACGCGCAGGGCCTTACGGCTCCGCAGATTTTCCGTTTCCCGTCATCGCCTCTTCTGGCGGCGCGGCTGGAGGGACGGACTGTGGACCTGGCGCGGATATCCGAGGCCGTGAGCGCCTGCGCGGCGGAGCATGACCTGACGCTCGTGGAGACGGCAGGCGGACTCGACGTGCCGCTTACTGAAGAGGTGTTGACGGCTGACTTCGTCGCCGAGAGGCAATGGCCGCTCATACTTGTTACCTGTGGCCGGCTCGGCGCCATAAACCATGCGCTGCTCTCGCTGGACGCCGCGAAAATGCGTGGCATCAGAGTCGTAGGCGTTGTACACAACACGCATTTCTCCACCGATCTGCGTCTCGACGCCGATGCGCGAGACGCCATACTGCGCCACCTCGGGAAGCTCGGCTACCCGCAGGTTCTCGTGTCGTTTCCGTCCGTCGGCATCGGCTGCGCGGCCGAGGCGGATTTTACGGGGTTGTTCGCATGACGCCGCTAGAATACGACCGCGCGTTCATCTGGCATCCCTACGCCTCGTTGAAGGATGCCCCGCCCGTGCGGATGGCACGCGCCGCGTCCGGCGTGGAAATCGAGCTTGAGGACGGGCGCCGCCTTGTCGACGCGGTGTCGTCCTGGTGGTGCGTCGCCCACGGACACAACCATCCCGCGATTGTAGAGGCAATCCGCCGCCAGAGCGAGAAGATGTGCCACGTGATGTTTGGGGGATTCACGCACGAGCCGGCGGTCGTTCTTGCGGAGAAGCTCGCCTCGTTCGCGCCTCCTGGCCTCGACCGCGTCTTCTTTGCCGACTCCGGTTCAATCTCCGTGGAGGTGGCCGCCAAGATGGCGATCCAGTACCAGACGGCGCTCGGCCATCCCGAACGCCGACGCATCCTCGCGCTGAAGGGCGGCTACCATGGCGATACTTCGCTATGTATGGCGCTTTCGGATCCGGACGGGATGCACACGCTCTTCAAAGGGATAATGACGAGCCATTTCTTCGCGGATAAGCCGTCGTGTCCGTTTGGAGGCGAGTGGGTTCTGTCGTGCGCGCGGTCGCTTGCCAATGCAATCGACGAACACGGCGCGGAAATCGCCGCGATAGTGTGCGAACCAGTGTTCCAGGCCGCTAATGCGATGAACTTCTACCATCCGCAGTATCTCCGCGAGATGCGGAGGCTGTGCGACGAGTGCGGCGCGCTGCTGATATTCGACGAGATTGCGGCAGGCTTCCACCGTACAGGCCCTCGCTGGGCGCAGGACCACGCCTCGGTCACACCCGACATAATGACCGTAGGCAAGGCGCTCACAGGCGGGCACATGACGCTCGCCGCAACGCTTGCCTCCGCAAGGGTTGCGGACACGATCTCTAACGGACGTCCTTCGGCCTTCATGCACGGTCCCACGTACATGGCCAATCCGCTTGCCTGTGCGGCGGCATGTGCCTCGCTAGACCTCTTCGCCGCGTCCAACTACGCGGCCAACGTGAAGCGGATTGAGGACGCCTTCGCCAAGCGTCTCATGCCGCTCAAGTCCCATCCGAACATAGTTGATGTGCGCGTTCTCGGCGCTGCGGCCGTCGTGGAGGTTGAACGCCTTCCGTCGCAGGCGGATATTTCTGATGTCATCGACACCCACAACGTATGGCTTCGGCCATTCTGCAATTTCATCTACGCGATGCCGCCGCTCATCTCGGATGAGCACACCATCGACCGCATCGCGCTTGCAATCTCGGATCTGGCAGGCCGACCTCCGGGTTGTGCTCCGTCCGATCCTGATTTCCATGAATGATCCATGCCTTTCGGACCGTTTCCGCGGGCCCTACCAGGCTTTCATTTTCGGCTGTCATTTTCGGCTTGCGGACGAGGGGGGAATTATGGTATTATGCTATCAATTCAACTGGACAAGGATTAGCCTTCAACGGTTTGAACGAGGATAAAGCCATGGAAAAAGTTATTTGCAGCATCCGTAGAGGATTGGTGGCGGCTTTTGTAGTCGCTACAAGCGCGACACTCCCGCTGTTTGCCGATACCTGGTTTGACGCTGGGATTCCGTCGTATACTTCGTGGCCCGACGACGACAGCGCATACGAGGTGCCGGGCGTGGGCGTATGGACGAACACGGCCAGCGCGGAACTTGATAGCTCTGCTGGGCAGACATGGCTGTCCGTGTTCGCCGAAGATGTCACTCCGCTCCTGTTCATGCCGCTGCAGACGCGGTCGATCGCGTCGGACGAGCCGACGATGGTGTTCAACGTGAAGTTCACCGAAGGCACGTCCCCGCTCATTGCGGACCAGACGATCAAGGGCTCCGTGACAGTCGTCGAGAAGGGCGAGGGTTCCGTTTACATGGGCATCATGAAGGACCCGGACGGCACGACCAACATTTGGCGCGAGCTGTCAGGCGTGACGCCCGACCTCGCCAACGCGGTTGAGCTGAGGGTGTCCCTGCGCACCTACAACGGCGAGCGGCAGGTGAGGTACGCGGTCGGCAACACGGTCCTCACCTCGTCGTATGGCGAATGGGCGCCCACGGCCTACGCTGGTTCCTCAGACGACGTGACGTCCGCCGGCATGGTGGGCAACGGTGACCTCTTCAACCTCGCGGCGGAGACGATTGCAATCCGTACGAAATACCCGCTCACGATTCCTGACATCGACGGAATGGGCGTTGTCTCGGTCAAGGTGGACGGCGTGGATGTGTCGCCGGAAGCGAACGGCACATACCTCGTTCCCGAAGGCGCATACGTGGCCGTCACGTTCGCGCCGGACGCGGGCAAGTACCTCGACTTCCGCACGATGGTGTTCCAGATGGGCGACAGCGCGATGACGCTGCCCGTGGCGGGCAGGCCGTCTGTCGTCCCGCCCTCCAGCTTCCTCTTCATCAACGAGGTCATGGCATCGAACGGCGAGACGGCCGCGACGGTCAACGGCGGCGCGGAGCTCGACTGGGTTGAGCTGCGCAACGACAACGACGACGACATCGATGTGACGGGCTGGTACATGTACGACGACGCCACGAAGCCGAACAAGTGGGTTCAGATCGAAGGCTCGTGCGTCGTGCCCGGGCATGGCTACAAGCTCGTGTGGTGCGACAAGAGCTACACCAACTGGGCCGCGGGCGAGGCCCACGCCAAGTTCGGCGTCGGCAAGAGCGACAGCACGGTCGTACTCGCCAGCTCCAAAAGTCTCGATGCGATCGTCGCGACGCTGGCCCTGCCGCCGCAGATGAAGGACGTCTCGTACGGACGCGGCAACCGCGAGAAGACGATCCTCGGCAAGCTTGACGCCGCGCAGTGGCGCGTCGGCAACGGCGAATGGCAGGCGGCGTCCGGCCCGGTCGGCATGCCGGGTGCCGCGACGGGCGGCTTCACGGTCAAGTCTTACCAGCTGAACAAGGACGCCTGCGCGAACATCCCCGCCGTCGAGGGCGCGCTCGCGAGCGGAAGGTACAGCCCGAAGACGACGCTCACCGGCGTGCAGACGGTCGCCTACAAGAACGCGTCCGCCACGGTTTCGTCCGAATTCAGCTCGAACTACAGATCTGTTTCCGAGGTCGGCATGGCCGACAACGGCACCTACTACGCGATCCTCGTCGAGGGCGTCGTCAACATCCCGCGCGCCGGCAGTTGGACGTTCAGCGTCGGCTCGGACGACGGTTTCTCGCTAGAGGCGTGGAACGAGAAGTACCACTTCCAGTCCGAGTACACGGGCGCGCGCGGCTACGGACAGACCCCGGCCATCTTCCGCGTCCAGGAGCCGGGCGCGTACAACGTGAGGCTCCTCTACTTCCAGGCGACGGGCGGCGCGGCGCTCGACTTCTGCGTGAAGGAGGGCGAGTTCGAGGACTACGAGAACTTCACGCTCGACGGATTCAGTCTCGTTGGCACGGCCGCGAGCGGCGTCACCCACGCCGGCGCGTGGGCGGGACACGTCTCGACGGACGTCTCCGCCGCGATGCTCAACGTCACAAACGCGCTTGACTGGAAGGCGACGTTCACGCTCGACGCGGCGCCGGCGTCGGACGACGCCTTCAGGCTGAAGGTGCGCTACGCCGACGGCTTCACGGCGAAGGTCAACGGCACGGTCGTGACGAACGCCCTGGTCGAAGAGGCGCGTGCGCTTGCAGACGCGCTGACGCCCGTCGTGATCCCCATCCCGTCGGAACTTCTCGCTGCGGGCGACAACCTCCTCGAGATCACCGCCGTCAACGACGCAGCGAGCAATCTGGACTTCTTGCTCTCGGCCGAGGTCTCGGTCACGAAGTCCGCCGAGGAGCTCGTGTTCTTCCGCGAGCCCACGCCGGGCACGAAGAACACGACGGCCGGCTACGGCCCCGCATCCCCGAAGGTGCAGTTCAGCGTGCCGCACGGCTACAAGACAGCGGCGTTCGACCTGACGCTCTCGTGCGCGGACGATCCCACGGCGGCGATCTACTACACGCTTGACGGCACGTCGCCCACCACGTCCTCCACGCCCTACACGGGTCCGATCCACATCGCGTCCACCACGTGCATCCGCGCGGCGGTTCCGCAGGAGGGGAGCGTGATCCAGCAGGACGCCGCGGCGACGTACCTCTTCCTCGACGACATCCTCCAGCAGACGAGCGGCGTCGTCCCGGCGGGCTTCCCCTCGACCACGATCAACAGCCAGGTTATGCGCTACGGCATGAATCAGAGCGTCGTGAACGGCGCGGACCGCGACCGGCTCCTGCGCGGCTTCACGAACTCCGTCTCCACAATCTCGCTCGTGATCGACCCGCACAACCTCTTCGACCCCGTCGAGGGCATCTACGTGAACGCCAAGGCGTGCGACGGACGCGAATGGGAGCGCACCACGATGGTGGAGCAGATCGACCCGACGAACGACGCCAACGGATTCTCCACGGCGGGCGGCATCCGCATCCGCGGCGCGTTCAGCCGCAACCCGCAGTACCCGAAGCACTCGCTCCGTCTCTTCTTCCGCAACGACTACGGTGACGGGCCGCTTGAGTTCCCGCTCTTCGGCGATGAGGGCGCAAGCAAGTTCAAGAAGGTTGACTTGCGCACTTCGCAGAACTACGCCTGGGCGAACGGAACCGACAGCACCTACAAGAAGGACACCTTCATCCACGAGGTGTTCGCGCGCGACACGCAGCGCGACATGGGCGAGCTCTACACGCGGAGCCGCTACTACAACCTGTTCATCAACGGACACTACTGGGGCCTCTACCAGACGCAGGAGCGCGGCGACGAGGACTACGCCGAGACGTACAACGGCGGCGACGCCGACCTCTACGACGTCATCAAGACCTCGCAGCCCGGCTACGTGACCGGCGCATCCGAGGGCACGATCGACGCCTGGGAGGCGCTCTGGAACATGGCAGTGAACGAGGGCTTCTCCGGCGCGTACTCGAACAACTACCGCAAGGCGATGGGACAGAACCCGGACGGCTCGCGCAATCCCGAGTATCCGGTCTACCTCAACCCGACCAACCTGATGGACTACGTCATCAACTTCCACTACATGGTGGACTACGACTCGCCCGCCGCCTCGAGCAAGGCGAACAACCTCTACGCTGTGCGCGACCGCGACGACAACGACGACGGACTCAAGTCGCAGGGCTTCTACTTCCTGCGCCACGATGCGGAGCACACCATGGGCAAACACGCCAACTCCGAGGCCAAGGACGATCCGACGTTGTACGGCACCGAGGGGACCCACGCCAACTTCAAGAAGCTGGATGCGTTCAACCCTGGGGAGCTCCACTACAAGCTCTGCGCCAACCCGGAATACAAGATGGCGTTCGCGGACAGGTTCTACAAGCACTGCCTCGCGCATGGCGGCGCGCTTACCGTCCCCGAGGCGACAAAGCGTTTCCAGAGCCGCATGGCGGAGATCGACGACGTGATCGTGTGCGAGTCCGCGCGCTGGGCGACGGCCGGGCAGACGCGCCAGACGTGGCTGAGCGCGTGCGGCGACTGCTTCACCTTCATCACGAACCGCATGCCGTACATGCTCTCGCAGTACCGCAACCGCGGCTGGTATCCGTCCATCGACGCGGGTGTCGTGCTCAACGGCGCAGGCGCGACGGTTGTTGACGGCATGGTCGTTGCGTCGACCGACAAGATCTACCTCTCCGGCGCCGGTACCGTTTACTATACGCTCGACGGCAGCGATCCGCGCGTCGAGGGCGGCGCGGTCGCCGATGGCGCAGTCCAGTATTCCGGTGCTTCACCCGCGCCAATCGACGTTGCGGTCATCGCGAAGGGCGACGTCTGGAAGTATTCCGACGCGGGCGCGAAGCCGGCGGATAACTGGACCGCTCCCGACTACGACGATTCGTCGTGGAGCTCCGGCGCAAGCCGCCTTGGCTTCGCGAGCTCGGGCACGTTCGGAACGACGCTGAACCGCTATGTCGGCGGTGGCTCGTCCGGAACGCAGGTGACGACCTACTATTTCCGCAAGACGTTCACGATGCCCGCCGGCGCGGAATTGATGACCGAGCTGAAGGCGGCGCTTGACTGTGACGACGGATACGTCGCCTACATCAACGGAGTCGAGGTTAAGCGCGACCAGGTCGCCTCGACGGAGTACAGCGCGTTCTCCACGGCGACGAACATGGGCGAGAAGAACGACTCGTTCACGTTCCCCGCCGGCACGCTCGTCGAGGGCGAAAACGTCATCGCCGTCGAGGTGCACCAGTGCAACGCGACTTCGACCGACGCCTGGTGGAACCTCGCGCTTTCGTACGCGCAGGCCGTGGAAGTGGAGGGCGGAATCGCCGTGCCTCCTACGGGGCTCACGCTCACGATGCGCGTACTCTCGCAGTCCGGCGAATGGAGCGCGCTTTCGACGGTCAATGTCAGGGGCGAGCTGCCGCAGGCGTCCGTCGCGGACGGTCTGCGTCTCGCCGAGGCGCTCACGTCGGCTGAGGGCGACGATACGCTCGACTACCTGGTCGTCACGAACGTGGCTGCGGGCGAGATCCATCTCGACGGCGTGAAGATCGTCGCGTGGAACGCGAAGAAGAAGAGCGAGGCGGATCCGTCGCTCACCTACTTCTTCCCCGCCGGCACGAGCCTTGGTTCCGGCGAGTCGCTGCGGATCGATGCCGCCTCGTTCCCTGCGGACGGCAAGCTCACGAACAGCCAGGTGGGCCTGCGCATCTACGCTGCGGGCGGGGCGCTCGTGCAGGACGTCTATCTTGATGCTGACTGGTGGAGCGGCGCGTGCGACGGAACGGGCGAATACTTCGTGGCGAAGACGTTCGGCGCGGAGGCGAAGACGGTTTCGGACTGGAAGCCGTCCGTGAGCTGGGTCGAGAAGAACCTGCGCTTCTTCGAGTTCGACGGCGTTCCGGCGGATGGCAACGGCGGCGACACGGGCGAGTATTTCGTGCTGACGAATCTCTCCGAAACGATCACGCTGGACCTCACAGGCGTCGTGGTCAACATCTGCAAGTCGGGCGATCCCGAAACCTCCGCGAAGTGCATTGTCACGATTCCCGAGATGACGCTCGCGCCGGGCGCAACCGTCCGCTTCGACCAGGCCACGTACTGGAACGGCTCGAAACAGAAAATCACCAACGGCGCGCTGGTCATGAAGATCTACGACGCCGAAGGCGCGACGGTCCAGGTCTCCACACCCGACCAGAACAATGCGGCGTTCGCCAACTACAAGGCGAAGGCGTCCTCGACGAGCGGCGGACCCGTCCTGCGCGCGACCTCGTTCGCCCGCGAGACGACGACGGCGGACTGGATGGAATACACGCCCGCGCCGGCCGACTGGCCGGACGATCCGGACACGGAGATCACGTCAACGACGACGGCGGCGGACCTCGCCATCACCACCGGCGCTTTCACGAACGCGACGCCGGAAGTCCTGCGGAAGCTCTCCAAGTGGGCGAAGGCGAACGGCGTGCCGTATGGCGGCGAAGCGGTCAACGGCGTCGTGTTCGCGGAGTCTGGCTACACGCTCTTCGAGGAGGCCTACCTCCTGAACTGCGCGCCGACGGCCGAGGCGGTGGCGGAGAAGAAGGCGCTGTTCCGCTTCAACGAGATCATTCCGGGCACTGTCCCGTCGATCGACGCAACGCTCTACAACGGAAGGGTGCGGATACTCGGCTCCCAGACGCTTGAAGGCGGCGGGACATGGTCCGATGCCTCCGAAGATCTGGCGACGGCGCACTTCTTCAAGGCCGTGCTGACGTTCTGACCTTGCGGCATGCTTTCCTCGCAATAACGATCATGTCATTGGTTGAAATGTTTGTGATGATGTAATATATGTACTCCGGTGACGTTTTAAGTTACAGGAGTACAGAAAATCATGAACATCAAAGCTAAAGTGACAAAAAGCCTGCTGTTGACAGCCGTTGGACTAATGGGTGTCGCTGGATGCGGCCCCACCCAAGACGGCACTGAATCAGATGCGGCGGTTAAAGCCGCAGTTGACATACCAGCACTGAAGGCTGCCGCGATGTCAAACATCGCGAACAGTCCATGTGTTGCACATGTCGGGAACGGATGCGTTGTCGACATGACCATAGATTCGACCATGCAGCGCATCGTGTCGGAGACGCTCTGCCGCGCTGCCGACACAAACGATACTGGAGTTGGTTGGGCAATTCTTGTGTCTGTCAAGGAGGGCGCGATATTGGCGCTTGCCGACTGCGGCGGAGACTCCAATACGCCGCGCCCGTTTGCGCTGACAAGACAGTTTGCGCCGGGACACTTGTTGTCCACGCTGACGGTGGCCGCCGCCCTTGACGCGGGCATTGTGAAGCCCAGCACAGAATTGTCCACAGATCCTTTGGAGGCAGTCTTTTGCGAATACAATCTGCCTGCCGATGTTGGTCGTTCAGCGGAATCAACATTGACGGTCTCGAACGCGCTCGCCTGCTCGGCTAATGTGGTGCTGTCAAAGCTGGGGATCCTTGTAGGACGTGAAAAAGAACATGATGTCCTGCACAAGTTCGGCATCGGTGGAAAATCCGGAATCGGTTTCCCCGGCGAGTCGGCGGGACGCCTGCTGCCTCCTGAAAACTGGAGTAAAGTGCATAGGGTTCGCATCCCGATAGGTCAGGGAGTGGAGTGTACGGCCATGCAGATCGCCCGTGCGTATGCGACTTTGGCAAATCATGGAACGTTGGTTGAACCGTATGTCGTCAAGAGAATTGTCAATGCGATCGGAGGGACATTGTACGCGCATACGGCATCGTCGAACAGGGTTCAGGCCGTTTCGCGAGGAGCGGCGGACAACACATGCGCCATCCTTGAAGGTGCGGTAGGGGCGACAGGTAGGCGCGCGGCGGTTAAAGGCGTTCGTGTTGGTGGGAAGACGGCTACAATACAGCGGATGAAGCCAGATTCCCTTGAGTTTGAGACGGATAAATACATCTCAAGCTTTGCGGGCTTCTTTCCGGCAGACGATCCCAAGTATGTACTTGTCGTGTGCTACGAGACAAAGCGGATAGCCGGAACGCCATACATCCATCTGGGAGGCGGGCGTCCTGCCATGGCCTTTGCGGAAATCGCATGTAAGATCTCTCACTTTGCTGCGAATAGCAATTAGAAAGGAACAGAGAGATGCATAAGAGCATAAAAATTGGAATGATGATGGTCATGGCGGCATTGTCGGCACTGGCCGCGACAAACGACGTCAAGACGGCGGACTGTGCCGCTCCAGAGACGGTTTCCTGCGCCAGTACGAACGAAACGTCCAAGGCGTCCCTTTCCGCAGAGGAAACGGCGCGCATGGCGCAAAAAGTCGAAGCGTGGTTTGATGCGCGCCGGTGGCACCTTCGCAAGGAGGTAGACGACGGGGGGCACAAGGTCATATTCCGCGGCACAATGGGAAGATTCTCAACGTTTTTCAGCCAGATTCCGTTTACCGTTTGTCTGAACGATTGTGACAACGAAAAGATAGTCTTTTACGCGTTCTTGCCGGTTTCGGTGCCGAAAAACCGGCGGGATGCGGTTTCGGATATGCTACTCCGCATGTCCAAGAAGTTCGGATTGTCGACGGTGGAGATGAACCTTGACGCTGACGAGGGGAGCATACATTTCCAGGCGGCTTTCCCGCTCGTGTCCCTGCGCATCGAACCGGATGCCGTTCTCGACAGTCTCGTGGTTCCCGTTGTCGAGTACATGACGGCGTGTTCGGAAGCCGTTGCGCGCCTGTCGCTTGGTATGGGAACCGTGGACGAAGCATTGACGGGAATCGAGTACGTCTCGCTTGATATGCTGCGGACGGAAGGCACGAAGGTCTACGACAACAACGCGGCTGCTGCGGTGTTGAAGCGTCACCTCGAGAAAACGGTTTCACATTACGAAACGGTGGAGATGGACGGCCTCACACAGTTCAAGATCACGTTATGTGAAATGGATGGGCCGTATGAGAACCTTGACGCATATCTTGCCGTTCGAGACGGCGTTGTTTTCTGCCAATGCTTCCTTCCGACAAATGTCCCGTCGGCGCGGATTGCGGAAATGCGCCGATATGTCATGCGCAAGAACTGCGGGATGAGTTTCAGCCTGTATACCTTTGATCCCGTTTCTGGTCGGATCGGATTCAAGTATACCGCTCCGGTACACCTCCTTGAAATGTCGGCGGACGACAAGGCTGTCGGAGGCGAGTGTTTCATGTTGCTTTGTTATACGGCATACCAAGTGAACGAGTTCGCCAAAGCGCTACCGGAGGAGTTCAAGACAGGCGAGGAAAGTGTCGAGATTCCGCTTGACCAGGCGAAGGCCAAGATTGATTCCATCGTCAAGTCCGCAGGGGTTGGAGGACGTCCTTTGTCGCAATCCGCCGATCCTCTGCCGTATAGGTATGCCAATGCGCGCCAGGCTTTTGTTGAGCGGAAGCTCGGCTTCTCCAAGAGGGAACGTCCGGATTTTCCACGCCTTGCGCCGTTGAAGAAGGCATCGGACTTGAAGCTTGACCTTGCCGGGCAGTTCGCCGAGTCGGTCAAGGGACATGTCGCGCAATTTCCCGAAGGGGAGATACGCTGGACGGAGGATGGCACCAACGGGCTGTCGCTAATAGAGAGTGACGTGAAGATTCGCGAAGCGCAGGTCAAATGCGTCCAGGCGGCGATGAAGGGCAGGGCGTGCGCCAATGACGTAGGTACGGTCTGGATCCTCAACGACGACTTTCTTCTGGGCTACGTGATCGGATTGAACGAGAAACGGAAGGACGATCTCGTGTTTTTGATGATGACGAGGAGGCCGCTGGGAGACGTCCCGGCCGAGGTGGCCGTTATCTTGGAGTATATCCCGTCGCAACTTGTGCTTGACTCCGTCGTCGGTGCGTTCCATGGGGACGAGACGGCGCGTACCAATCTGAACCTGCTTAAGGAGGCCGGTGTGATGACAGTGGTTACGGAATGAGATCCAAACTATAATGAAAATTCAATGTTTGCCAAGAAAGTGGTTTGAGATAATTAAAGGGACGGTGCTTGAGGAACAGGTACTGACCCGCAACAAGGTCGTGTCCATCCAGTCGCGGAGCGGGAGCGATTCCGAGCCGCCGTTCTCGGAGGAGGGCTTGAAGTCGCCGAATCTACTTTGCCTGACGTTCGACGACGTGACTGACTACTCCGATCTGTATGACGGCGAAAAAGTTGCGAGGTTCCGCCCTGTCATGGCGCAGAAGATTCTGAAGCTTGTCGGGCATGGCTCGTGGCCGGTGTTGATCCATTGCACGGAGGGCGTCTCGCGCAGTGGCGCGGTCGCGCGTGTCCTTGACCACTACTGGAACTTCGTCTGGGACAAGAAGCCGGATGACCATGAGTATTTCAAGCGCATCAATCCGCATATCTCCCCGAATCCAGTCGTGGAGGAAATCTTCTCGGATTACATTGAGAACGGGAATATGGACGAGCCGCAATGAGGTTCGTTCAGCTCACGCTTGGAGAATTTTGCGGTATTCAATATTCCGTGTGTCATATCTACGGCGCGCTAAAAAGGTTGGCTATGAACGAATGCTATGACAGACTTTTGACTGCGTATCTCAGGGGGAGCGGCTGTCAGACGGCGTCGGGCGGACCGGACGCATACGCGGCCGGCAAGGCGGCGGGGCTGAAGGTGCATTACTTCAAGCGTTCCGCGCTCTTGCCGCGCGTCGGACTCGTGCTGGGGTTCCTGCGCGGAATCGAGTTTGACTCGCTCCTTGACGTGGGGAGCGGACGTGGTGCGTTCCTGTGGCCGTTCCTCGATGAGTTCCCGGACAAGGAGACGCACGTGGTCGATCTGTTGCCACAGCGTGTCGCGCTCCACCGCGCCGTGGCGGCGGGCGGAACGTTCAACCTCCATGTGCATGATGGGGACGTCAGGTCGCTGGCGCTTCCGGACAAGTCCGTGGACGTGGTCACCATGCTGGAGGTCCTAGAGCACATCCCCGACGTCGCCGGAGCGGTCCGCAACGCGGTGCGGATTGCGCGCAGGCACGTGGTCGTTACGGTCCCGTCGCAGCGGGACGACAATCCGGAGCACATCCATCTTCTTACAAAGGAACGGCTTCGCGAGCTGTTCGGCGCCGCCGGGTGCGGCAAGCTGAACTTCGGGGGCGTCGCGGGGCATACGTTCATGGTGGCTACATGCTGAAAATACTGAAATATCCACGGACCCCGCACATCCAAGGGTCGCGCATCCAGCCGGGCGATGAGGACCTGTCCCAGATTCCCTTCCGCGTCATCGACGGACGGAGGATCGTCGTCGAGGAGAAGTGCGACGGCGCGAACAGCGCCGTCTCCTTCGATGCGGACGGATCGTTGCTTCTCCAGTCGCGCGGACACTACCTCACCGGCGGCGCGCGCGAGAAGCACTACGACCTTCTCAAGAAGTGGGCGTCCGTGCATCAGCGCGCGTTCCGTTCCGTGCTCGGTTCCCGCTACGTCATGTACGGAGAATGGATGTACGCCAAGCACGCGATCTACTACGATGCGCTACCGCACTATTTCCTCGAGTTCGACGTGTTTGACCGCGAACGCGGGGTGTTTCTCGATACGTCCTCTAGGCGCGAGCTCCTCGCTTTGCTGCCCGTCGTGTCCGCGCCGGTCATCACGAAACGGGCATTTAACTCGCTAGACGAGTTAAAGTCGCTTGTCGGGCCGTCCGCGTTCATACGTCCCGGCCACATCGAACATCTGCGCGAATGGTGTGAGGCGAACGGCCGGTGCGGGGATGCCGATGACCGATGCGCTGAGACCGACCCCGCGACGACGATGGAGGGACTGTACGTCAAGGTCGAGGAAGAAGGGCAGGTCGTGTCGCGGATGAAGTTCGTGAGGCAGTCTTTCCTCCAGGCCGTCGCCACGCCAGACACGCATTGGCTGAACCGTCCCATCGTGCCGAATCTCCTGCGCTATCCCGTGGAGGCGATCTACGAGGCACAGTTGCCGAAAGAGGCGGCGGGATGATCGCTTTTCCGTTCAACATCCCATCCGCGCCGGATTGGAAAATCGACTGGAAGGGCGTCAACTACTCCCCGTTTGGAGCTCTCTTGGCGAAGATGGGAGGCATCCGCCAGAACCCTGTCTGGCATGGCGAGGGAGACGTCCTTGCACACACGCGGCTCGTATGTGATGCGCTTGTGGGGGATCCGATTTTCCGCGCGATGGACGAGACGGACCGTGCGGAGGTGTTCGTTGCAGCACTTCTCCACGACGTCGGCAAGATTACAAAGACGAAGATGGAGAATGGAACATGGGTTTCCCCCGGACACTCCATCGCTGGGGCGCTGTTCGTCCGCAAGATGCTCTGGCAGGTATTTGGCATGGCCGGAACGGAAGAGAAGCGGCGCTTCCGCGAGACGGTCTGTTCACTCATTAGATTCCATTCCGCGCCACCGCATTTCATGTCCAAGAGTGAACCGGAACGTTTTGTCGGTTCTATCGCTGCGGAGGGATGTGTTACGGAGGAATTCACGCTGGAAAAGCTTTGCATG
>CAMKJU010000088.1 GCA_946413265.1 uncultured Lentisphaerota bacterium
CGACCCTCTCGACCTTCGGCTCGCCCTTGGCGCGGCATTCGCCTTCGCGCCAGGAGACCTCCTGCGGCGCGGGGATGAGCGCGGGCCGTTCGTCTGCAACCGGCTCGAAAGCGATCTTGTCGAGCCACAGCGCGTTCGCGGCCTTGTCGCCGTCCTTATTCAGTCCGCCCGGGGCGATCCAGAAGTACTCGCCGTCGTTCGGGACGAATGTGCAGATGTCGAACCAGGCGTAGTCCGAGCCGACGCGGTCCGTCCGCAGGGTGGTGCCTCCCGCGCCTTTCCACTCCCGCTCGTCGAACACGCCCGCCGAGAACGCGACGCCGCCGACCGTCGCCTCGCTCCGGATGCGCGCCCTCAACCGGTACTTCACGCCCGGCTCGAACGCGATGCGGTTCATCATCAGCATCACGCACCATTCGTGGTGCGAGCTGAACATCTTGACGGCGCGTCCGTCGCTCGCAAGCGGGTCCTCCGCGAACGCACCGTATTCGCCGGGCCGATCAAGGCTCAGCGCACATTCCTGGAGTTCGCCGCAGAACGGCGTGGGGGAAAGGCGCGCCGGCGCGTCCGGCGACCCGGCGATGATCCGCCACACGATCGAACGGCGACGCAGGACCTCCTTGCGGGCGGCGTCCGCGCCCTCGCGCTCCTTGTCGATGCGCGCAAGCAGCGACTTCGCGAGATCGCGGTGTTCAGCCAGCCTGCCGCGTTCCGCGACGAACGGGCCTTTCCTCATCCACAGCAGCCTGTCGCCCCTCTGCGGCTCCCGCAAAAGGCCCGCAAGCCGCGCCGAATCCGCCTCGAACGCGACATCCGCCGCGTACAGCGGCGCGGCAACGGCCAGTGCCATTACAGCAAAAACGGCAACCGTCATCTTCCTCGTTCTTTCTCTCATAGGTTTTCTCCTTTTCTAGATTTCGAGCATTCAAGGATTCCAGAACTCCTTGACTCGTTTCCGTTCGGCAATTTGGTGCGTCATTTAAGCGGGGCGCAGTTGACGTGCGAGCGGATGAGGCGCAGGCGGTGCGCGGCAGCGCGCCGCGAGAACTCCGCAAAGTCGCGCTTGGCGGGGTCGGGATACGTCCAGAGCACCTCCGAGAGCGCAAGCGCGCGCGGCCAGAGTTTCCATTCGAGGTCAATTTGACAAAGTGTCCGCTCCGTCCAGTTACAGCATTGTCCGCCAATCACGTGCGGCCGTGCCGCCTCGGTCACTCCGGCGAGCGGATCGAACTGATATACTTTCGAAATGGGAAGCTTCGGACCTCCAAAGTACATATACGGATCCTCGGCAAGGTTCTGACGATAGTCAAAGTAGGTGTAATGGTGCGGCGTCATCACGATATCGTATCCCTGGTTCGCGGCGGCTGTGCCCGCACCCTGTGCGCGGTAGCACATGCCGATCGTGGTCTTCGGCAATAGCGAGGTGATTTTTGCATTGCTCGCATTGACGCGACGGTTCTTGGACTCAATGAAGATTTCGTCCCAACCAACGGCACGACGTCCCCTTCCCGCTAGATATCTGGTGAGGTGCCTCGTCATCCATGGTTGAATCTGCTCAATGCCCGTCAATCCCTCTCGTTTGACAAATGCCAGACATTCCGGACACTTCTCCCAATATTCGCGCGTACATTCGTCGCCGCCGAAATGGATCACGTCGCTCGGGAAAAGCTCGCACACGCGGTCCAGCACCCTCTCGGCGAAGCGCATCGTTTCCGGGTTGCCGATGCAGAATACCTTGCCGCCGCCCGGGCACTTGCACCTCATCGACGGATAGGCACGAAGCGCCGCGCCGAAATGGCCCGGCATCTCGATTTCGGGAACGACCTTCACGTGCCGCGCAGCCGCGTAGGCGACAATCTCCCGGATGTCCGCCGTGCTGTAGTAGAACGGCTGAAGCGCGCCACCGTACATGAAACCGGAACGTCCCTTGACAACGCCCTGCCTGACGAGTTCGGGGAATTCGGGAATCTCGACGGTCCACGCATCGTCGTCCGTGAAGTGAATCTGGAGCACGTTGAACTTGTACCACGACATCTCGTCGATGATGCGCAGGATGGCGGTCTTGCCGAGGAAGTGCCGGGCCGTGTCCAGAAGAACGCCGCGCCACTTGAACTTCGGCGCGTCCTTGATCTCCACGCAAGGAATCGCATCCTTCCCAGGTGACCGCAGCTGCGCAAGCGTTATCTTCGCGTAGAACGCGCCCGCGTCGTCGGACGAGCGGATCGTCACGCCGTCCTTAGTGACCGAAAGCTCGTACCCCTCCGGCGGGATGGCCGCGACCCTCTCGACCTTCGGCTCGCCCTTGGCGCGGCATTCGCCTTCGCGCCAGGAAACCTCCTGAGGCGCGGGGATGAGCGCCGGAACGTCCGCCGCCCTCAAGCAGCCAATTGAAATGACAGCCGCAAGAATTGTGACGGCTAGACGGTCCACTTTTTTCTTCATTGCCATTTTCATCTACCTGATTATTACGACGAGGCCTGCTCGCACCACGCGAACTTTTGTCGCCGAGCGAAGAAGCCGCCTGTTCGTCGGCAGCGAAACGGATGCAAAATCGCCCGTGAAGCCGTCGGCACATTCGATGATGGTCTGTCCGTTGGGCGAGACACTCTTCACATCGAGGTCAATCCCGGAAAGATCCATCGCGCCGTTCACGCGCCTGAGAAGTCCGGAACCGGACGTCACCTCCAGCGTCCCGGAGACATCCGCTCCGTCCAGCACGATCTCGCCCGTCGGGCATATCGCCCCTGTCACGGACAGCGTCCCGTTGCTCACGACCGCGCCGCCGCCCGTCAGCCCGCCGGCAACGGCGGAGCAGCCACCAAGATCCAGAAGCGTTCCGTCGCAAAGCTCCACAACAGAGTTTGTGGACAACGCCGCGCCAATTGCCGTTCTCACCGCTCCAGTCGCCACGCGTAACGGACACGCCAACGAGTTCGTCCCGCAGAGCGTGAGTGTCCCCAGTCCGGTCTTCACAAGCGCGCAGGCCGAAAGATCGGCATCCGGTCCCGCTGCCGCGCTTGCCATCAACTCCGCCTCGGAAAGCGCGCGATTGTAGATGCGCACCTCGTTGTATGAAGCGGCGGAATCAACTGCGCTGTCAAAGGACCGTCCAAGATAGGCGTGTTCCTGAATCACCCTGGGAAGGGTCCATCCGCTCGGCGGGATCAGAACGGACTTCTTTTCCGTGATACCTGTGGAAAGGTTCTGCTTATACCCCCGAACCGTCCATGAGCCGTCGGAGTTTAGGGAGCAAGTAGCCGCTATGTGGTACTCGGTTCCTACAACGTAAGGCGCAAGCTCGGATTGGGTCAGTGCCTGGATGATTTTACCGTTTGAGCCCCTGCCGTTGCGAACAAGGAGCAGATCGGTGTTCACGTTCGCCGATGAAGTCCAGCACATCATGATCGAGTTTGTCGAGCTGTCGCCGATGTCGAACATCCGTTCGCTGTCAGTAATCTTGTCGTTCCGCGCCCAGAGTTCAATCGTTGCGCCAACGCCGTTTGTCGGGACGACCCATGCCCCAAGGTCGACGCAAGAGACGTTCTTGGCGCCACCTGTCAGTTTTATGCCCCTGCCAGCACCCATGTCGACGAAGTCATACCCGGACGCCGTAGCAGTCGCTCCCCCTACGCTGTCGGATAGATCGTCATGGAAACTCCACCGATGCACAAGCCCCTCGGCGAGCGAGGAAACCGGCGCATGCATGGATACGTCCTTTCCGTTCGTGTCAATCGTCGCGCCGCTCGCACCAACCCTCATGGACGCAAGCCCGGCGATGGACGACGTATTGGCCCTGATCTCGCCGCCGTCTATTGTATCCGGACCTGCCACTGCATTCGCCGAAAGCTGCGTCTCCGTCAAAACGCCATTCCAGATGCGGACCTCGTCGTATGTGGCCTTTGCGCTCCCGGCGCTATCGAAACCCTGTCCAAGATAGCAATGCGTCTGGACGAGGTTGGCGAGCGACCAGCCAGACTGTGCTTTAAACGTCGTGACCTTCAGCGTGGCCCCCGTTGCAACATCTTGCTTATAGGCCCGCATCGTCCATGTCCCGTCTCCGTTCGGCGAGTATGTTGCTGCGATGTGAAACATTTTGCCATACGTGTAAGGTGCAAGCTCATGTTGCGTGAGCACCTGTTTTTGAGGGGCATAACGTATGATTGCGTAATCCGTGTTGAGACCGGTTGCAGTCCAGCAGAGCATGGCGGAATGGTTGATTGCATTGCCGAAGTCAAACATCCGGGCGCTGCCCACATAGGCATCGTTCCTTGCCCACAGTTCAATCGTCGCGCCGGCGTTGCCAGTTGGCAGGACATTCTCGCCGAGATCGACATACGAATTCGTACTCGCACCACCAGAGAGCGTCACCGCCTGGCCATTGCCGCAATCGGAGAACGATGCATTCTTCCAGGTCGCGGTCTGCCCGCCCACGCTGTCGTTCAGGTTGCCGTTGAAACTCCAGCGGTGGACAAGCGTCGGCGTAGCCGCAGCTCCCTGAATACGCAACGTCGAACCGTCGAGAACCACTTCGCCGCATCCGTTGCCCGTAACGCCGCGCAAATTCAGCGTCGCGCCGTCCGTCGCGGCAAGCGCGGCAATTCCGCACAGCCCGTCGCCTATTGTGACTCTTTTTTCGGTTGCGGCAAGCGAGCCTCCTGTCAGCGCAAGTACGCCGTCAAATACCGCGAGAGAAGACAATGCGCTGTTGTCACCTGAAAGGCGCAGAAAACCTGCGGACAGCTTTTCCGCGATGTCGGCAAACGTTTGTCCGGCGGGGAGTTCCCTCGTATTTTTCGCCGTGTCGAACACCGTTTTGCCAAACGGGGAATCCCCGTCGGGAATCGTCGCATCCGGTCCGGACAGAACGCTTGCCGCAATCTCGTTTTCCGAAAGCGCGCGTCCCCACACGCGCACTTCGTCGAACGACGCCTTTGAGTCGTTGTGATGCGAGTAAAAAGAACTGGCAAGCACACAGTGCGTCTGCGTCAAAGAAGAAGGCTTCCATCCTTCATGGACGGCAAAAGCCGTCTTCGCCTGCAGGTTTCCAGAGCTCGAATCGTGCTTGTAGGCGCGTACGCTCCACCGTCCGTCGCTCAACGGCGTGAACACGTAGGCGAGATGATAGAATTTGTTGACGCAGAAAGGAGCCAACCCTCTGTCATTCCGAACATAATTGTTCTTGGTTCCTGTTACGAGCGTGTAATCTTCACCGGCAGTGCCCTGGTAGCCCCAGGTCTGGTCAAACTTGTTATTGTTAGTGTCGTTGCCGATGGTGAACATCCTATATTGCTCATTCTCCCATGCGTCAAGCCTGACCCAAAGTTCAAACGTGAAGCTTCGTCCGTCTTTCGGAAGTATGTCGGTTCCAAGGCTGACGTATGACGTTCCAATTGTCCCGCCCTGCGTCTTGACGGCGTAGCCGCCGCCGTACGCGACGAAGGAGTAGTTGGTCGCCGTGGCGGTCTGGCCGCCCGCGCTGTCGGTGAAGTCGTTGTTGAAGCTCCAGCGGTGGAGCAGAAGGGAATCCGCGCCGGATGCGGTGATCGCCATCACGGCAACCGTCGCAAAGAACGGCAGTGTCCGGCAGAGTGGAGACCTGTTTCTCGACATGACAATTGTTCCTTTCGTTGTCTTTGATGGCGGCATTATAGCATAATCCGACAAAACCGACGATTCACAACAACCATCCGAATCGTCCAAATCAACCAGCTGGAAACGTCGCCCCGCGCACGTAGGAGCAGCAGCCTGAATATGTTCCGAACACGCCCTTGCCGAACCACTCCATGACGCAACGGGCAATTTCGCGTCCGTCCGCAAACGGATCGAACTCGATGTGCGCAATGTTGCCGTAGGGATAAAGACCGCTCCTTGTATTGGAAAACGATACGACGCGGACGTCGCGTGGGACGGACACCCCCATGTCCCTGAACGCGTCGAGCGCCCCAAGCCCGAGGTAATCGTCGGTGAAGAAGAAGAGGTCGGGCAACGTCCTGTCCCGCAGAAACTTCTTCATCTTTGAATAGGCCGTACGGACAATCGCGTCGAGGTCTGCGGGGCCATCGACCAGCAGCCTCACGCGCTCGCACCGGATTCCGGCGCGTTCCAGCGCGGCTGATGCGTCGAGATACGGATGCCCGCCGAAATCCAACTGAATGACCCTCTTCAAACCTGCCGCGCGGCAGTCCGCGACGAACGCATTGATTGCCGGCGCATAGTCGTAATGGGCGACTCCGACATGGCGTGAGTAACGAGACGGTTTCGCCTCCGTGCCGACGGTGACGAAACTGCATCCGCTTTCGGCGACGAGCTGCATCGCGTTTTTGAGGCTCGTGTAGCAGGCGCGCAGAATCACAAGCCCCGGCTTCTCGGCAAGCGCGTCCTTGAGTGGCACCAAAAACGGACGGTTGCCGCCGCCGCCGAGCGGAAGCATGACGACGCGGCACCCCTCCGCGCGAAGGACCTTGCTGCATTGAAACAGACTGTTGGCCGGGCCGAAGGACGTCCACGGGTCGAGGTTGACATCAAGCACGGTCCTGTTCGTTGACATGGGCCGCTTCTGCACGACACATCCGATGCGCGGACGCGACACCACGATGCCGTCCACGGCGAGCCGCCTCAGCGCGGCCCGAACGACGCACTCGCTCACGTGTAACCGCTTCGCGATCTCGTCTCGCGGCGGAAGCGTGCTGCCCGGCGCGTACAGGCCAGACGCGACAAGTGCGCGAACGCCCTCTTCAACCTGCCGCGTCAGCGTCTTCCCGGAACTGCGATCAATCGCGAAGTCAAAGCCTTCACCATCCATGCGTACTGATCCCTTTGTCAAACAAGCCCCTTCAGACAACCCTCAACGTTACGATAAAGAACGCCTCTGTCGTGGTCAACATCTGAACCGGAGGCGATGAGCGTCGCCGCGTCGAGCGTGGCAACGAAATATCCGCACCCTGCGAGCCGCGGATCAAGCTCTCCGTCGTAAACCAGGACAGGGCGTACGCTCATCCCCCTGCGCAGCTTCAGGCGCCGGACCTTCTCCTCCACCTCTTCCGCCACGTCCATTCCGATGACGTTCTTCCGCTTGATCTCCACGACATACACCGTACGCGGCGTCTGCACGAGCAGATCGATCTGCACGCCTTTCCTGCTGTCAGACGATGTGCGCCTGTAGGGCGCAGCAGACTCGACGATGGCATTTCCAACGCCTATCCGTGACAGGATCTCAGGCCAGTTGTTGACGATGAGATTCTCGAAGGCTAGTCCGAGAATCGCATCCCAGCCCGGCAGTTGCTCGACGGACGCGAACCGGTAGCCGCCAACGGCTATCTCCTTCTTCCTCGGCTCAACGCAGCGGAGATAAAAGCGCGTGTAGTTGTCCCTCAGCCTATACCGGTCGATTCGCGCGCTCTTTCCCGTCTCGGGGTTGAGTCCGCCGTCCGCCGCGATGAAACCACCATCCGCAAGGGAACGAAGGTGTTCCGAGAAGTGCCCCGTGTTGGCGACGCCAAGTTCAGCCGCGAGTTCCGCTCCGCTTTTCGGCCCCGCCGCCAATGCCATGAGAATTGATTTCTTTGTCACCGCCACGTCCCCGAACACGGCGGAGAACATGTCGTCAAACTCCTTGAACAGCTTGCCCTGCGGCGTGAAGAAGAGCCGTCTGATGTTCTCCTCGGCGGAAAGCGCGGGATCAATCTCCTCCAGATACCTGGGTACGCCACCCGTAACGGAAAGGACGTCAAACATTTCGCGCGAGGAGACTTTTTCGGCGACAGGTCCCCAGAATGCGGGGCAGACGGAAAGCGGAAGCTCCGGTAGAATGTAGTCGCGGGAAAACCGTCCGGCAAAGCCCGTGTTGTCCAGGATGTTGTGCCTGATCCATGCGGACACGCTGCCGCAAACGACCATCACGAGCTTGTCATGCTTGTGGAAAAGCTTGTCCCACGCCCATTTCAGGTGTCCCGGGAAGTCTGGATCGTACGCTCCCATCCACGATATCTCGTCCAGAAGGATCACCGTCCGCTTTGCGCCGTCTATCGCCTTGTCGAGCCAGAAGAATGCGTCATGCCAGGTTTCAAGGACGATTCGCGGACGGTTCGTCTGGCGCGCAAGGGCAGTTCCGAAGTTGTCGAGCTGGTCACGGTTCGTCATCCCCTTGCGAGGCGGCAGACCCTCAAACGACAAAAACACCTCGGCTGTATCGTCGGCAAAATGCTCAATCAGCGTACTTTTGCCAATACGGCGGCGCCCTCGACAGGCGACAAGCGACGATGTCGTTTTTCGCCACAACGAAGCTAAATCATCAAGATACTCGTTTCTTCCGACAAACACGAGGCCTCCTATGGGACGTGAACGCGAGAATTATAACATTTCACGTCCCTTGAAGTCAATGCCCTATGGACGTGAAATATTGAAAACTGATGTTTCACGTCCGACGCGCTGATTTCTTTCGCAAGCAGTTCCCGTTTTACGCCTATTTCAGCGGGGCGCAGTTGACGCGCGAGCGGATGAGGCGGAGGCGGTGCGCCGCGGCGCGCTGCGAGAACTCCGCGAAGTCGCGCTTCGCAGGATCGGGATACGTCCAGAGCGCCTCGGAGAGCGCGAGCGCGCGCGGCCAGAGCTTCCACTCCAGCATGGTTATGTTGGGCGTCCGCTCCGCCCAGTTGCAGCACTGCCCGCCCACCACGTTCTTGCGCGCCTGCGGCTCGACGCCCTCAAGCACGTCGAAGCGGTACGCCTTCTCCAAGGAAATGACTCCACGCCCGAAATACGGGAACGGGTCCTCGGGCAGTCCCTGGCTGAAGTCGAAGTAGCAGTTCAACGTGGGGCAGCGCACGATCTCGTAGCCCCTGTTCGCGGCGAGCGCGCCCGCGCCCCACGGACGCCAGCACATGCCCATCGTGGTCTTGGGCAGGAGCGAGTTGAACGAATCGCCTCCGGCCTTCAGGAAGTCGTCCCACTTCTCCCACGACGACGCTAGGAAGATTTCGTCCCAGCCAATCGCGCGGCGTCCCTTCTTCGCCAAGTACTCCACGAGATGACGCGTGAGCCACGGCTGGATTTCCTCCACGCCCTTCAGACCCTCGCGCTTGATGTGCGCCTGGCACACGGGACACTCCTTCCAGTACTTGCGCGTGCACTCGTCGCCGCCGAAGTGGATCACGTCGCTTGGGAAGATCTCGCACACGCGGTCAAGGACCTTCTCGGCGAAACGCACCGTCTCGGGATTGCCGATGCAGAACACCCTGCCGCCGCCGGGACACTTGCACTTCATCGACGGATACGCACGGAGCGCCGCCTCGAAATGTCCGGGCATCTCGATTTCCGGCACGACCTTCACGTGCCGCGCCGCCGCGTAGGCGACGATCTCCTGGACGTCCTTCGTGCTGTAGTAGAACGGCTGGAGCTTTTCGCCGTAAACGAATCCAGAGCGTCCCCGCGCAACGCCCTGCTTGACGAGTTCGGGGAATCCAGGAATCTCGAGCGTCCACGAATCGCCGTCCGTGAAGTGGATCTGCAGCACGTTGAGCTTGTACCACGACATCTCGTCGATGACGCGCAGGATGGCGGTCTTGCCGAGGAAGTGGCGGGCCGTGTCCAGCAGCACGCCGCGCCACTTGAACTTCGGCGCGTCAACAATCTCCACGCACGGATAGATTTTCTGCTTTGTCTTCGGATCGACCTTCTCGATCTGCGCAAGCGTCATGCGAGCGTAGAACGCGCCCGCGTCGTCGGAACAGCGGATCGTCACGCCGCCCTTCGTGATCGAAAGCTCGTATCCCTCCGGCGGGATGGACGCGACATTCTCGACCTTCGGCGCGCCCTTGAGACGGCACTCGCCGCCGGTCACGGACATCTTCTGCGGTGCGGGGATGATCGCCAGCTTCTCCTCTGGCACAGGCTCGAAGGATATCTTGTCGAGCAATACCGCGTTCGCATTCTTGTCGCCGTCCTTGTTCAGTCCGCCCGGGGCGATCCAGAAGTACTCGCCGTCGTTCGGGACGAACGTGCAGATGTCGTACCAGGCGTAGTTCGGGCCCACGGCATTCGCCCGTCGAACGGCTTGCCCCGTAGTTTTCCATTTCCGCTCGTCGAACACGCCCGCCGTGAATGCGTTTCCCCTTGCCGTCGTGGCCCCCTCGCAACGCACGCGCGCACGCACGCGGTACCTCACGCCCGGCTCGAACGCGATGCGGTTCATCATCAGCATCACGCACCACTCGTGATGCGAGTTGAACATCTTGACGGCGCGTCCGTCGCTCGCAAGCGGATCATCCACGAACTCGCCGAACTCGCCGGGCCTGTCGAGGGTCAACGCGCATTCCTGGAGCTCGCCGCAGAACGGCGTGGAGGAAAGACGCGCCGGCGCGTCCGGCGATCCGGCGACGATCCGCCACACGATCGAGCGGCGGCGCAGGACCTCCTTGCGGGCGGCGTCCGCGCCTTCCCGCTCCTTGTCGATGCGCGCGAGTAGCGACTTCGCGAGCGCGCGGTGTTCGAACAACTTGCCGCTCTCCGCGACAAATGGCCCTTTCCGCATCCACAAAAGCCTGTCGCCTTTCTGCGGTTCGGCGAGCAGCGCCGCGAGTTTTGCGGAATCCGCCTCAAACGCGGCATCCGCCGCCCGGGCGGGAACAACGCACGAGAGGCCCATTGCAAACGCAACTGCCGCTCCAATCATCTTGATGTTCTTTTGCATGTTCATGTTCCTTTCTGTCAATTCATTATTTTGGCATATTCCTTTTTGTGCAGAACGGCGGAAGTATAACATATTCAATGCCTTGGACACAAGAGCCACAACCATCCGAACACGTTCAGGAAGCGGCAGGAGCTTCCCCGAATAGGCCGCGACAAGCGCGATCCCTCCCGCGCGATTTACCCCATCGGAAGGGACGCGCTTTTGGGCGGTCAAAACGACAGCTCTTCTGGATGGATCTTGCCGTCCTTGGCGAGCATCTTGACGAGTGCGGAGCCGACGATGAAGCCATCGGCCACTTCGCCGATCACCTTGACTTGCTCCTTGGTGGAGATGCCAAAACCGGCGGCGATGGGCATGTTCACAGCCGCACGAATGGTGGCGAGGCGTTCCTTCAACTCCGGCGGAAGTTCGGCGCGTGCGCCCGTAATGCCCTTCACGGTGATGACGTAGAGGAAGCTGTCCTCCAGTCCCTTTGCCGCCTCGATGGTGCGCTCAATGGACGTGGTGGGCGCGATGAGCGGCACGAAGGTGAGGCCGTGCGGACGCAACACGTCGAGCAGCTCATCGCGTTCCTCGAGCGGCAGGTCCACGGAGAGGACGGCGTCCACGCCGGCCGCTTCCGCATCGGCGGCGAACTTCTCGAGCCCGTAGCTGTAGATCACGTTGTAGTAGCTGAACACCACGAGCGGGGCATCGGGGTGTTTCGCGCGGAGACGCCCCGCGAGCGCGAGGATGTCCGCGAGCGTGACGCCCTGTTCAAGCGCAGCGTAGGCGGCCGTGCGGATCACGGCGCCGTCGGCGACGGGATCCGAGAACGGCACGCCGAGTTCGAGGATGTCCGCGCCGTTCGCGAGCAGCGTGTCGGCGGCCTCCTCGCTCGCGGCGAGGTTCGGGTAGCCCATCGTGAGGTAGGCGATAAAAGCCGGGCGGCCCGCCGCCCGCGTTCGTTCAAAGCATTTCTGGATTCGGTTCATTTTCAATTCCTTCTTTTACTAGAGGTTGACGATTGCAAAAGCTTTCTAGAGATTCTAGGAAATCTAGCATTTCTAGAAAGGCTAGAACATCTAGGCGTTCTAGGCGTTCTAGAGCGGCTAGATCCTTCGCTTCTTCCACTCCATGACGTTGTCCATGTCCTTGTCGCCGCGGCCGGAGAGGTTGACGAGCAGGATCGCCTCCTTCGGGAGTGTCGGCGCGCGCTTGATGGCCTCCGCGAGGGCGTGGCTCGACTCGAGCGCTGGGATGATGCCCTCGAAGCGGCAGAGCGCGTCGAAGGCGGCGATCGCCTCGTCGTCGTTGATCGGCACGTACTCGGCGCGGCCGGTGTCCGCGAGGTACGCGTGCTCGGGTCCCACGCCGGGGTAGTCGAGGCCGGCGGAGACGGAATACGTATCGAGGATCTGTCCGCTGTCGGTCTGGAGCAGGTAGGTCTTCGACCCGTGCAGCACGCCCACGCGTCCGCCGCAGATCGACGCGGCGTGCTCGCCCGTGGCGATGCCCTTCCCGCCCGCCTCCACGCCCACGAGCTTCACGCCCGGGTCGTCGATGAAGCCGGCGAAGAGTCCCATCGCGTTCGACCCGCCGCCCACGCAGGCGATCGCCTGGTCGGGGAGCTTGCCGTACTTCTCGAGCATCTGCCGGCGCGCCTCCACGCCGATCACGCTCTGGAAGTCGCGCACCATCGTGGGATACGGATGCGGACCCGCCACCGTGCCGATCACGTAGAACGTGTCGTCGCAGTTCGTGATCCAGTCGCGAATCGCCTCGTTCATCGCGTCCTTCAGCGTGGCGCTGCCCTCCTCGATGGGATGGACCGTCGCGCCAAGCATCTGCATGCGCGCGACGTTCGGCGCCTGGCGCGCCACGTCCGTGGCGCCCATGTACACCTCGCAGGGCATTCCGAATAGCGCAGCCACGGTCGCGGTGGCCACGCCGTGCATACCCGCACCCGTCTCCGCGATGAGGCGCTTCTTGCCCATCCGCCGGGCGAGCAGGGCCTGCCCGATCGTGTTGTTCACCTTGTGCGCGCCGGTGTGGTTGAGGTCCTCGCGCTTCAACACGATCCGCGCGCCGCCGAGGTGTTCCGAAAGACGCCGCGCGTACGTGAGGGGCGACTCGCGCCCCACGTAGTCGCGGAGAATCTCCTGGAACTCCGCCTGGAACGTGGGGTCGGCCTTGGCCTCGTTGTACGCCGCCTCGAGTTCGCGCAGCGGCGTCATCAGCGTTTCGGCGATGTACTGACCGCCGTATTGTCCGTAGTGTCCTTTTTTCATTTCATGAGCTCCTTCAATTTTTCTCCCGGGCGTTCGGCCCGCATCAATGTCTCTCCGATCAGGAAACCGTCCGCGCCCGCCGCGCGGAGGGTGTGGATGTCGTCCGCACCCCGGATGCCGCTTTCGGCGATCTTCACCACGCCGTCAGGGATCTGCGCGAGCAACCCGGCGGTGATGGCGGGGTCGGTGTGGAACGTCTTGAGGTCGCGGCAGTTGACGCCGATCACCTTCGCGCCGACAGCCGCGGCGCGGCGGATCTCCTCGGCGGTGTGCGTCTCGACGAGCGCCTCCATGCCGAGCGACCGCGCGTACCGAAGCCGCGACGCGAGCGCGTCGTCGTCCAAAACGGCCGCGATGAGCAGCACCGCGTCCGCCCCGGCCGCGCGCGCGCGGAGGATCTGGAAGTCCGTGGAGACGAAGTCCTTGAACAGGATCGGCAGGTCGCTCGCCTCGCGCGCGCGCCGCACGTTGTCCTCGCCGCCGAGGAAGCGGTGGGGCTCGGCGAGCACGGAGAGCGCGGACGCCCCCGCCCCCGACAGCTCCTCCGCCAGCTCCGCCGCGCGGAAGTACGGACGGATCACGCCCTTCGACGGGCTCGCCTTCTTCAGTTCGGCGATCACGTGGATGCCGGGGCCGCGGAACGCCGCCGCGAAGTCGCGCGTCGTCGACGCCTTCTCGGCGTCGCGCCGACGGCGTTCGGTGAGGTCCGCGAGGATGTTGCCGCCTGCGGGACGTCCGCCCGCGCCGAGGAACTTCTCGAGCTTCGCGCGCGCCGCGCCGGAGTCGATCGACTCCTCCGCCACGGCAATGCCCTCCTTGAGACTGCGCGCGCGGTCCGCCATCCAGATCGCCGCCGCCGCGTTGATCACGGCCGCGAGACGGTACGCGCCGCGCAGGCCGCCGCCGAGGATGCCGCGCAGGATCATCGCGTTCTCCTCGGGCGCGCCGCCGGCGATCGCCTGGGCGGGATAGCTCGCGCCGCAGAGACGCGACACGTCGAACTCGCCCTCGCTCACGATGCCGTCACGGAGCATTGCGAAGCGCGTCACGCCGTCCGTCGAGATCTCGTCCATGCCGTCGTTCCCGCACACGATGAGCGCGCTGCGCGAGCCGAGACGGTCGAGCGTCTCGGCGAACGTGCGCAGGAGCGCCGGGTCGGCGACGCCGATCACGTGCTGCTTCACGCCGGCGGGGTTGGTGAGCGGGCCGAGGTAGTTGAAGATCGTCTTGAACTTCAGCTCGCGCCGCGCGGGCGCCACGAACCGCATCGCGGGGTGGAGGTTGCGCGCGAAGAGGAAACCGATCCCGTTCGCGCGGATACCCTCCGCGACCGCCTCCGGCGGCGTGTTGAGGTCATAGCCGAGCGCCTCCAGCACGTCGGCCGTGCCGCACTTCGAGGTCGCGGCGCGGTTGCCGTGCTTCGCGATCGTCACGCCCGCGCCCGCCGCGATGAACGCGGCCGTCGTGGACACGTTGAACGTGCCGGCGAAGTCGCCGCCCGTGCCGACGATGTCCACTGCGTCGGGGTTCTCGCACGCCACGTGTACGCCGGCGGCGCGCATCGCGGACGCGGCGGCCATGAGGTCGTCCGCCGTCACGCCCTTCTCGTGGTAGGCGGTGAGGACCTCCTTGATCTCGTCCGTCGTCATCTGCCCGCCCATGATGCGGGCGAACGTCTCCTGCGTGTTCATGCGAGGCCCTCCAGGAAGTTCTTGAGCTGCTGCATGCCCGTGGGCGTGCCGATCGATTCGGGATGGTACTGCACGCCCTCAATCGGCAACGTCGCGTGGCGGATGCCCATCACCTCGCCGTCATCCGACGCCGTGGCGCTCACGAGGAGCTCGGCGGGGAGCGTGGCGGGGTCGACCGCGAGCGAATGGTAGCGCATCGCGGCGAACTCCTGCGGGATGTCGCGGAACACGCCCTTCCCGTCGTGATGGACGGGTGAGGTCTTGCCGTGCATGAGGCGTTTCGCGTGGACGATCCGCGCGCCGAACGCCTGCGCGATGGACTGGTGTCCGAGGCAGATGCCGAAGAGCGGCAGCTCGCCCGAGAACGCCTTGATGGCGGCGAGCGTGACGCCGGCGGAGTCGGGGTTGCCGGGGCCGGGGGAGAGGACGAGCGCCTGGGGCTTGAGCGCCCGGATCCCGTCCACGTCGATTTTGTCGTTGCGCACCACGTCCATCTCCGCGCCCAGTCCCCGGAAGTACTGGACGAGGTTGTAGGTGAACGAGTCGTAGTTGTCGATCATGAGTATCATAACGTCTCCGCGAATTTGGCGGCCTCGAACACGGCCTTGGATTTGTTGACGGTTTCGTTGTATTCCTTGACGGGGTCGGAGTCCGCCACGATGCCGGCGCCGGCGCGCATCGTGAGACGCGTGCCGTCGAGGATCATCGTGCGGATGACGATGGCGAAGTCCATGTCGCCCGTGAAGCTGAAGTAGCCGGCCGCGCCGCCGTAGATGCCGCGCGGCGACTTCTCGTACTGCGCGATGAGCTCC